>CAZZWG010000012.1:20128-24835 GCA_964657685.1 Verrucomicrobia bacterium Tous-C9LFEB | reverse complement strand
ATAAAAGAGCCACCACCCGCCATCGCATTCATCACCCCGGCAATCGTAGAAGCCGCCACCAGCCAGGCATAGTGAAGATGAGGAATTGCCGGAAAGGGCATACCTCCATAGTACGTTGCCCACGTCGAACGATAGGGCCCCGAGGTCCTTACGAGACCCCAGGGACATCCGTTAGCTGTGCGCTTTCTCCTCCTGGTAATGGCCGATGTGGCTGTACGTCTGCTTCGGGAATCGCAGGGACTTGTACACATTGCCGCAGTCAGGATCGTCAGTATTCGGAATGATGGGAAAGCTCTGCTCCGACTGCCACTCGAGAATGCGATCGCGCCGCGGTGGGCTGTAATCCCGGCCCTCAACCTGCACCAGCATCTGGCGAGCCTCCTCTTCCGAGAAGTCACCATCCTTGGTGAGCTCCGCAAGCACCTCGTCATCATCCAGAAAGTGCCGGGCGATCATCGCAAAGGTCAGCCGCCCATAGTGTCCAATGTCTTCACCGCGGTCAAGCGCCTCCAGAAGATGGGCCATCATGCTGTCCTCACGCAGGGCGTCCAGGCCACGAGCCTCCGGTTCGCCAACCGCGTGCCCCTCAGGAGACTGCGCCGCAGGTTGCTTAGCCTTGTCCATGGACCCCGGCTCGACCAGGTGGCCGTGCTTTTCGGCCGGTTCACTCTCGTGTGCCTTCGTGTGGGTGGGACGACTCTCCCCAACGGGGTCGCCGTTGTGCTTAGACGCTTTCGCAGGTGTCTTCGCCTTCAACTTCGCCAATTCCGCCTCTGCACGGTCAGCGCGGTCCACGGCGCGCCGGAGCAGCTCATCATGCTCGTCGATAATGGGTTCATCTCGTTCAATCGTGCGCTCGGCCATACTTTGGTTTCCCTTTCTTGCCCTCAGAGACTCGGGTCCCTACACCAAAAGGTTGATGCTGTTCTCCACCTTTCGGAGGCCTACAAAAAGCGAAGAATTTGCGAACACTTGGAGGTGGTCAAACCACCGGCCCATGCTTTACACTTCACTGACTCGAGAAGCACGGCCGGCTCAGCGCCGAAGGCTTGAAACGTCACGCCTTATACCCTGGCCGCAGAGCGAAAAGGACGATGCAGTCTCCCTGGCGATGGACGTTACGCTCAATCTTCGTGATGGCAAGCATGCTTGCCGCCGCGGCAGCGTTGCGGCAGGGTGTGCGCGCAAGTTCTGCAGAGGAGGCGGCCAGGGACGCTCGCCAAACCTATCAGTCCAAAGTCGCCAGTTCCTACTCGTATAAGTTCGGCGCGGGAAGCCCCTTCCTTCCTTCCAACGCCACCACGGATACAGGCCAGTTTCTGGAGCCCTCGGCCTTCCCTACGGCAGCTTACTGCGGCCACTGCCATCAGGCGTCGGAGGCGCAGTGGCGTCAGTCTGCACACGCCAACTCCAATCGGCCCGTGTGGTACCAGCGCAACATCCAGCTCCTCAAAGCCGAAAAAGGCACAGAGTACATGCGCCATTGCGAGGGTTGCCACGATCCGGTTGCCGTTGTTTCCGGACAGCTCACCACAGGCAAGCCGACCACACATCCGTACGATGCCGATGGCATCACCTGCTCGGTCTGCCACTCCATTCAGAAGGTCACGACCCGCGGGACCGGCAGCTATGTCATGGGTGTTCCTGCAGTCCTCGTGGACGAGGCCGGTGCCCCTATCACCAGGCCGGTAAGCGATGCCGAAATCCTCGCGCACTTAGACCGCCACTCCAAAGCGGTGATGAAAGACTTCTATCGCACACCGGAATACTGCGCCAGCTGCCACAAGGCCGCATTGCCCAAACAGTTGAATGACTACAAGTGGCTTCGGGCCTTCTCGGTCTATGACGAGTGGCAGGCGTCCTCCTATGCAAAGCAGTCCCCCCTGCCCTTCTATGTGAAGGATTCCGTTTCCACCTGCCAAACCTGTCACATGCAGCGCGAAGCGCTGACGGGCGCCGGCGCCGATCGAGACCCGGGCGCCAAGCAGGGCAAACTTGCCTCTCATCGCTGGCTCGGCGGCAACACCCTCATCCCCGCGGTGTACGGGTACACAGAGCAGTCCGCAAGGATCCTGCAGTTCCTCAAGACCAACGTCTTCAACGTGGATGTATTTGGCCTGGAGCGCGAAGGGCATGAGGGCGACGTGAACGCACTGGTCGCCCCGCTCGGACTTGTTGATTACAAGATTGCACCAGGAGAAAAGCTCACAGCCGATGTGGTGATCCAGAACAAGGGCATCGCCCATAGCCATGTGCCCGAGCAGCGAGACATGTATGAGTCCTGGGTTGATTTCACCGTCAAGGACACCGCCGGTAAGGTGCTTGCCGAAAGCGGCTTCCTCAAGCCCTCAGGTGATCTCGACGAGCATGTGCACAGCTTCACGAACCGGCTCATCAACGTCAAAGGCGGCATCAACGACCTGCATCAGGTATGGGACAACCGGGTGGTCGCATACAACAACTCCATCCAGTCAGGACGGTCGCAGGTGGTGCGCTACACCTTCCGGATGCCGGCCACTGCCAGCGGGTCCGTCACGTTGACGGCCACCATCAAGTACAGGCGCTTCGATCAGCATTTCCTCGATTTCGCGATGGCCAAGGACCACTACGCTGAACCAGTCGTGGACATGATCAGTGTCAGCCGGGTTCTGAAGGTAGGGGAGAATGCAAAGGTCGCGCCAACGGACAGCGACATCAAGGAGTGGATGCGCTGGAACAACTACGGCATCGCGCTGCTCGATGCGCTGCAGTATCAGGCTTCGCTCGCAGCCTTCCAGCACGTGGCCAATCTTCGCCCGGACTACACAGACGCCTACACAAATATGGCCATCGTCGACATCCAGTGGGAGCGCTACAGCGAAGCGCGTCCCAATCTCGCCAAGGCTCTGGAACTGACTCCGAACAATGCCCGCGCACTCTACTACCGTGCGCTCGTGGAACGCAACGAGGGCAACCTCGATCTCGCCATCAACGACTTCAACCAGGTCCTGGCAGCGTTTCCACAATCCAAGGACGCTCATCGTGAACTTGGCTTCTCGTTGTATCAGCAACACAAGTACAAAGAGGCCTCCGAGCAGTACCAGGCGCTGCAGGCCATTGATCCCGATGACCTCGCCGCGCACTATAACCTGTCCATCCTGTACCGGCGTCTCGGGATGAAGGATCAAGCCACCAGGGAAGCCGCCTTCTTCGCCGACCAGAAAGACGATCCCATGGCCAGCACCTTTGCGCTTGAGTATCTGCGGAAGCACAACGAAATCGCCAACGAAAGCGTTCCATGGCACACCCACGATCTCAGTGGAGGCGCGCCGTCGACTCCATCTGCAGCCGCTGCCGCACCTGCCGCCAGCCAACCCGTGCAGGCGCCCGCTGCGGGCGGCAAGTGATCTCGGCTGAACTCTTCACCCCCCACGGCCCTTGCGTGTCCGGGCAGGCAAAGCGAGGCGCAACCGGAACGAATCGTATGAAACGTTGGATCGTCGGTCTTTCTCTCTCTTGTTCTCTTGGGCTGCACGCGCTCGACGCACAGAACCCCAACCCTTCTCCGCTCGAGCATCAGTCCACCAGGCCGGTGGAGGGTTCACAACCTCCCGCGCCGGGCGGCTCATCCACCGGCGGTGCGCACCCCGCCATTCTCGATGCGCAGCACCGGCCCATCACGGCCGGTGGCTTCGTCACCACAGGTCCGGTAATCTTCAAGGACGTCGCACAACAGGCCGGACTCGCAGCCTGGTCGCACCACATGGGTTCCGCGGCAAAGGCCACCATCCCGGAAACCGTGGGATCAGGGGTAGCACTGCTGGACTATGACAACGACGGCTGGCTCGACATCTATCTGGTAAACGGCTCCAGCTACGACGCCGAACAGGGAAAGACGAAGCCGCCCCACGCCGCGCTCTTTCATAACAACCACGACGGCACCTTCACGGACGTCACAGCCAAGGCCGGCGTAGCCAATGACCGCTGGGGCTTCGGTGCGGTTGTTGGTGACTTCGACAACGATGGCTGGCCCGACATCTTCGTCTCCAATTTCGGCAAGAACCGCCTCTATCACAACAACCACAACGGAACCTTCACCGACGTTGGGGAGAAGGCCGGCGTAAGCCTCGGCGGATGGTCGACCGGCGCAACCTGGGGCGACTACGACGGTGACGGCTACCTCGATCTCTTCGTCCCGGGCTACATCAAGGTCGATGACCTCGTTCACGCCTCCAGCGGCACCGGCTCCGCCGCACACAGTTACTGTGAGTTCCGCGGCGTTCCAGTGATGTGCGGTCCGCATGGCCTACACGGCGAGGCCGACCATCTGTTCCACAACAATGGCGACGGCACCTTCACCGACGTCAGCGAGAAGGCCGGCGTGGGTGACAAAAATCACTACTACGGTCTGGCCTCACTCTTCATTGACGTGAACGGGGACGGCAAACCGGACCTGCTCGTCGCCGACGACTCCACGCCCAACTACCTCTACATCAACAAGGGCGACGGCACGTTTGAGGACGCAAGCTTTGCTTCCGGCTACGCCCTCAACGAGAGCGGCCGCGAGACCGCCAGCATGGGCATCGCCGCCGGAGACCTCACACACAACGGCCTCATCGACATCTACAACACCACCTTCTCTGACGACTACAAGCCGCTGTATCGCAATGACGGTGACGCCAACTTCACAGACGTCGCCTACCAGGAAGGCATCGCCGAAGCCACAAT
>CAZZWG010000012.1:17803-20028 GCA_964657685.1 Verrucomicrobia bacterium Tous-C9LFEB | reverse complement strand
GGCGCGCCGTCATCCGCACCCGGCAAGCCTGGCAGCTCTCGCGACGCGATCGGCGCCACGGTATGGGTCACCGCGAACGGCTTCCGGCAGCGAGCGGACGTCATGGCCGGAGGCAGCTACGCATCAAGCCCCGACCAGCGCCCTCACTTCGGGATCGGTGCAGGGACATCGATCGACAAGATCGAAGTCCGCTGGCCCAGCGGCCGCTCAGAAACCATTGTCCCGCCGAAGAAGCTCGACGCCCTCTACACCCTCACGGAAAGCAAAGGCCTAAGCGCTTACCGCTAAGACGAAACACGGCAACTTTCTCAATCGTCGCCACCCCAACAAGGAGAAACATGAAGCACCTTTCCATAACCAAAGCTCTTCTGCTTGCTTCTCTCAGCGCGTCTCTTTCACCGCAGGCTCTGCCCGCGCAGGGAGCCCAGACCCACGCCAGTGGCATCGCCGCGAAGGAGACCTCCACGCCCCAGGGCGTTCCCTTCACCCCGGAGCAACTCGCTTCCCTGTTGCCGGCGACAGTGTATTTCCAGGGCCGCTCCGCACCCTTGCAATTAAGGAATGCCGCGGGTACGACCTTTGGAAAGCAGGCCACCGTATGGGCCGCACCCGTCGATACCTCCGGCTATTCCACCTCGGTGCAGGAACGCTACCAGTTCTATCTCGTCAGCGAGGCAGCCCTCGTCTTCGGGGGTACGCACCTCCCGGCAGGCGCGTACGGCGCCGGGTACATCGGGGAGCGGTTCGTCGTCATGGATCTCGGCGGCCACACGATAGGGGAAGGAAACACGCAGATGGATGCAAGCCTGCGCCGTCCACGACCCCTGCAGATGGTGGCGGACGGACCTTCCTCCGTGAAGCTGTATCTTGGTCGCCATTTCGTTCTGCTCCAGGCTGACCCTTCCAAAAACAGCGGAATGTAAAAAAGCATCGAAGAGACAAAAAAACTGGCTATAGTGTAGCCGTGAACCCTCGTCCTCAACCGAAGTGCGCGCTGCAGGCGACCACCGCTTACGGCGCCCTTCCCCTTACCGGCGTAAATGCCTGACATGCTACACGGCAAGTCGCCCTCACGAGCGGAAGCCTGGCACATCCTTCAGTATTCCGACGCCCTTGATCTCGAGTTCGCCACCGCGCTGAGTGAGTTCGTCAAAGTCTCCCTTTGGAAACCCGAGCGAACTCTCCTTCCGCCCAGACCCACTCTGCGCCAGGCTGGCACTCTTCCTTCCGCCTCTCCACTGTGCATTCAATCCTTCTCCGTGATGCGCGGCTTTGCGCGCTTTCCCTTCTCCTTGTTCGCGCGCACAGGCACCTCCATCACCTCTCGACTCCTGCAGGGCGTCATGGAACCAGGGAGGGCTGTTCTCGTCTGCACCACTCCCTTCTTCGCTCCCGTCGCGGAACGCTGGCCCGGTCCGGTCATCTACTGGCTGTCAGACCTCATGGCCCGGTATGACCACGTAAGCTTCCGGCGGGTACGCCGTCTGGACCGCCGCCTCTGTCGAACGGCAACGCTGGTTTGTCCCAACTCCGAAAGAATCCAAGCCTATCTACAGGACGAGGCCCATTGCTCCCCTGCTCGCGTCCACCTTCTTCCGAACGCCACCGGCATCCAAAGCCTTCTGCCGGCACCGCTGCTTTCCCCTGCGCCACTGCCGGCTTCGGTGGAGCATCTGCCGCGTCCGCTCGCCGGCGTGATCGGAAACCTGGCAGAGAACACAGATTGGCTCTTCCTTGAACGCCTGCTCGAACTCACGCCTTGGCTCCACTGGCTCTTTGTCGGACCAGCCACCATGCCCATTCGCGAGGGCCGGCAGCGCCGCGCACGGCACCGTGTCATGCATCATCCACGCACACACTTCATCGGCGCGCAGCCGTACACAGAGCTGCACCGTTACGCGCGCGGCATCGACGTCGCCATACTGCCCTACAACAAACGTGAGCCCACCTTCTCCGGTTCCAGCACCAGATTCTATGACCACCTGGCGGCCGGACACCCGATCCTTGCCACAACGGGGGTAGCGGAACTACGGGACAGGCAGCCTCTGCTCACGTTGGTACACTCCGCCGAAGAGGGCGCTGCCGCTCTCGAGCATCTGCGTTCAACCGGATTTGGGGACGGCCTGCGCCAGGCGCGCTGGGAAGCAAGCAGGACCAGCACATGGCAGCAACGCGCGGAGAGCATGTGCATGGAACTGCAACGCAGGCTCCTCTCCTGACCCTCG
>CAZZWG010000012.1:0-17703 GCA_964657685.1 Verrucomicrobia bacterium Tous-C9LFEB | reverse complement strand
AGACCGGCGTGCGCTAGGGTGAGCTAAGCGTCTCTGCCGCAATCCTGGGACAGCACGCCCGACGGTTTGAACGGAGAACCATGGCCACAGTCGCTTCCCCTGCCCCCACACTTACGGAACAAGAGCTCCGCAAAACTGTCCGTTACTGGCATGCGTGCAACTATCTTTCCGCGGGCATGATCTATCTCCGCGCCAATCCCCTGTTGCGTGAGCCGCTCAAGCCGGCGCACATCAAGAACCGTCTTCTCGGGCACTGGGGCTCTGATCCTGGACAATCCTTTACCTGGGTCCATCTCAATCGCGCCATCAAGAAGTTCGACCTCAACCTGATGTACATCTCCGGGCCAGGCCACGGCGCGCCTGCTGTCCTGTCAAACTCCTATCTCGAAGGCGTCTACTCGGAGGTCTACCCGGATAAGACGCAGGATGAAGAAGGTCTGCTTAAATTCTTCAAGCAGTTCTCCTTTCCCGGCGGCATCGGCAGCCATTGCACACCGGAAACACCGGGGTCCATCCACGAGGGCGGCGAGCTTGGGTACAGCCTTTCGCACGGCTTCGGCGCAGCCTTCGACAACCCCGGCCTGATCGTCGCCGTAGTGGTAGGGGATGGAGAAGCAGAGACCGCGGCCCTGGCCACGGCATGGCACTCCAACAAATTTCTAAACGCCAAACGCGATGGCGCCGTGCTGCCGATCCTTCATCTGAACGGCTACAAAATCGCCAACCCCACCGTACTCGCGCGCATCCCGCATCATGAACTCGAAGCCCTCTTTCACGGCTATGGATGGAAGCCCTACTTCGTCGAAGGCGACGAGCCCGAGACCATGCACCAGCTCATGGCTTCAACGATGGATGCCTGCATCGCAGAGATCCATCACATCCAGGAGCAGGCCCGCATCCACGGCGTTACGGAGCGCCCCTGCTGGCCCATGATCGTGCTCCGCTCTCCCAAGGGATGGACCGGGCCAAAAGAGGTCGATGGCCACAAAGTCGAAGGTTTCTGGAGAGCTCATCAGGTCCCCGTACTGGACCCGGCAACAAATCCGGCCCACCTGAAGATCGTGGAAGACTGGATGCGCAGCTACGAACCGGAAACGCTCTTCGATGAACACGGCCGATTCAACGAGGAGTTGCAAGACCTCGCACCGGTGGGCAACCAACGCATCAGCGCAAATCTCCATGCCAATGGCGGCAGGCTGAAAAAGCCTCTGGACCTGCCTGACTTTCACGCCTACGCGGTCGACGTGAAAACACACGGAACAATCTATGTGTCTCCCACGGAGGTAACGGCAAAGTTTCTCCGCGACGTCATGCGCCGCAACATGACCAACTTCCGCGTCTTCGGGCCGGATGAGACTGCCTCCAACAAACTCGAGGCCATCTACGAAGCGTCCCCCAAAACATGGGAAGCGGAATTCTTCCCCGAGGATGCCGACGGTACTGACATCGCACTCGACGGTCGCGTGATGGAGATCCTCTCCGAACACACTCTGCAAGGCTGGCTCGAAGGCTACCTGCTCACCGGACGCCACGGTCTCTTCTCCAGCTACGAGGCCTTCATCCATGTCATTGACTCCATGTTCAACCAGCATGCGAAGTGGCTGGAGATGGCCAAGAAAGAGATCGACTGGCGTGCGCCTATCGCCTCGGTCAATTACCTCATCTCCTCCCTCGTCTGGCGTCAGGACCACAACGGCTTCACCCACCAGGATCCCGGCTTCCTGGATGTCGTCACCAACAAAAGCCCTGACGTTGTGCGCATCTATCTGCCGCCCGATGCCAACTGCCTTCTATCCGTCACCGACCACTGCCTGCGATCCGAGGACTACATCAACGTCATCGTCGCGGATAAGCAGACGCATCTCCAATACCTGACCATGGAGCAGGCCATTCACCACTGCACCATCGGGATCGGCATCTGGGATTGGGCAAGCACGGACGGCAACGACGAACCGGATGTTGTCATGGCCTGCGCAGGCGATATCCCCACCATGGAAGCCCTCGCCGCTGTCGCTATCCTCAAGCAGGAACTCCCCACCCTCAAAATCCGCTTCGTCAACGTCGTCGATCTCTTTCGCCTCACACCGGACACCGTTCATCCCCACGGTCTCTCCGACCGGGACTTCGATTCGCTCTTCACCAGGAACAAGCCCGTCATCTTCAACTTTCATAGCTATCCCTCCCTTGTTCACAAAGTCGCGTACAACCGCACCAACCATGATGGCTTCCATGTGCACGGCTACCGGGAGAAGGGCAGCATCAACACACCCTTCGAGCTCGCTATCATCAATGGCATCGACCGCTACCATCTCGCAATCGATGTGATCGATCGCGTCGACAGTCTTGGTGTGAAAGCGGCGCACATCAAGCAGAAGCTCCAAAACGAGATCACCGATGCCTTGAATTACGCCTACGCCGAGGGCATCGATCGCGAAGAAATCCGCAACTGGACCTGGCCGGGGTAAGCATGGCGTCTGATGCAGGCATCAACCCGGAAGCTTTGCTGCTGGCCCTCAACAGCGGCTCCTCTTCCCTGAAGATGGGTCTCTTTCGCGCCGGGAATAACGACGTAGAACTCGTTGCCTCCGGCAGTGCGGAAGGTATCGGACGCGCGCAGGGAAGTGTGCATCTGCGCGAAGCCTCCGGAGAGACCCTGCTGCAGCAGGATCATGTGCTGCAGTCGCAGTCTGACGCGCTCGGCAAGCTCACTGATGCCATTCGCTCTCACTTCCATGACGAACCCGCGGCCGTCGGCCATCGCATCGTGCATGGCGGCCCGCATCTGCGTGAGCATCAGGTACTCACGCCCGCAGTCCGGTCTCAACTGCAGCAGGCCGTCCATTTCGCACCGCTGCATATTCCCCTCGAACTCAGTCTTGTCGGGGAGATGGAACGTATCTTCCCCAAAGCCATGCAGGTGGCTTGCTTCGATACTGCATTTCATCGCACGCTGCCGCCCGTCGCCTGCCATCTGCCCCTGCCGCAGGACTTGTACACGAAGGGCATCGTGCGCTACGGCTTTCACGGCTTATCTTACGAATCCATTGTCTACAGGCTCCGCGAAGCGATGCCGCAAAAGGCTGTGTTCGCGCATCTCGGCAACGGCTCAAGTCTGGCCGCGGTCCTGGATGGAAAATCCATAGACACCACCATGGGGCTAACCCCCACGGGTGGAATCCCGATGAGCACGCGCAGCGGCGATCTCGATCCCGGCGTCATTCTCTATCTTCTTCGCCATGAAAACGCCTCAGCCGACAGCCTGGAAGACATGCTGAACAAACACGCGGGACTGGCAGCGCTTTCCGGTGGCGAGAGTGACATGCAAGCCCTGCTGCAAAAAACACAAGCAGGCGATGCCAGCGCTGCCTTAGCCGTGGACATCTTCTGCACCGCGGCCGCGAAAACGATTGGCGCCTATGCCGCACTGCTTGGCGGTCTGGACCTCGTCGTCTTCACAGGCGGCATCGGCGAACACAGCGCTGAGATCAGAAAACGCGTATGTCAACGGCTGAAGTTCCTCGGCCTGTCCTCCGGCGAGGACAACACCAACACCGTTCATATCTTCTCCGCCGAAGAAGAAAAGCAGATTGCGCGCCACTGCAAAGTGATTCTGTCCGCGCAGAACGCGTCGCCCTCAAACCAGGGCTAACGTCAGCGCTTCGTCAACATCGTACGCAACGAGCAGGGCGTTGCGGTTGCCGCGCAGCATGCCTTCCTGCGCACAGACGTCAAGAAACTCCAGCATCTTGTCATAGAAGCCAGCAATATTGATCAACACCACCGGCTTGGCATGCAGCTTCAGCGTCTGCCACGCGAGCACCTCGAACAACTCTTCCAACGTCCCAAAGCCGCCGGGAAGAACGAGGAAGGCATCGGCAAGATCGCTCATCAGCTTCTTGCGGGTATGCATCGTGTCCACAACGTGCAGTTCCTGAACGCCCTTGTGCGCGATCTCCTTATCCACAAGCACCTGCGGAATCACACCGACAACGTGGCCACCCCCGGCAAGCACTGCATCCGCCACCGCACCCATTAGTCCCACGTGAGCCCCACCATAGATCAAACCGAGATGCCGCTGCGCCAAAGCTTCTCCGAGCCTCTGAGCAGCTTCAAGATACTCCGGTCGTACACCATCCGCTGCAGCACAAAACACAGCAACCGCACGACCCCGCTGTTTGTCTTCCATCCTTCAAGAATAACGGCATTAAAGTTTATAGGGCGCCGGCGAAACACCGGCGCCCTACACAAAACAGTGTCTAACTTACTGCCAGCGTGTTGCCTTGCAGATCCTTCGTGACCTTGGTGAGCACCGAGCCCGCGACCTGGTGCGATGTGCCGCTTACGTTCACAACATCCGAACCCTCGCCCACCTTCAGCACGGCAACCTTGCCCGGCTCAATGGTGACCTGCTGACCGGCAGCCTGCAACACCAGCGACTCTTTGGTGTCGTTGCGAACATTGAAGCTGATCATCTTTGCTTTGACTGCGTTGTCGGCAGCGGTGTGACGGAAGATGCCGAGCGGGGCAGCGTGGAGTGAACCCGCTGCGGACAGGGAGAGTACGGAAGCCATGGCGGCTACGACGATTCGACGATACATAGTGCCTCTTTTCTTTGGCGGTCTCGCTTCCTGCCGCCATGGTTCAGCAGGAGGCGACCGTCACCCTGATATACGCACGCTACCCCCAAAGGTTCATGCAAATTCTTTCGCTTTCTCGTTTTATTCACAGGGCTTCATCCGGCAGCACGCAAAGGCTCCCTCCGCACCGCCGCCGTAGAATAGGGGAGTGGCGAATCTGCTTGACAATATGAATCCACAACAGCAGGAAGGCATCGTCTCGGTAGACGGACCGGTGCTGTTGCTCGCGGGAGCGGGTTCAGGCAAAACGCGCGTCATCACCCACCGCATCGCCTACCTCATCCAGGAGCGCGGCGTCCCGGCAGACGCTATCCTCGCTGTTACCTTCACCAATAAGGCTGCCAAGGAGATGGCCGAGCGCGTCGAGAAGATCATGGGCCACTCGACCCTGGCCAAGCCAACGCTCGCAACCTTCCACTCCTTCTGCGTGCGCGTTCTACGCCGCGACATCGAGGCACTCCGCGTCAACGGCAAGGGCCTCACCCGCACCTTCGCCATCTACGACGAGACCGATCAACAGGCAGTCGTCAAGTCCGCATTGAAGCGGCTCGGCATCGATGACAAACAACTGAAGCCGCGCGTGGCGCTCGGGCGAATCTCGTGGGCCAAGAACCACATGATCGATCCGCAGGAATACTTCCTCGCCTCCACCAACCCACTCGAGGAAAAGATCGCGCACATCTTCAAGATCTATCGCGATGAACTCTTCAAGGCCAACGCCTTGGACTTTGACGATCTGCTGCTCGAAACCGTACGTCTCCTGAAAACCTCCGCCGAGGTCCGCGAGCGCTACAACCGAAAATATCGCTATCTCCTCATCGACGAGTACCAGGACACCAATCGTCCGCAATACGAGTTGATGAAGCTGCTCGGCTCCCACAGCAACGTCTGCGTCGTCGGCGACGAGGATCAGTCCATCTACTCCTGGCGCGGCGCGGACATCCGCAACATCCTCGAGTTCGAAAAAGACTTCCCTGCCGCACGCACCATCAGGCTGGAGCAGAACTACCGTTCCACGCAGACCATCCTCGAAGGCGCAAGCGCAGTGGTCGCGCAGAACACGCAGCGCAAAGGCAAGAACCTCTGGACCTCCCGCGAAGGCGGTTCGCTCATCGGCCTCTACGACGCTCCGGACGGGGAAAGCGAAGCCATCTTCATCGCCGACCGCGTCAACAAATACCTCAAGCAGGCTGGAGAAACAGAGGACCTCCCGCGTTGCGCCGTACTCTATCGCACCAACTCGCAGTCGCGCCTGGTCGAAGAAGCCCTGCGGCGTTACGGCATCCAGTACCACATGGTCGGGGGCTTCAGCTTCTATGACCGTGCCGAAGTCAAAGACCTGCTGAGCTACCTCAAGCTCGTGCAGAACCCGCATGACTCCATCGCCCTGCAGCGCGTCGTCAACTCACCACCGCGCGGCATCGGCAAAACCACGATGGATACCCTTGAGCGCATGGCGCTCGGCACAGGCCTGAGCACATGGGACGCGATCGAGCGCGCCATTGCGGACAAACTGCTGCCGGCACGTGCCCTCACGGCCCTCGCCAACTTCCGCAAACTTATCGAAGACGCCCGCGCCATGGTGAAGTTGGAAGGCGAAGGCTTCGCGGAGAAACTCACCGCCGACCTCGGCGACAGTTCAACGTCCGGGACGCAGTATCCCGCGGAGATGGCGCCCTCTTTCAGCGACGCATCAGGCGACGCTATCGAGGAGGAAAACGATACGGGATTTGATTTCGGCTTTGCCTTCGCAGACGGCGAACCCGCGCCCTCCACCGTGACCGCCAATGACGCCAACACCAGCTTCGACACAAGCTTCAACTTCGGCTTCGATTTTGGTCCCAGTGAAGAAATCTCAACGTTGGCGGCAGAGAACACCGTCCTTCAACAAAACGAAACTGCTCCACGGGACGGTACCAGCTTCAATCCCTTCGCGCCCGTGCCCCTGAAGCAGAGTGCGGCGGACCACATTCGCGAGGGGAACAAGGCACGGCTGGACCGGATGGTAGCCGCACAGGGTGGCGATCACGAGTCGGCGAACGCTGCCGACGACAAGGCCTTCCGCAAGCCCGGCGACCCGGCAACACTGCCTGAACTCATTAAGTTCCTTAACGACCGTTCTGGCTACCTTCGTGCCCTCGAAGAAGAAGGCACACCCGAGGCCTTCAGCAGGATCGAGAACCTTAAGGAACTCGCCAACGCAGCGCAGGATGCCACCTCACGTGGAGAGACGCTCGCCGAATTCCTCGACCACGCCGCGCTCGTCAGCGATGCAGATCAGTACTCCGCTGAGGCTCGTGTGACGCTGATGACATTGCACGCCGCCAAGGGTCTGGAATTCCCCCTCGTCTTCCTCGCCGGCATGGAAGAGGGCCTCTTTCCCCACTCCCGCACCCTTACCGATCCAACCCAGATGGAAGAAGAACGGCGCCTCTGCTATGTAGGCATGACGCGCGCCATGGACACCCTCCTCATGACGCGCGCGCGCTATCGCCGTCGCTACGGCAACGACATGCCGGAAGGCACCGTCGCCTCCCGCTTCCTCGAAGAGATCCCGGCCCGGCTGGTCGAAGATCTCGGATCGCCCGGCTTCGGAGGGGAACGGGACGAGTATGGTGGGTATCGCTCCGGCTCCAACGGCCGTGCCTTCGCCACACCCTATCCGCAACGAGGAGACCGGAGGCGCTTCACTCCAGGGGACGATGAGGCTGGTTCACCCCACTACTCCTACGAGGACGAAAGCCAGGAGGCCGGAGGCAACGGCGCAAGGCAGTATGTCGCCGGGCGCTTCGGTGGAAACGCACAGCCGGCCGGCACGGACCGGGCAACCGCCATGTTTGGCAGGGGCGGTATTTCCGGTGCAGGCAGGGGGCCGGTGGGGGGCGGGGCAGGCTACCAATTGGGCGACAAACGCTACCCCGGCCGCCCCAAAATGGACATCCCTGCCCCCAGTGGCAAGACCGGGCTGGGCAAAAATGCCCGCGTCCGCCACCCAAAATACGGCGAAGGCATGATCGTCGGACGAGAAGGGGACGGCGACGACGCGAAACTTACTGTATCCTTTACAGGGCACGGCGTAAAAAAGCTGGTAGAGAAGTTTGCCCAGCTTGAACGGCTCTAAAAGCCTGACAGCCGCCAAAGTTTAGAGCTTGGAATCACAGCAGCTTGATCTCAGGAAGAGTTCTGCAGGGTTTCAGTTCAGGAAAGGGAAAAGGTAGGAGCACATGGCAAACACCAAAACAGTGACCGACCGCGAGGAACGCAAGAAACTGAAGCGCGCCGCCCGCAGAAAGGCCACCCCCAAGACGGCCCGCACCTACGCGCGTGGCGAGCACAAGAAGAAGATCAAGAAGCTCGGTCGCGGTCAGTCGAAGCGCTAGAAGCTGAACCAAACAAGACGGACTGCCCTCACGGGGTAGTCCGTTTTTCTTTGGGCAATCGCACCCAGGAACCTACTGCTGCGTTACAACCTGCTGATCCATGACCTTGAAATCTGCCGGAATCTGAAACAAAGCCGGATCAGGCGCTGCGCGTTCCAGGCTGGACGTCGTCATCAGGATCTTCCCCGTTCGGGGATCGTCCGTGCTCCGTTCCAGCACCACACGCAGATCCGGCGCAATCCACGTCTCCGTCACCACGGTCAGGTCACGGTCATTCCCCTCCTTGCCGGCCGGGATCGTGCGCGTAATGCGCTTGCCTTCCGCAGAGACACCCGCAATCGTTCGTGGCGCTAGAACCTCAACCTTCCGGTCCATCCTCGGGCTACTCTCATTCGGGGTTGCACTCCCGCTCTGTGGCTGTGCAGCCCGCGCCGCCTGCGCCCTGGCGCGCCCCTCAGCCCGCAGCGCCTGTTGCTCCGGCGACGATGGCGTCACAGCAGGAAGGTGACTCACGTGAGCGACCTTATCGCGCTCATCCAGCGAGGTCCAGGTACGAGCAACAGGGTCGAAAATCTGCACCAGCGGGAACACCGGAGAATTCTGCCCCTCGCGGGTGATCTCCGTCCGCACCCGTCCTTCCGCGTCGCGTACGCGCGTCTCACGGCGTACCGTCGTGATATGGGTCCCGTCGGCAAGGGTCCGAATGGTCGTTGTTTGTTGCGCAAGGGTGTAAGGCTGGTTTCGCTGCGAGTCGTCCACACCTGCGTACACTCCCGCTCCACCTGAAGAACTCAAGGGAATCTGGACGCTTGCTGCCCTGGGCTGCGCCGGTGCCGAAAAGGCTGCCAACCCTGCGACAAGCACGAAGACGCCCCGACTCTTGACCACGCCGCATTCACCTCTGCGAAGCATTGTGCAGCCAGGGGCAGAGCACCGCAAGTCGAAACTCCCGGAAACCCATATACTCCGTCCTTTCCCGAGCAAGATGGGCAGAGAAATGCAGCCGGACTCCGCTTTCTGCTTACAATCGTTTTAACTTCACCGTAACCACGCCGCCCGCGAGGACCCGACGCTGCCCCGACAAATCTTTGCCACAAAGTCCATCGACAAGCTGATCGCCGAGAGCGAAAATCCCGAGCACTCCCTCAAGAAAACGCTCGGACCTGTATCGCTCACCGCACTCGGTATCGGCGCCGTTATCGGTGCGGGCATCTTCACCGTCATCGGCACAGCCATCGGCGGAAACCCGGCGCAAACAGCCTCCCTCTCCGAATCCCCCGTCATCGATCTGGTCTTCGGCTTGCTGCATGGAACCGCGGGGCATGTGGCCGGGCGACCCGGCGCCGGTCCAGCCCTCGCGCTTTCCCTCGTGATGGTGGCCATCGTGTGCGCTTTCACCGGCCTCTGCTACGCGGAACTCGCCAGCATGATCCCCATCGCCGGCTCTGCCTACACCTACACCTACGCCACCCTCGGAGAGCTCGTCGCCTGGATCATCGGCTGGGACCTCATCCTCGAATACGCCTTCTCAAACATGAGTGTCTCGGTAGGCTTCGCCGCGCATGTCGTCGATCTGATGGACTGGCTGGGCATCCACCTCAACCCGCGCTGGCTCTCGCCTGCGTATCTTCCCCTCGGTCTTCAGGACTTAGCCGGACACGACATCTATAAACCCGGCTGGCACTTCGGGTTCAACATCCCTGCCTTTCTCATCGTCATTCTGCTCACAGTGATCCTCGTTCGCGGGATCCGCGAATCCGCCCAGACCAACAACATCATGGTGCTGATCAAGATCGTGGCCATCCTCGCCTTCGTGCTGGTAGGCCTCAAGTTCATTCATCCGGCCAACTACCACCCGTTCTCGCCCAACGGCTGGAGCGGCGTTCTCGCCGGCGGTTCCATCATCTTCTTCACCTACATCGGCTTCGACTCCGTCTCCACGGCCAGTGAGGAGTGCCGTAACCCACAACGAACCGTCCCCATCGGCATCGTCGCCACCCTTATCGTCTGCACCATCCTCTACCTCGCTGTCGCTCTCGTGCTCACCGGCATCGTGCCCTGGAAATCCGTCATCGGCGACGCCGCTCCGGTCGTCAATGCGCTCAAGCGACTCACCCTTGAAACCGGCAGTCCCCTGCTGCACTGGACGAGGCTGTTCGTTCTCCTCGGCGCCATCATCGGAATGATCTCCTCCATCCTGGTCTTCCAGCTTGGCCAGGCAAGGGTCTGGTTCGCCATGAGCCGCGACAAACTCCTGCCCGACGTCTTCTCCAAAGTGCATCCACGTTTCCGCACACCCGCGTTTGCCACCTGGATTGCCGGTATCCTTGTCGCCATACCCTCCGGTTTACTGGATGTCGGCACCCTCGCGGAGTTGTCCAACATCGGTACCCTCTTCGCCTTCGTGCTCGTCTCCATCGGCGTGCTGGTGCTGCGCAAGAAACAACCGGACCGCCCGCGCGGCTTTCGCGTGCCAGGTGGCCCCATCTTCCCCGTGCTAAGCATCATCTTCTGCATTCTTCTCATGACCGGGCTGCCCGTCCGCACCTGGGAACGCTTCTTCATCTGGCTCGTCGTTGGCCTGGTGGTCTACGTCTTCTACAGTCGCAAACGCAGCGAGTTCTACGGCTCCTGAGTAGCCCGGAAACTGTGTCGGCCACGGCCTTCGGAACGACGTTACACCCAGCGCCGGCGGGAGACTACATACCCTGCCGAGAGACCTGTTGCCAGCATGACCACACTCGCGGGTTCCGGGGTGGGGTTGAGCGAGCCGTCAATGGCCTGCGCATTCCCGCCGCCAGGAAGAAAAACACCCGAGGGGTATCCGGCACACGTTGCAGTCGTCGTACATGTACTGCCGCCCAGGTACCCAACCACCGTCGAGTTAGGTAGAAGAAGCTCATAGGTGTATCCATCGGTGACATCTGGGAATTCAGCCAGGTAGGCGCCGTAAAACGAAGTGCTGTAGTCGGGGTTCGTGAACGTTCCATCAATCACGCCGTTCTGGCTGAGCGTGAAGAAGGAGCTCACCACCTGCCCATCCGTAACGTCGATACTGACCAAACCCTGCGCCGTGTAGCCTCCGGTCAGGTCGGAGTGGAAGTTGAAGTTTGTGATCGTGTCCGCGTGAGCGGGCAGTCTGGCAGAGAGCAGAACAGTAGCAGCGAAGAGCGATGCACGCATAAAAGACCTCAAGAGTTCTAATCCACGCAAAGACCTCGCTTCAGAGAACACGCGCGGATCGGACGGTCCTGAAGAGAGTGAGCTTGGCGCCTGAGATTCTTATCGGCAGGAATTCCGAAAACTTTAGCCCATTCAGCTATTTATTAGTGCGCGGCCATCTGCTCCGGATCAACCTTCACCCGCTTCGGCGGCAGGCGCATGATCCACACCAGCGGCGACAGGCACATCACCGTGATAGCCAGCAGAAAAAAGGCGTTCTTGTACGCCAGCATGCCCGCTTGGCGTTGCATCTGGCCATAGACCTGCGCCATCGCAAGTGGCTGCGCCCTCGCAAGCGCACTGTGCGTCGCGCTCGCAAAATGGCTCACATAGCCGGAAATCGCATACCCGCCGTAACTGATATTCGACGCCAGCGCCACCTGGCTGATCTGCGATGAGCGCGCCAGGAACGTGGTCAGCAGCGCCGTCCCCGCCGACCCGCCCATGTTCCGGGCGAAATTTGACAACGAGGAAATCTGGTTACTCTTCTCGCGCGGAACACCCACATAATTCAACGTGCTGATCGGAATGAAAATAAACGGAAGCCCGATCACCTGCAGCATCCGCCACAGCGTCACCGTCCCAAAGGAGCTATAAAGATCCAGCCGCGTCAGATTATACAGTCCGGCCGCAACCGCCAGGTAACCCAGCATCACCATCAGCCGCGGATCGCCTTTGCCCAGCGTGCGGCCCGCAATGGCCATCATGATCACCATCACAAAGCCAGCCGGAGAAAGCACCATCCCCGCACGCTCTGCGGTGTACCCCAGCATGGTCTGCAGGTATTGCGGAATCAACACCGTGGAGCCGAACAACACCATGCCAAGAATCAGCTGCAAGAACACGGCCGTGCCGAAATTTCGGTTCTTCAGCAGCTTAAGGTCAACAATCGGATCAGGGTGATTCCACTCCCAAACCGCGAAAAAGACCAGCAAAAGGAC
The DNA here is from genome assembly GCA_964657685.1 of Verrucomicrobia bacterium Tous-C9LFEB. Classification (GTDB taxonomy): domain Bacteria; phylum Acidobacteriota; class Terriglobia; order Terriglobales; family Acidobacteriaceae; genus Granulicella. Next base: position 5,523 of record CAZZWG010000012.1, on the reverse strand, counting down.
CGCCAGTGTGGCCGTAACCTGGATCTGCCCGGAGCCAAACCAGTCCTTCTCCTGCCCCTTGTCCAGCGTCGCCTCCAGCAAACCAACCCCCGCAGCCACGGTCAGCAGCCCAATGTAGTCGATAGGGTCACGGCGCTTGGTACGGGCTGTAATCTCCGGCGGATCCTCCACCATGCGGTTGGAAAGAAAAAGAGACAGCAAGCCAACCGGCAGGTTGATAAAGAAGATCCAGTGCCAGTTGTAGTTGTCGGTGATCCATCCGCCCAGGGTCGGACCCACAGCAGGCGCGACCACCACCGCCATCCCATACAGCGCAAAAGCCTGGCCGCGCTTTTCAATCGGGAACGTATCAGCCAGGATGGCCTGCTCGCTGGGAGCCAGCCCGCCGCCCCCCAGCCCCTGCAGGATGCGGGCGACAATCAGAAATCCCAGGCTCGGCGCAAAACCGCACAACATCGAACAAACAGTAAAGATGACCACGCACGTCATGTAAAAGCGCTTGCGCCCGAACCGGTTCGAGAGCCACCCCGAAATGGGAAGAATCACCGCGGAAGACACCAGGTAGCTCGTCAGCACCCACGTGGCCTCCTCCTGAGAAGCGCCCACCGACCCCGCAATGTGCGGAAGAGCAACGTTCGCAATCGAGGTATCCAGCACCTCCATAAACGTCGCCAGGGTGACCGTCAGCGCGATCAACCAGGGGTTATGTTTGGGCTTCCAAATCGCTTCGGGCATATCAGGGTGCTGATATTGATACTATCAGGGTGCTGATATGCCGAACGCTCCGACCGCCAGACAAGTGGAGACGCGCCGCTGCACGGAAGCCATGCGCGCACTCTTTCTCAGCTTTCGCGCCTTCTTTGAAGAAGAGTTGCGCGGAACCGGCGTCACGCTGCCGCAACTGCGGATGTTGAAGACGATCGGCGAACAGGACCAGGCCAGCGCGGCAGCCATCGCGCGCACCTGTGGCGTCACCCCCCAGACCCTGCACGCCATGCTGACCCGCGCCGTGCGCGAGGGATGGATCGTGCGCGGCACCTCGGACCGGAACCACCGCTTCGTCACCGCCTCCCTCACGCCCCGCGGGGAATCTATCGTCCACAGCGGCATGCAGCTGCGGGAACGTATGGAAGCGGAGCTTTGGCGGAACGTCCCGATCCCCACGCTGACAGTCGTTCGTAAAACACTGGAAAGCGGTCTCCTCAGCCTTGAAAGCCACTCGCGGGAGCCGAACCGGAGCGAAAGGCATCCAAAGCGCTGATGTCCTTCATTTTTCTGACTGCGGAATGGCGCAAGCTCATCATGGCGCAGTATGAGGTTGCGCCCGGGATCCTTAAGGCGCGCCTGCCGCCCGGACTCGAGCTCGACCTCTATGAAGGCCGCTGCTTTGTCTCGCTGGTCGGCTTCCTCTTTGACCGCGTCCGCATCCTCGGCCTGCCACCCCCCTTCCATACGCGCTTTGAAGAGGTGAACCTCCGCTTCTACGTCAAACGCCCTATGCCGGACGGCTCCACGCGGCGCGGGGTCGTCTTTCTAAGCGAAATCGTTCCGCGCCCCGCCATCACCCTCCTCGCGCGCGCGATGTACGGCGAGGCCTACGCCACCGCATCTACCCGCCATCACTGGGGACAGGTCGGCTCCCTGCCCGGCGTCAAGCCTCCCCGGGGCGGACGTCTGCGAGCCGGCGCGCACTTCCGCGCACTGAAGCAAATGCCACCCACCGCATCCAGGGAAGCCGTCGCCTGGCATGGCTCCGACTTTCAGGTCGAGTACGAGTGGAAGCATGCCGGTCTATGGCAAAGGCTGGGCGTGCGGGCGGGCAATGTTCTGGAGACCATCCGGCCCGGATCTATGGAAGAGTTCATCACCGAACACTACTGGGGCTACACACCGCGACGCGCCGGCGGGACCGCCGAGTACGCCGTCGAGCACCGTCAGTGGCAGGTCTATCCTGTCCGGGAGCACCGGATCGCCTGCAACTTCGGCTCGCTGTACGGGCCTCAGTTTGCCCATCTGACCACAAGACCTCCCGACCACCTGCTCCTGGCCGAAGGCGCACCCGTCGCCATCCGATGGGGTGGCCGCATCGCCTGATGCACGCGCCAGCATCCGAAATCGAACCCGCAACCCGGCGCAGACTTGAGCGTCTAACACTCAGGTGCTTTGACTTGACAGCCCGGTGGACATCGGCGGAGCAGGTGCCACAGGTAGGACTGAAACTATGAGAACCATCGATGTAGCGCGCGGCGGGGTTCGCGTCCTGGACACTCGCTCGACCGCCAGCCTTCTCAGCAAGGTTCTGTGGATCACCACCGCAGGCTTCCTGTTCACGGCCTTTGGCGCATATATCGCCCCAGCCAATATGGGCGGCAGCTTCCTTCTGCTCTTCATCGTCAACCTCGGCCTGATCTTCGCCATCAACGCAACCAGCCGCCGTTCTCCTGGCCTCGCCCTGGTGATGTTCTATGGCTTCACGACCCTGATGGGCGTCGAAATCGGGCCGATGCTGCAGGCCTACATGCACATGGCCGGCGGGCAAACAGTCGTCTTCCAGGCTGCCCTCACCACCGCCGTAGGCATGGCCGTGATGGGCATCGTCGCCCAGATCGCCCGCTTCAACTACCAGCGCGTCGCCAACTACGCCCTCGGGGCCCTTCTCGTCCTGATCGTTCTCGGTGTGCTCTCCATGTTCGTCCACTTCGTGTCTCCCGGACTCTATGCCTGGGCAACGCTGGCCATCTTTTCCGTCCTTCTGCTGGTTGACTTCATGCGCCTCCGTGACGGCGGTCAGGGCCTCACGCCGGTCCAGCTTTCGCTCAGCATCTATATGGACGCGCTCAACATCTTTATCGCCCTGGTCCAGATCTTCGGCAATGGCGGGGGACGCCGCGATAACCGCTGGTCTTAACCACAGACCTTCTCCAGCACACGCAGGCGGCGCAGAAAGTTGCGCCGCCTTCGTCGTGCTGGGCGCCAGGCTCGTAGCGGCGCCGAACACCGTGCCTTCTTGCCGGATATGCTTAGGGGATGCCCCGCGAACCTCAAGCTGATCCGGACGATACGCGAATGTGGCTGAAGGGGCTTCCCAAGGCCGAACTTCATCTGCACCTGGAAGGCTCCATCACCGCCGGCACCCTTGCTGAGCTTTCGCGCACAAACGACGCCGTTCCGCTCACACCGGAGCAGGCCCTGGACGTCTACAGCTACCACGATTTCCCCAGCTTCCTCATGAGCTTCAAAGCCGTCACCGAACGGCTCCACACCCCCTCTGACTACGAAACCATCACCTACAACATGGTGCGCGACCTCGCCGCGCAGGGCATCGTTCACGCCGAGGTATACCTGTCCATCGGTATCCTGTATCGCTTCGGGCGGCTCGACCCAGACGCGGTCATGGAGGCCGCCGAGCGTGGACGCGAGCGGGGAGAAAAAGACTTTGGCACGACCGTCCTCTGGATCATCGACGCCGTGCGTCACTTCGGCGTAGACGAGGCCCAGCGGGTCTTTCGCAAGGCGGCCACCTTGCGCAGCCAGTACGCTTCCGTCATCGGCATCGGCATCGGGGGCGATGAAGCCGGTGGTCCTGCGCACGGCTTCCGCGACGTCTACGCCGAGGCCAGGCAGGCAGGCCTGCACCTGACATGTCATGCAGGCGAGTCCACAGGCGCGGGAAGCGTCTGGGCAGCCCTCAACATCGGCGCCGAACGCATCGGCCACGCACTCACGGCGCAGGAAGATCCCGACCTGATCGAGGTCCTCGTCCAGCGCCAGATTCCCCTGGAGTTGAACGTGACCAGCAACCTCCGCACGGGCTGCTGCCCCGCACTCCACCAGCACCCCGTCAAGCGCTACTTCGAAGAGGGCTTGATGATCACCCTGAACTCCGATGATCCGCCCTTCTTCGGGGCAACGCTGCTGGACGAATATGACCTTGTCCATCGCGAGTTCGCCTTCTCCCGTGAGCAGATGCGCGAGCTGGCAGCGAACTCCTTCGAAGCCAGCTTTCTCGCGCCCGAGCACATGCTCAAGCACCTCCGGGACGTGGAGCAGTACGGCTGGTGAACCACCTCATCTTGCTTCCCCCGAGGCAGTATCCTGAGCCGTACATCGCTCGCTCTTTGGCCTGAATGGAGATTGATTCTTGAACATCCTGACGAAATGGCTGCGCAGCTATCTGCCGGAGCTTCCCGTAGACGACGCGCAACTCGCGGAAGATCTGACCCTGCGCGGCATCGCGGTGGAGGGCATCTTCCCTGCCTCCTGTGGTGGCTCTCGCTTTGAGATGGACATCACCACCAATCGCGTCGATGCCATGAACCACTACGGCGTCGCACGCGAAGCAGCGGCGATCTACGACCTTCCGTTGAGCAGCCTGGAACACGGCCTGGCCGCACCTTTACCCGAAACACAAAGCGGAAGCGGCTTCCCCGTCCGCATCGAAGCAGCGGACCTGTGCGGACGCTTCACGGCGCGGATCCTCCGTGGTGTCGCTGTCAAACCCGCGAGTGGACTGCTGGCGGAGTACTTCGCCGCCCTCGGGCAGAAGCCGATCTCGGGACCAGTCGACGCCACCAACTTTGGCTGGCTCGCGATGGGTCAACCGACCCATGTCTTCGATCTCGATACGCTCGAAGGCAGCATCGTTGTACGGCGCGCGCAGGCGGGCGAACATCTGCGCCTGCTGGACGGCACGGAACGCACGCTCGCAGCCGATGACCTCGTCGTGGCCGACGAGCGCAAAGCTCTGGGGCTTGCCGGCGTCATGGGCGGATGGGACTCCCGTGTCACAGAAAACACGCGCAATATCCTGGTGGAGGCTGCATGGTTTGACCCGGCCGCCATCCGCGCCAGTTCGCGGCGGCATGGCCTGCACACCGACGCGAGTCACCGCTTTGAGCGCGGGGCCGACTTCAACGCAGCGCCCGCCGCCAACAACCTTGTCACAAGACTTGTACTGGAGCAGGCAGGCGGTGAAGTCACCGGGCCGCTGGTGGACGTCGTGGTTCCTGCGATCGCTGCAAAGACCGTCCAGCGGCAAAGAATTGTCCTTCGGGTCAACGAAGTGCAGCGCATCCTCGGAACCACGCAGGAGGACGCCGTGGTGTCCTCTGGACAGCGCATCTCCGGCCTGCACGAGGAGATCGTTTCGCAATACCTGCAGGCCCTGGGCTGTGAGCTCGAGCCCATTCGCGGCGCGGCAGGCGAGTATGGCGTCAAGCTGCCAAGCTGGCGGCTGGATCTCGAGCGCGAGATCGACCTCATCGAAGAGGTTGCACGCGTCTATGGCTACAACCGCTTTGCAAACACGCTGCCAGGCTGGTCCGGCGAGGTCCATGACCAGCCGCATAAGCAGCAGGAGGCAGCCATTCGCGGGACGCTGCGCGGGCTCGGGTTCAGCGAGGCCATCTCCTCCACGTTCACCTCGGCGGAGGAAGCGCGGCTCTTCGGTGACTCTGCCAAGGGCGCTGTCGCCATCGCCAATCCGCTCAGCGAAGAGGCCGGGATGCTGCGCCCTTCCTTGCT
>CAZZWG010000011.1:33468-37354 GCA_964657685.1 Verrucomicrobia bacterium Tous-C9LFEB | reverse complement strand
CGGCCCTCCGCGTCCCCCAGCCACGCATACCGCGCAATCCACCCCGCACCCGCCGGTGCCGGATCCAACGACCGCACCGCCTCCACGTTGTAATTCACCGCACAAACCAGCACCGACCGCGCCCACGGCATCGACCGCCGCACATCCCCCCGCACCAGCCGCCCCTCCGCGTCCCGCCGCACCAACCACCCCATCTCCCCCGCCGCCCCAGCCTCCGCCCAGGCAGCGAACCGCTCATCCTCCTCCGCTCCCACCGGCACAGGCGCTAAGCCGGCCAGGTCGAAGCCGATGCCCCGAGCCTCAGCCTCCACCCACTCCCGCTCTTCCCGCGTCAGCACCACCCCTCAACCATAGCCGACCCCGCCCAGTGACCAGCAAAATTGGCCACTGAGCACCGACAACAAACCCGCTTAGAACTCCACACTGAGCGACAACTGCCCGGTCCGGTTCCCTCCAAAGTCCGAACCCCGCGATTGCGTAATCTGCCCAAAGTTCGCCTGACTGATGTCCGTCTGCGGATCCGCTAGGTTCGTATGATTCAACACATTCGTGAATGTTCCTTCCGCCCGCACCTTGACCCGTTCCGTAATGGCGAAGTTCTTACTCAACCCCGACGACAAACTCACCGATCCCGGCCCCGTCAGGTCCCCCACACTCTCCGTTCCGAACCGTCCAATCGGCGCCGATCCCACGCCCACCGTGCACGGCGTCAAACCCGTCGTTGGATCCGGGGCCAGGGACGCATACCCTACCTGCCCCGGGCACGCAAACGCATTGTTGTTGAACCAGTGGTTCCGGTCATGCGCTGGATTATTCCCCTTCGCCACCCGGTCCGGCCGCTGATTCGCGCCACCAATCGGCCCCGATCCCGTACCCGAAGGATCAATGTCGTAGTACGGCAGTGTCGCACTCAGGAAAGTTCCACTCTGCCACAGGAAGATGTTGCTCAACTGCCATCCGCCCACCAGCAAATCCCCTACCCTGTTCAGGCCCGCCCCAAAACGCCGGCCGCGCCCCACGGGCAGCTCAACAATCGCTGTACTCAGCCACCGGTTCCGCCGCGTTCCCGAAACATTCCCGTAGTCTGAATGTCGGTTGAACGAGTCCGTGGGCGAATAGCCGCCCTGCTCATCCACAAACACGCCACTTGAGAACGCCCCTACACTCCCCTGGTTATCCGACAGATTCTTCGCCAGCGTGTACGTCGAATCAAAGGACACCCCTCCACTCAACCGCCGGCTGATCTCCACCTGCCCCGAATGGTAATCCGCCTCCGCTTCCGTATTCCGGTCCGTGATCGCCAGAAAGTTTGGAAACGGATATGCCGTCCGCGGCTGATTCGCCGCAATCGTCGTCGTCGACCGCGGCAGCTGGTTGAAGTTCGGCTGCCACACCAGGTGCCACGTGTGCAGACCCACGTACGACACCCGCGCCCCGATGTTGTGCCCAAAGTCATGGTCCACCGACATCGACGTCTGCAGCGAGTAGGGATCATGCCAGTGCGTATCAACGGCGCTATAGAAGTACAGACTTCCGTAGTTTGGCGTAAAGGAGTTCACATTGGGAGCGATACTCGGAAACGCAAACGTCGGTCCCTTCGCTGAATAGGTGTTATAGAACGTCTGGAAGTTCGACTGCAGCGTCTGCGTGATCGCATAGAACAGCGCACCTGTCGTTGTGATGTTGTAGTATCCCGCCCCCGCCCGGATCGCCGTCCGGTCATTCCCAAACGGCCGGTACGAAAACCCTACCCGCGGCATGAACCGCAGTGTCGGACTCGTCCGCAACCCCGCCGGCAGTCCCAGCTGCGTGTTGCTCACCACCGGCGTACACGGAGCTCCATTCACAACCGCGTTGGTTGCATACGGATTGTTTACGCCCGGCGTCGCGCAGGCATTCACGTTGGCCAGCTCCTCGGTCGACAGCGTGTTCGCGTATCCCTGCTGGTAAATCAGCCTGCCCGATAGCGGCACCGACGGATCGAAGTTCCCCACCAGTCCATTCGTCGCCATAAACGCCGGATGGTACTCATACCGCAGGCCATACGTCACGTTCAGCCGCGGCGTCGCCCGCCAGTTATCCTGCGCATAAAATGCATACGAGTTCGCCTGGCCCTGGTTGTCCGAGCCGATCGTATCCGTCTGCGTGTAGTACGGTACGCCCACCAGGAAATCCGCAAACTCCTGCCCCGTCGCGGAGTTCCCATTCGTGAAGTACGCGTTCCCATAGTTGATCGAAGGCGTCGACCCACCCGCCTCCGTGTACGCCGTCAGCCGCCGCAGATCAGCCCCCACCCGGATCGCATGGCCGCCCACCTGCAACGTCAGATTGTCCACATACTGGTAGATCTTCGACTGTTCCCCATACCCAAGCCGCTCGCCGATCGAGTTCAGGCTGTTATCGAAGCCAACATGCGGCAGTCCATTGAAAAACGGCGCCGACACCCCCTGCAGCGCCGTCGCCGCCAGGAACGACTGCCCATTGAACGGATTGCTGTTACCGTCGCTCTCCAGCGTGAACCCGAATCGGAATTCGTTGATGACCTTCGCCGAAAAGTTGTAATTGAACGCCGTCGCAAAGATCCGGTACCGCGCATACGCTGTGCTGTTGGGCAGCGTCAGGTCCGCCGGCTGGATCTGGTTGATGTTTTTGAAGGTATAACGCGCAAACAGAAACGCCCGTTGCCCGAAGTTCTGGTCTCCCCGCACATCAAATTGGTCCGAAGCGATATCATCGCGCCGCGTGCCCAGGTAGTTGTAGCCCGTATTCGCAATCGCCGAATTCAACGACTCCCCCGCAAACTGCGGCGACGGATCCGGGAAGAACTGCAGAAACGCCGCCGAGGTCGCATTGATCGGCACCGTGTTGCCCGTGTACGTCCCCCCATTGAACGGGTTCACCAGCGCCTGCGTCGTCTCCTGCGAGAAATTTCCCTGCTTCATCAGCGCCGTCGGCACGCGCGCCTGCAGCACATAGCTCTGCGGATAGCGCAGCCCCTCATAATCCCCAAAGAAAAATGTCCGGTTCCGCCCGTTGTACAGCCGCGGAAAGACCACCGGTCCGCCCAGGCTCGCGCCAAAGTCATTGGCCACCTTGTGCGGCTTGTTCGCGCGGTCCGTTCCGTACGGCGTCGCATCCAGAAACTGGTTCTGCAGATACTCATACACCGTGCCATGCAGCGTGTTGCTGCCGCTCTTGGTCACCGTCGTGATTTCGCCCGGCTGCCCATACTCCGCATTGTTGCCCACCCCATCCACGCGGATCTCGGCAATCGCGTTCGCCGACGGAAACGCATCCCCTTGGATGTTGTTGCTCGTCTGGTTCTGCGCCGAAATCCCGTCCACCGTCGTCTCACTCTGCGACGGCAAGCCACCCTGGATCGAAAACTTCAAACTCGGCGCCGGATGCGTCGAGGGCTGCGGCGGATAGGGCGCCGAATCCGGCTGCACCCCCGGCAACGCCTGCACCACACTCAATGGCGACGTCGACCCCGCCCCGCGATAGTTCGCCGGCAGATCCAGCACTGCTTCCGGCGACAACGACGCCGAAATACTCGCATTGTCCGTGTTGATCGCCCCCGCGTCGGTGGCGTTCACCGTCACGGTCTCGCTCCCCGAAACCGTAAGCGCCACATCGAAGCGCAACGCTTGCCGCGCCTCCAGCCTGATGTTGTCCGCCTTCGCCGCCGTAAATCCCGCAGCCGACACCCGCAAGCTATACGTCCCCGGCTCCAGATTCAGCGCGTCGTACCCGCCATCCGCCCCCGCCACCACCGCGCGCTCCGTACTGCTCTCCGCCCGGTGTAACACCACCTGCGCCCCCGGCACCACGGCGCCCGAAGGATCGCGCACCGTGCCATTCATTGACGCCAACGTAGACTGGCTCG
>CAZZWG010000011.1:30163-33368 GCA_964657685.1 Verrucomicrobia bacterium Tous-C9LFEB | reverse complement strand
CGCCGCATAGCCCACCACGTACCCAGGATCAGCAGCACCAGCATGTACCAGCGCACCACGCACGTCGACCACCCCGACCCTGCGATCCCCATCGCGCGCACGCCTAAATGCCCGAACAGAAAGGCCCAGTCGAAGATAAAGTTCACCACGGAGGCCGTCACAAGCGAGGCCGAGATCAGCGCCACCCGGCTGATGGACTGCAAGAATCGCCGAAGCGCCATGTAGGCCATCAGCGGTGCAGTGGACCAGATCAGCGCATGCACGTATCTTCCGGTTTCCGCAGCAATATCAGGCGGTGTACCAAAATGGGGCAGCATTCTGACCACGCCAACGGTAGACACCATGACCAGCGGCGTTCCAATCAGCACGATCCAGAAGGACTGCGCCAGCAGGTAAACACACTCCTCCTCCTCCCCCCGCCCAAACGCCTGCGCAATAAGTGTCTCCAGCCCATTCATCAGGTAAATCGCGCAAAACACCAGAGCGTAGAAGATGGTGTTGCCCAGCGACGAGGCCGCGATCGGTAAAGCTGAATGATCCAGCCTTCCCACCATCAACGCGTCGACGATGTACGTTGACATCCAGCCGAGTTCGCCCAGAGCCAGCGGCGTTCCCAGCTTCGCCGTCAAGCGCAACTCGGACCGAAGGTCAGGCGCCTGGCGTGCGCGCAAGGGCGTTAGTGGGGCAGCACTCTTCAGGCTCAGCTCTCAGTCCAACAAAATACAGATTCTTTGCAATCTTTGCGAGGTTATTCCAAGCCCGCCGTACTTTGTGACCCACTTTCGACTTCACCGAGAAGAAGTCACGAACTTACCAGCGCAGTGAATCAGATCGCAACAACGCGCTGGGATGTCCTATGCCATGACCAAAGCCCACGTCTGTTTTCGCTAGTATGAAACATCCACTGTCAGATGCGTCTGGGTGGTCCGAAGAGAGAGTGCTTCGCGATCGTCGGTCACCCCCACTGGAGGTCTTGCCCCCCCATCCGGAGGGCGACAGCTGTGCTAACGTAGAAAACGGTGCGAGCGGGTAGCTCAGTCGGTAGAGCATCGCCCTTTTAAGGCGTTGGTCCTGGGTTCGAGCCCCAGCCCGCTCACCAACTCTATATCGGCTTCAACAGGATATGCACAGTTCCCCAAACTTCGCACTCTAGGCGGCGGAAGCAGTCCCCCCGGCCGCCTTCGCCAGGGCGGCCTCGGTCAGTGCCCCCGCAAAAGCAGGCAGCGGAACGCCGCCCTCGGCAGCGCCCAGCCGCAGAGCTTCTTTCGGCATCCCAAAGACGACACTTGTCGCTTCGTCCTGCACCATCGTAATTGCGCCCGCTTTGCGCATCGTGAGAAGTCCCTGCGCGCCGTCGCTTCCCATCCCGGTAAGCAGACCGCCAATCGCAAGTTTGCCGGCAGCCGCAGCGACTGACGCAAACATCACGTCCACGGAAGGACGCTGGTAACAAACCCGCGGGCCGCTGCTCAACTGGATGCGGTAGTGACCATCAATCCGTTTCACAATAAGGTGTTGATCTCCCGGTGCCAGGAACGCCATCCCGGGTACGACCTCATCGCCGGTTTCGGCCTCCTTCACAGTAAGCGCGCTGGCCCGGTGGAGGCGCTCCGCCAGTCTGACAGAGAACGCCTTTGGAATGTGCTGCGTGATAACCATGCCGGGCATCCACGGCGGTAGCGCCGCGAGGATCTGAAACAAAGCCTCGGTCCCCCCCGTCGAGGCGCCCAGTGCAATGATGGTTCCCCGGGCAAGGGGCAGCGGCGGAGACTCGGCTCTCGCCTCGGCCGCGTACGAGGGCGGACGGGGGGTATCCGGCGCAGCGGGCAGTGAGGCACGAATCCGCGCCCGCGCTGCCGCCCGCACCTTGACCGGCAAGGAAACCCGCAACTCTCCCACCGAGTACGGCCCACCGGGTTTTGCCAGCACCTCGACGGCTCCAATCCTGAGCGCCTCCACTGCAGTCTCGCAGCTGGACTGCGCCAGCGAGCTGATCACGATCACAGGCATCGGTTTGAAGTGCATCAGGCGCTTGAGAAAGCTGAGCCCATCCATCCGCGGCATCTCGATATCAAGTGTGAGAACGTCCGGATGCAGCGCCAGGATCTTGTCGCGAGCAACGAAGGGATCAGGTGCGGTCCCAACCACCTCCATGTCACTTTCGGCGTTGATGGCCTCCGAGAGCACCTTGCGAACAATGGCGGAGTCGTCCACCACGAGAACCCTGATCTTGCCTGATTGGCTCATACGCTCCAAAATTCGATCCATGCTTGAAGCAGGACCGATTCTTCCATCTGGTAGGTGCGCACAAGGCTGACACCGGGCAATGGCTGAACAAAGCCGGCCGACTCGGCACAGGGATGAGTCAGGTCAAAAGCCTCGTCCGGTTCCAGAGATCCGAGCACGGCGCCGCACAACATGTTGGCGATCTCCCCAAGGCATTCACCGGCATGATCGTCGTCCACCTCAGAGTCTTCTTCCCCGAGCAGGTTGGAAGCGAAGAGATGTGCGCTCGAGAGTTGTGCGCGGACACCGAAACGTCCCTGGCGCGGACCTCGAAATTCCAAATAGCGCCCTATCTGCACTCCTTGAGATTCCGACCCTGGCGCCGGCATCGCTCCGTCGACAGGATCCGCGGCCAGGAAACACATGGACTCGAACACATGGGACACTGCCTGATCCAGATATCCTTCAAAAAGAGCCGTCAGCATCTTGGGCTCCTCCTACGATCTTGGTCATTTCCGCTCCTAGGGTCTCCGGCACAAAGGGTTTCGTAATGTAGCCTCGCGCGCCCAAGGCCATCATGCGATCGATTCGCCCCTGACTCCGATCACTTGAAACGACCAGAACCGCAAGGGATTGCTGGGCAACCTCCTGTTCAATATGCTCCAGGAACTCTTCACCGTTCATGTTCGGCATATTGACGTCCACAATGGCGACATCCACTGGTTCGCGCCGGAGTAGGGCAAGGGCTTCAGCTCCGTCCGCGGCTTCATGGCAGACACCTACCGGAAATCCGGAGAGCCGGAGAATACGACGGATGATCTTGCGCATCGTCGAGGAATCATCGACGATCAAGACGTTAAAGGCCATGAGCTGCTCCTTTTGTTGCAGTAAGAATTCGTTCGTTTTGACCCAGAGAAATAACAATCTGCCCTGAATTGACCTGCACGCGCACAGTCCGCGGGGTGACGCCACCGACATC
>CAZZWG010000011.1:22545-30063 GCA_964657685.1 Verrucomicrobia bacterium Tous-C9LFEB | reverse complement strand
TCCGCCTGACCGCTGTCCGGCAACATGTAGTGCAGCAGGCCGGTGACGTGTGTAATCGGATCGTGAAGGACGACGGCAATACAGGAACCTAGCGCGTGGGTGATCAGCACAGTATCCGGTGCGTCGGAGAGCGCACAATCGCCGATGCCCACGTGCAGACGAGGTTCCAGCGCACGTTCTGGCCAAAGCTCCGTTCTCAAGGCGTCCTCTTCCGGGTCCCGAGGTTCGCACGCTTCCGATACGCGGCGGGTGCAATGGCCTGCAATGCTTCTCCAGAACTCTGGAGACTTTCTGCATGACCTACCAGCAGGTATCCACCCGGCTTCAGCCGCGAGACAAGCCGGCGCACTACCTCCGCCTGTGTCTCCGCATTGAAGTAGATCATCACGTTTCGGCAGAAAATAACGTCAAAAGGACCAAAGCTGGAGCAGTCGTCGAGCAGATTGAATTGCCGGAAATCAATCATTGCTCGAAGCTCTGGGCGTATCAGGCAATGTCCCTTGAACTGCTTCATCCCTCGCAAAAGACAGCGGCGGCGAAGGGGTTCCGGAATCTTCTCCGCCGCCTCAAGCGGATAGAGAGCACGACGTGCTTTTTTCAGCACCCTTGCTGACAGGTCCGTGGCGAGGATTCGGGCTTGTCCGGCTACCGCTTCCCCCAGACACTCCAGCAAGGTAATCGCTATGGAATACGGCTCTTCGCCCGAAGAACAGGCCGCACTCCAGATGGCGGGCGAACGCTCCTGGATTTCAGGAAGAATGACGGAACGAAGAAGGTCAAAGTGTTGGTCTTCCCGGAAGAAACTGGTGTGATTGGTCGTCAGCAGATCAACACTTTCGAGGAACACCGTACCGGATGGGTTTTGCTGAATGTGCTCGCAATAATCCTGAAAAGACCCGAAGCCAAATTGGGCCAGCCGATCCCCAAGACGCGCATTCACCAGAACTTCTTTGCCCGTCAGGTTGATGCCGCAGAACTCGTGCATTCTGGTGCGGATGATCTCGAAGTGTTCTAGGCGCAGTGTAGGTCTCTCACTGTTGTCGGCAAGAAACATCAGCGTCTTCCTCGGTAGAGCCCGTCGATGTCTAGAATGAGACCGACGCGTCCGTCACCAAGAATCGCGCAGCCGGAAAGCTCGGCAATACCCCTGAAGCTTTCCCCTAATCCCTTGATGACCACCTCTTGTTTGCCGATAAGATCGTCCACCACGAGACCGAAGCGACGGTAAGCCGATTCGAGTACTACAACCAACCCTTCGCAAGGATGTTTGGCGCGGCCTTGAATACCGAGTCGCTCATCCAGGCGAGCGAGCGGCATCAGGCCGCCTCGAACCAGTAACATTTCGTCCCGGCCCTCTACAGTGAACAGCGATCCTTCCGCTGGCCGAAACATCTCCCGGACACCGGAGAGCGGAAGAATAAATCGTTCCGTTCCGATCGCGACGACCAGGCCATCGATAATGGCCAATGTTAACGGCAGTTTGAGAAGAAAAGTCGTGCCTTGCCCCAGAAGGGACTCCGGTTCAATGCGACCCCGAAGCTTCTCCACATTACGCCGAACGACATCCATGCCCACGCCACGACCGGAGACATCGGTGATCTTTTCCGCGGTGGAAAAGCCAGGCTCAAAGATGAGTTGGAAAATCTCTGCTTCACTCAACTGTGCCCCGGGCGCGACAATCTCGCGCTCTTCTGCCTTGCGCCTGATCTTCTGCGGGTCAAGTCCTCGACCATCGTCCGAGATGCTGATGATGACTTGTCCACCCTGGTGATAGGCAGCGAGTCGAATGCATGCATCCGCGGTCTTGCCGTTCGCCACGCGTTCTTCGGGGAGTTCAATGCCATGATCGATGGAGTTGCGGACCATGTGCAGGAGAGGATCCGCGAGCTCTTCGGCGACCGTCTTGTCGATGCCCGTTTCTGTTCCCTGCGTTTCGAGGATGATCCGTTTACCCGCCCTGCGCGATAAATCCCGAACAACACGTTCAACGCGCTGGAAGAGACTTCCCACCGGGACCATGCGCATACTCATCGTCGCGCGTTGGACCTCTGCCGTCGCGCGCGCCAGTTGCGAAAGATCCCCAAGAAAACGGGAGTCCGTAATCGACGTCAACACACCGTTGTGGCGGATCAGCGATTGCGCGATAACCATCTCGCCGACCATATCCAGCAGGTGGTCAAGCTTGGAAGTATCGACTCGAACAGAGCTTCCCTCCTTGGATCGTGTCGCTTCCTTCTGCGCTCCCACCACAGGACCCGACGGAAGAAGGACCTCGTCAGTCTTCACGGGTCCTGCGGATTTCGTAACGCCATAGGGCTGAGAAGTCGCCCCTGGACTGGGGGTAGGGCAGGGCTTTTGGCAGTCCTCCGTGGCGCTGGTCGCGGTGGCGATTGGCTCGCGCTCTGGCTCTGGCTCGGAACCGCTGATAGTTTTCTCGACAACCGCAGCAGTCTCGCTCGCAAGTTCAGCCTGCAGCCCTTCACCCGGAGGCGCTTCTGCTGTGCCACTCGTGACAAGCACGAGATCAATCAGCCCCGTCCCTTCTTCGAGGTCCGGTGTGGCGGCCAACGCAATGTGTGGCCGGTTAGCTCCTGTCGCCAGCAACCGAATACGCGAGCAAAGGGCAGCAACCACGCCTGGCTCGAACTGTTCCCCGTGCTGAAGGAAGCGCTCGATTGCACTGACTTCCTGCGATAGAAAGTCTCCACTTTCGAGAATGACATCGACAATGGGTGGGGTAATCGCAATGATTGCATTACGCGCTAAGTCCAGAAGTGTTTCAACTTCATGCGAGAGCTCCTGGATGTTTGGGAACTCCAGAAACCCGGCAATCCCCTTGATCGTATGGAACGCGCGAAAGATCGCGTGTATAACTTCCATCGATCCCGGATCACGTTCGAGAGCAAGCATCTGCCCCTCGATCTGAGACAGGTGCTCGCGCGATTCCACCACAAATTCCGACACAAGCTCCGGATCTTCAATGAGCGAAGCAGGCCTCTTCAATTCACCCAGGCATAGATCCTGAACCGAGGCCTGCAACTCTGCAATGCCCGTCTCCAGCAAGTGAGCAGTCCCACGTTCCAGATCGTCCTCAAGCAGGGCTATACAGCCCTCCAGAACGGTGTGTAGAGCGTCTGCCCGGTTCTCGCGCATCTGCGACGCCAGTGCTTTCAGTTCGGCTGCAAGCTCTGGGGCGTCGGCTCCGATCATGAGTCGCGTCGTGATCTCATCAATCCGGGCCTTCCAATCTGAGATCAAGTCCTGCGATACATTCATCTTTTCACTCGCATCAAACGCGTACCCGGTCTCGCCTGCTCACCAGGAGCCCTCTGCTTACAGTCCTGACATAAACGCCGGCTTGTTACATCTCCGGAGGCGTGAAGCCGCTGAACTCAGAACGATTCGAAGTTTCCTTCCATCGAGAATTCCTCCTCCGGCTTCCCAGACTTCGGTGGCTTTCGTGCTTTTGAAGAGGCGGCTTGTCCGATGGGGCGGGGGGAAGGCGACTTCATTGAACTGCTTGCGAAAGGAACGATCGTCGATTTAGAAAACGTCAAAGATGGAAGCTTGCTGGAGGGTCGAAGGGACAACGGTGCAGCCGTTCTATGGCTGTGATTCTCTGAATCACCTACAACCGCTTGCAGCCGTCCGACGGCGTCCTTCATGGATTCAGCCTGAGCACTCAATTGCTCAGCCGCCGCAGCGCACTCTTCCGCACTTGCGGCGCTGCGCTGGGTGACCTGTTCCATCTGTGAAACGGCTTTGCGGATTTGATCGATCCCGCGCGATTGTTCCTCGCTTCCAAGGTTTACTTCGTCGACCATCACCTTCACCCGCGTGGTGTCCTCGGTAATGGCGAGAATGGCGGAAGCAACCTGATCTACCTTTCCCTTGCCTTCAGCGGACTTCAGTATGGAGTCCTCAATCAGGACGGCGGTATCCTTGGCCGCTTTGGCGCTGCGTTGTGCAAGGCTTCGAACCTCGTCGGCAACCACAGCAAAACCCATCCCGGCCTCTCCGGCACGAGCTGCTTCTACCGCAGCATTCAGCGCGAGGATGTTTGTCTGAAATGCAATCTCATCGATGACCTTGATGATCTTCGAAATCTTCTCACTGGAGGAGTTGATCTCGTTCATTGACGCGATCATCTCCTGAAGATGCTCGTTGGCCTTTTCAACTTTGTGATGCGCTTGCTTAAGAAGGTCTACCGTAGATCGAGTGTTCTCGGTGTTCTTCTCGGCCATCGAGTTGATCTGCTCCGACGACGCGGAGGTCTCCTCGAGAGAAGCCGCCTGCTCTGAGGCTCCCTGGGCAAGATAGTGGCTCGCGCTGGAGACCTGAGCGGCCGCGCTTGTCACCTGCTCCGCCCCCTCGCGAAGCTCCGCTATATTACCCGCGAGAGACTTACTGATTCCTCGAACGATGGTCACAACGAGAATCCCGGCAAACGCCGCGACGATAAGGAACGTTAGGGCAAGATACCGCGCTGTGGGCACCATGGCCCGATCTGCTTCTGCGCGGTCCGCACTTTCCTGCACTGCAAGAAGTGCGACCTGGTGCCCCGATTCATCCACCGACTTGGCGAGCGGCAGAGCCTTTTCGGTGTAGAAGCTCAAGGCGTCCGTCGCTCTTCCCTTGGAAACTAGATCGGCCACTTCTTCGTTCACCAGGATCAGTGCTTCCGTCTTCTCCAGAACCTCTTGTTGTGCGATACGCTTGAGTTCGGGGTTGGTCGAAAGGCCAATCAGCTCCGTAGCGTCCTGCCGCACCTTCGGGATATCATCAAGATAACCGCTGTAGTTGTCTTTGGCCTTCACCGGGTCGTTCGCTAAGGCTCTTAAGAGCATTCCGCGGATCTTCCCGAGCATATCTGCTGCGAGGTGATCCACACTGCCGGCAAGGTAAAGCTCACGGGCATTTTGTTGCCCGAGCTCGTCTATCCTCGATCCCAATCGATTAACGTTGTTGATTCCCGTTAGGCCCAGGGCGAGTGTGAGGCCCAGGATCAACGCGACAGAAAGAAATAGCTTCCGACCTAACGTCATACTCTGCATAAAGTTTTTATCCTGCCTTGCTTCCACTTCTTACTCGAGAGTCAAGTGCGCGATCTCCTGCCGGGCCAGAACTAGGTCGATATCCAGAAGAATCCTGACTCTACCCTTGCTCTTGGCCATGCCCATGACATAGGAGGTCACCACGTCCCGGCCAAAGTCCGGTGTATCTTCAATATCATCGGCGCTGGCAAGGAACACCTCGACAACTCCATCAACTACAACGCCAACGGCCTGGTCACCGGCTGCAGAATGGATCTGAACCACGACGATGCAGGTTCGTTCCGTATGAGCCTGCTCAGGTCGATTGAACTTTTTGCGCAGGTTAACGACCGGAACGATCCGACCTCGGAGATTGATCACGCCTTCTAAATAGGCGGGTGCCTGTGGCACACGAGTGATCTCCTGAAGCTTGACGATCTCCTTCACCTGGAGAACCCCAATGCCAAACTCTTCTCCGGCAAGCTCGAAGATCAGGTACTTCCCGGCCATCCGTGCAGCATGCGAACTTTGGCCGGGTTGGGCCGTGGAAACTTTGAACATACAATTGGCGTCCTTCTCAAGTATTCGCCGGTGGGACCGCGTCTGAGTTAGTGTCCTTCTGAACACGCCAGAGCGCAATCACACTGATGGGGCTCGCCTGAGAGAAGGGACGTAAGAAGAGACCTGTACGACGCAGCCAGAACCTGCAAAATAGGTAGACGGAAGCGCAAAGAGTCTTAGGCGTCTTATCTGAGGGACAACTCCTGGCTGGCTATCGTCCCAATTTGACTACTTAGCTCCAGAACCTACACAAGTCCGTCACCTAACAAGCCAATTGGCTGAAGTTCTTACGCCATCTGATCACTCCTATGGCGGCCGGATACCTTGAAGGAGTCATTGCGAATTGCCCGTGGGAATGAGACAACACACTTCATGGCAAAAGTCTTCATTGCTGCGTGGACCTTGCTCGTCGTTTTAGTCGGAGCTTTTCTGACCTCACTGCACGCGCCGTTCCGCACGCCTCCTCTTACACCAGGTGGCAACCGGACGGGGGTCCACGAGGCTGCCTGGCAGGCGCGTTACTTCGTGTCAGGTGCCTGCCTCTGTTCCTTACGAGTGTTGAGGACTCTGGCATCGCGCGAGCCACTTACCGGATGGGACGAACAGGTCGTCTTTGTGGAGGATCCAACGCTGAAACCGTTTTCGTCGGTGCCGAGCATCGAAGCGGTCGTCCGCTCCCACGGCTTCACCGTCGTACATGTCAGCCTCGCGGCAGCTGACGGATTGGGCATACATGGGGTACCCACTCTCCTTGTCCGCAATCCTCAAAGTGCGGTCGTATACAGCGGCGGTTTAGGGCCCAAGGGTGACCAGAGTGTCGCCGTTCTGGAAGGTGTACGCGTCGGCCATGCCGCATCCCGGCTACCGGCAATGGGCTGTGCCGTCGGCACTTCATGGAAACACAAGCTGGCGCTCCTTCAAACCTCTGACTAAGGCAGACTTTTCTACACAGACGAGCTATGGAAGATCTCACACGTTACGAGCTGGACTACGCCGCAAAGGTAAACACGATCGGATTTCTCCTGCTTGCCGCACATTTTCCGGTGCTTTGCTTGCTGGGATCGTTGTTTCATACCGGGATCGCAGTAGCCGCGCTAGGCATGTTGCTGATGCTCATCGGACCAGCAATCCTACTTCTGCAGGATCGATCGTCGCCTCTAGGCGCTATCGTACTGGCCATTGGAGCGATGGGGACGAGCGCGCTGACAATCTATCTATGCGGCGGACTCATAGAAGCGCACTTCGAGATTTTCGTCCTGATTGCCATGCTGGCTGTCTTTGGACGTATCGCCCCTTTGATAGCCGCAGGTGTCACCATCGCGCTGCATCATGTGTTGTTCTGGTTCTGGCTGCCGTCCAGCATCTTCGACCATAAGGCCGGCATCGGCACCGTTTCTATTCACGCATTCTTCGTGGTTCTGGAGATCCTGCCTACTTGCTGGATCGCGAACCAGTTCGGCAAGTCCATCCGTGCGCAGGGCCTGGTCATGGGGAGCCTTGATGGCGCCGCCAGTCAGATTGGTGCAGCTGCAGCCCAGGTTGCCAACGCCAGTCAAACCCTTGCGCAAGGGGCGACCGAACAGGCAGGTTCAATAGCCGAGGTCCTTACCAGCACCGAGGAGATCCGGACGTCGTCTCTGCAGAGTGCCGAACGAAGCCGCTCCGCTTCAAAGATTATCGGTGACCTACATTCTCGATTCGGCCGAGTGAATCAATCGCTTGGCGAGACGACCGCCGCAATGGCGGCCATCCGCACCTCAAGTGCACAGGTGGCGAAGGTCGCTCACGCCATTGATGAAATTGCCTTCCAAACCAACATACTCGCCCTGAATGCTGCGGTTGAGGCTGCACGGGCGGGCGAAGCTGGGCAGGGGTTTGGAGTGGTCGCCGAGGAGGTACGAAACCTCGCGCAACGCAGCGCAGC
>CAZZWG010000011.1:0-22445 GCA_964657685.1 Verrucomicrobia bacterium Tous-C9LFEB | reverse complement strand
AATCGGAAGCCCAAGCCCTGATCCTGGACTCTGCCATCCACCTTGTGTCTTCCACACAGATCTATCCTGGCGACGTGGTCTCAAAAGTGATACCCGCCGTCCTGAAAGCATCCCGCCTGCAACCATGAAGTGAACGGGAAGTGACCAAGCAACATCACAGAAATTGAGAGATTCCTCGAAAACACAAGGGGATGGATGCCTCAGTTCCCTTGGATGGTGTGCGTCGGGCAGCATCGTAGGGCGTCACCACTTCCGCCAGCGCACAAGCAAAAGGGTCAGGAGGTGTTGTAACTTGATAGGCAATGACCCCTCGTTTCACCTCTTCCCTCGTCGTTGCCGCCGCCTTATGCCTGTCATGGTTCAGTCACACGCTTTGCGGGCAAACCGCGATGAACAACACCTACGCCCGCGATCCAAAGCAGGCCATCGACGAGGCGTATTCCGGAAAAATCAAGCAGTACACCACAGGGCAAAGCTTCCTTTCCCCGTTGGTTGACTATCTTCCGGCGTCGCGGACGGTGCCAACCCCGGAAAAGGTTCTCGGCGACGTAGCAGGCGCACCCAACATGCTTCCGTACGCGGAGGATGTCTACAAATACTTCCGCCTGCTCGCCGCGAGTACGCCCCGCGTGCAGGTCATGACGATCGGCCACACCGAGGAAGGCCGCGAAATGATCGCTGTGGCCGTGGCCGATGAGGCGCTCCTGAAGCACGCCAAAGAAAACAGTGCGCGGCTCGGACAACTCGCCGACCCTCGCACCCTGGGCCTCGACGACACAAGGGCTCAGAAACTCATCGATGCTTCCGTCCCCGTCTACTACATCACCGGCACCATCCACTCTCCTGAAACAGGAGCGCCCACAGCGCTGATGGAGCTCGCCTACCGCCTCGCGGTCGACGATGCGCCCTACATCAAGTACATCCGTTCGCACCAGATCACGCTAATCACGCCTGTTGTCGAGGTCGACGGACGCGATCGCATGGTGGACATCTACAGGTGGCATCGTGCCCACCCGGACCAGCAATGGCCACGGCTGCTTTACTGGGGCCACTACGTTGCGCATGACAACAATCGCGACGCCATGGCCATGACGCTTGACCTCACCCGCAATGTGCTCGATACCTACCTCAACTGGCACGCGCAGGTGCTGCATGACCTTCACGAATCAGTTCCCTTTCTGTACGACAACACCGTCGGAGATGGTCCCTACAACGCCTGGATCGACCCTATCCTTGCCGATGAATGGGCTGAACTCGGCTGGAACAACGTCGCGCAGATGCAGGGCTTCGGCATGCCCGGCGTCTTCACCCATGGCGACTTCGATACATGGTCCCCCGGCTATCTCATGTTCCTCGCCGGGATGCACAACGGCATCTCCCGCCTTTACGAAACATTTGGCAATGGTGGAGCCGACACCGAAAAACGCATCCTCACGCCCGAAGAATACTCAAAAACCTGGTACCGCCAGAACCCGCCTCTCCCTGTGGTGACATGGTCGCAACGGGATAACAACAACTACGAAGAAAGTGCCCTGCTCACAACGCTCTACTACTTCGCGCAGCATGGACATCACTTCCTGGAAAACTTCTACACAAAGAGCAAGCGCAGCATCGAAAAGCCCTCCCTGGAGGGTCCCGCGGCATACGTGCTCCCCGCCAACCAGGCTGAAGCGAATCGTCAGGTACAGCTGCTCACGGTCCTGCAGCGTCAGCATGTGGAACTGCAGCAACTCTCTTCCAGCCTCACCGTATCGCTCCCCGGCAAGCGCCCCGAAGAGAAACCAACGCAGGAGACCTTCCCTGCCGGCAGCATTATCATCCGCATGGATCAGCCTTACTCCCGGGTAGCGGACGCTCTGCTCGACAAACAATACTGGGCGCCGGACGATCCACAGAAACATCCCTATGACGACACAGGATGGTCCTTTCCAGCGCTGTTCAACGTGCACGTCACACGAGTCACGGATGCTGCCGTACTCCATGCCCCAATGTCCTTGCTCACGGATACCGCGGCCTTGACGGCCCAGGTCAACGGGACGGGCAACATCTTTGCGATTCCCAACACAGGCCAAAGCTCCCTGCTGGCCTTCGTGTATCGCCTGGGTGCCGCGCATATCGCAATCGCCGAAAAGCCCTTCGATGCAGGCGGTCAACACCTTGCCGCCGGTTCACTCCTGGTGTCCGATGTTCCGGAAGCAACGTTCACTCCGGCGCTCAAGGCCAGCTCGCTCAATGCACTCCGACTCAGCGCCATGCCCGCTGTCGCAACCCATCCCGCCACCGCTCCCCGCATCGCGTTCATGCACACCTGGCTCGCAACCCAGACAGAAGGCTGGTGGCGTTACGCTTTTGACAAGGCCGGTGTGCCCTACGACTACATCAACACCCAGACCGTGTCCGCGCAAGACAATCTGCGCAGCAAGTATGACGTGATCATCTTCGCGCCTGTCGCGCACGTCACCACGGACCAGATTCTCCAGGGCACCCCTCTCTACAGCAACCCTGTACCCTGGCAGAAGACAGCACTCACGCCCAACATCGGTAAGCTCGATTCGACCGCAGACATACGTCCGGGCCTCGGGTACACGGGTCTTGCTCATCTGGGGGACTTCGTTCATCAAGGCGGGCTGCTCATCACCTGCGAAGACACAGCGCAGTTCGCCATTGAGGCCGGCCTGGCGCCCGGGGTCAGTCTGGCCTCGCACGCCGATACCCGCGTTGTGGGCTCTGTCCTCAAGACGGCTATGGTCGCCCCGGACCATCCGGTGGCCTGGGGTCTCGATGCCGGGTTGCCCGTCATCAGCGCCGACGGTATGGTCTTCAACATCAGTCAGACAGTTGGCCGCAGCGGCGGACGCGTTCTGATGGATCCGTACCAGGCGCGTCCCACAGGCCGTGGCCTCGTCGGTGACGAAGATGTTCCCGCCGGTCGCACGATCACAGATCCTCTTCCCCTGCCAAATCCCAAGGCATGGGAAGCCCGTCCGCTCAACGAAGAACAATTGCGCAACAATCCCAACGTCATTCCCCCGGAACTCCGTCCTGAGGTGGTGCTGCGCTTCGCCGAAGCCAAAGACCTGCTGCTCTCCGGCCTGCTTGAAAAACCCGGGGCCATCGCAGAGCACGCCATTGTCGTCGACGCTCACCTCGGCGATGGCAACGTTCTTCTCTTCGCCAACAATCCTGTGTATCGCGGCGAAACCATCGGAGACTATCCGCTTGTCTTCAACGCCATCATGAACTTCGACCACCTCTCCCATCGGCAGCCCAAGCCCGCTGCCCCGACAACAGGCCAGTAACTCAGTCCTTCTCCAACACGCCCCGGAGTGCATGTGAACCGTTCGATTCTCTGTAACGCCCTACCTATCCTTCTTCTGCTTGGCGCCGATGCTCTTCACGCCCAGACGCCCTCACCTGCTCCGCAGAAACCGGCAATCCCGCCGGCAAAGCACGGCATGACACTCGACGACATGACCAGGATGGTTCGTGTCGGTGCGCCGGAAGTTTCGCCTGACGGCCAGTGGATCGCCTACACCGTCTCCCACGTGGACACGGGCGAGGATAAGAACCTCACCGATCTTTGGATGGTGAACTGGGACGGCAGCCAGGATGTCCAGCTCACCCGCGGAAAGGACGGTGCCGGCGCTCCTCGCTGGAGTCCGGACGGTCGCTATCTCGCCTTCACCTCCGGCCGCGAAGGCGAGGCCAAAGGCACACAGGTCTGGCTGCTCGACCGTCGCGGCGGTGATCCCCTGCAACTTACCGAGGTGAAGGACAACCTCAACGACTATCGCTGGTCTCCTGACTCCAAACAGCTTCTTCTCACCATCGTTGAACGCGACGAGCCTGAACCGGAGAAAGGCGCGAAACCAAAACCGCCCAAACCCATAGTGATCGACCGTTTCCACTTCAAGCAGGATGTGCAAGGCTTCCTGAGTGCAAGGCAGCCTCACCTCTTTCTTTTCGATATCGCCTCGAAGAAGCTCAGCAAGCTAACCACCGCGCCCATGACCGGCCCCAATGCTTATGCCGAGACAGCCGCTGAGTGGAGCCCGGACGGCAAACAGATCGCCTTCGTCAGCAACCAGGCCACTCCGGACCCTGACCGCGTCGACAACCCTGACATCTTCGTCGTCAACACCACACCCGCGTCAACACCGCGTAAGCTCACCAGCTTCGCAGGTCCAGACGAAGGCCCTCTTGCCTGGACCGCAGATTCGCAGCGCATCCTGTATCGCCAGGCCGTCAACCCGCACTATTCCATCTACAACATGACGCAAATGGCCTCCATCGCAATGAGTGGAGGCACACCGGAGATGCTTGCACCCAGGCTGGATCAATGGGTCGGAGCTCCCGTTCTCAGCGCCGACCGAAAACACGTCTTCACCGAGGTGCAGGACGATCGCGAAGACTACATCGCAGAGCTCAGCCTCGACGGCAAAGGCGCGGTGAAGCGCATCACGGAGGGCCAGGGCTCCGCCTCCGGTCTACATCAGGCCGGCGGCCACACAGCCCTGCTCTGGAGCACGGACAGTACCTCCCCCGAGATTTTCGCGCTGGAAGGTTCACATCTGCGCAAGCTCACCGCACACAACGACGCGCTGGTAGCCAATCTTCTACTCGCCCCCACACAGGATCTCTCCGCAAAGGCCTCCGACGGCAGCGAAGTGCACAGCCTTCTCACCCTCCCTGTCGGCTACACACCGGGAAGCAAGGTACCGATGGTGCTCTTCATCCATGGCGGCCCCACGGCACAGGACGCTCACGGCTTCCGTGCCGATCGTCAACTCTTTGCCGCCAAAGGTTATGCCATGCTGAACGTGAATTACCGCGGCAGCACAGGCCGCGGCCACGCCTACAGCGAAGCCATCAACGGCGATTGGGGCGATAAAGAAGTCCTTGATCTTCAGGCTGCCGTTGACGGCGCCCTCGCCACCGGCAACATCGATGCAGACAAGCTGGTCGTCGGCGGATGGAGCTACGGAGGCATCCTCACCGACTACATGATCGCTTCTACACACCGCTTCCAGGCTGCCTCCAGCGGTGCCGGCATGGGCAACCTGCTTGGCTTCTATGGCGTGGATCAATACATCCTGCAATATGAAAACGAGCTCGGGCCGCCATGGAAGAACCTCGATGCCTACATCAAGCTCTCCTATCCCTTCTTGCATGCCGACCGCATCGCCACACCCACACTCTTCATGGGCGGTGAACGTGATTTCAACGTGCCGATCGTGGGCGGCGAACAGATGTTCCAGGCGCTCAAAAGCGTAGGGGTGCCCTCGGAACTGATCGTCTACCCGGGTGAGTTCCATGGCTTCACACGACCCAGCTTCATACGCGACCGTTACGTACGCTGGTTCGACTGGTACGACCGCTACACCCAGCACAAGCCTGCCGCTGCACCCGAAACGTCGCCGAAGTCATAGCGCCTGGAACGATCGCGCTCACACAGACTCACTCACTATCGTGAGACCGCCTGTATGTTCGTGAGCGCTGTCGAGGTCTCCACTGCCGCGGGGCCGCGCAGTACACGATACCCTTCGCGCGTGCGAATGTGGTAGTTCTTGCGGGCATTGCCGACGAGCTTTACCGTGATGCGCCGCCAGCCATTGTTGTCGTTTTGCTGGGGGTAGTAACTCAAAGTGTAAAGATGCGCGAGATCGTCACGGATGGAAGCAAAAGCCTGCTTCTCATCTCGCCAGTCTTTCGCGAAGTAAGCCTTGCCCCCCGTGGCCTTGCTCATGCGCTCAAAGACCGCGCTCGAGATGGGTTCCGTTTGCGCGAGACGTGTGCTAATCATGTAGACGATTGTGCCCGTCGACTGCGCAAGCTCTGCGATGTCCTCGGGCGGCACGGAGCTGGCGTTGTCCGGGCCATTCGAAAAGACCACAATGGCCTTTCGTCCCGTCAGCGGAGCCGCATCCTTCACGGTGGTCAGCAAGGCGTTGTACAGAGCCGCATCGTCCCCGGCCACCGTTTGCCGAACACCCCGCATCACGTTCAGACGATCCGCGGTCAGCGGCGCAACCCGCGAGAGATCACGGCTGTACGAGTACAGTGCCAGCTTGTTCACGCCTTCCAGCGATCGGATGAAGTCGGCAATGGAGTCCTGCGCAAAGACAAAGCCCCGGTACATGTAATTGCTGGTATCGAAGAGAATGAACACGTTCGAACTCGACGTGCGCTGGGACGTTCCGTTCACAAGATCCGGCGCCTCGCCCGAAGAGAGCTTTGGCGTCGCAGCAGGCGCAGGTTGGTCCGGTGCGGTTTGAAGGACAACACGCCCGGCGGAGGCGCCTTCCTCAAACGTCCTGATCTTTTCAGGAATCTTGTCCTCCATAATCACGAAATCCTCCGGCCGCAATCCCGTGATGTAGTTCCCCTTCGCATCCGTAACGGCGATGCTCAGTTCCACCAGAACAACCTGCACCTTCAAGTGAGAGGCGTTGTCCTGCGGGCAAAGCGACCGAGGGAACAAAAGTCCCGACAGCGCCATCAACACGACGAAGAAACCCTTCCTCACCATACGTTGCGATTGCCTCCGTTCGCATCACCTGCCTGTTGCGAAAGACTTCCTCGTTCCGGTGGGGGAATGCCGGCTATCTTCCCTTCCCGCAGATCCTCCCGGGTTTGCTGCATGGCGCGCAAAACCGCCGGCCAGTCATCCATGTTGCTCGCAAAAATCTTCCCGACCATATGCCTGGTCAGCTCCGGCACAAGCCTGTTCAAAACAAGCGGCGAGTACCCCGCCTCATCCGCCAAACGCGCCCAGTACAGGTTGTCCGATTCCAGCGATTCGGCAAAGGTACGGTTTGTGCTTCCGGTGGAGAATGGAAAGGGCTGCATGTGCAGCAACTCCCTGGCGTTGGTGCGCGCCAGCGTGAGGTGCGACACACCAAAATCCGCCGAGAGCCTGTCAGGATTTACAAGCGCAGCGTCTTTCGCCTTGAGCTCCGTGAGTTGTTGACCCGCCGGGCCCGCCGCCGAAACGGCTTGCGGAAAGCGGCGAAGAAACTCCTCGGCAAGGTACAGCGCTTCCGAGGGCATAAGACTCATACCCGGCGTTCCAGTCCCGCTCTTTGCCCCTCTCTCGAGTAGCGCGAAGCGCCGTGGCGAAACCTGATCGGAAAGGGTTTCCAGAACTTCCGCGCGTACGTCTTCCTTCTCCTTCGCAGCCAGCATCAACTCCTCCCCGGTCTGTTGGTAGAGCGCCATGGCATGAAGCTCATCCGCGGACACATGCCACCAGCGCGGCACCGTGGAATCAGCAAGCAGACTTGGAATCAACTCCCAGACAAGCGCTTGAATGTGCTCCGGAACCACAAAAGCCGCCTCTGCGGAGGCCAGGGAATACGGCAGATCCGCCAGCGATCCCATCAGGTACGCTCCGCCGCCCGCAGACACACCTACGCCGGAAAGTTGCGGCGTCTTCCACATGCAATCGGCGCCCACCACGGAGGTGCCAAGAAAGTCATGCGTGCGCACAAACAATGAATTCACATGAAGAATCTGCGCCCCCGGCGGCTCATAGTAGGCATAGTTCAAGCCCACCAGGGTGTCCCGCAAAAACGGCGTCAGCTGTCCGCGCGCAGTCTCGATCTGCGCGTTCGTCGCCGGTCCCGTAAGCACCCTGTTCAAATCCGTTTGCACCTGCAGTTCCGCATGGTGGCTCGCATAAACACCAGGTGCCCACTCAATCTTTTCCTGACTCGTGAAGATGGGTCGTGGCAGCTCGAAGCCCTTCAACTCGCTCGCCATAGCCATCAATCCAGGATTTGCTTTCCCCGGCGTCTTCGCCAGCTCGGTCATGCCATCGCTCAACGAAAACAGAGTATCCAGTGACACCAGTCGTTGATCCTCCAGCACAGTGCGCATCCGGCTCACAAGCTCGTTAAGAACCCGCTGCCCTTCCTCCGTGCTTTGGGGTGGCCCCGCCAGCACCTCCAGCATCGTGGAGGGCTCACTCCGTTCCGGCGCGCCCGCAGCCGAAAGCAGCGTTTGAAACGACGCGCGCATGCCGTCAAACAACTGAGTCGAGGACGAGACCTGCAGAAACGGCGCGATCACCTGCTGCCAGGTTGCGTTCTGCTGCGCCGCAGGGATCTCACCCTGCCGCGCCAGAATTTGCCACAGACCAAGATTCGCTTGTAACCCACCCATGGCGTTGGCCCGCAGATCCTCCCCATGCAAACCCGCGATCGCCTGCGAACCCTGAATGAATCTTTCGATCGATCGATCGTCAAGACCAGGAAACTCCGAGAAGATCGGATACCAGTCCCGCAGGGACGCGAAGTGAGCAGCCATCGTTGCCGCGGTATCCGCGGATACCCCCTTTCCCGCGGGGCGTCGCCGATCCACTTCGGACAGAGTGAGGTAAAGCTGCAGGGGACCACCGTCCGCGTTCTCCCGCGTAAATGCCGTCATCGCTTCCAGCAACTGCGCCGGGTGATCGAAGCTCCGCGAGCGCCTGGCCCATGTGCCGGCGCCGCGCCGCAACTCCTCATTCAGAATCTGTCGCCAGACATCCAGACCACCGGGCACATGCGGCTCCCCGTTCGACTCCCAGGAAAGCCTTGTGTCCAGCGCCAGCAACGCAACGCCGGAGCGTGTAACCCCGGTCAACGCGCTTCGCTTCAGATCCGCTCCCCGAAATGCCGCGTAGTTGCCCACCAGGAGATCCGGCTGCGTCAAATGCGCTCGCTCGTTCCGATGAAGACGCGAGAGAACGTCGAAGTAAGCCGCCAACCAGCCATCGTCCTTGCTCAACAAGTGCTCCACAAACTTCGCAGGCGAGCCCGCATCCGCGCCGGCGAGTGACCGCCAGGCAGGCTCGGCAGCGTCCCCCCCGGGAACGACAACACGTCCGTCGCGGATCCGCAGTTGCTCACCATAGAAATCAAGCGCGGCAACCAGGGGCAACACGCCGTTCAAGCCAAGGGAATGTTCCAGGTATCTCGCCGTCTCCGCATCCATTCTGCTCAGCGCAGAATAAAGTCGCGCCGCGGCGGGGCTGCCCAGCAGAACGTCCAGACTGCCGGAGGCCGAGCGCTGCATTCCTGTGCGCAGGCCCATCCACTTGTCCTCGCGAAACAGGAGTGGAAGCCGGGAAGACGGATAGGGATAGCTGAAGGGAACCCCTCGCTGCAGCGCATCCTCAAGATCCGTAAGCGGAAAGCCGGAGTCAACGGTCACGAAGGCGCGCGATGGATCGGCAGTCTCCAGCGAGGCCGTAGTTCCACAACTCCCGCGCATCCGGTAGCCGAGAATCTGCAGCAGGCCCGCTGCGTCCGCGCAGCGATCTATCTGGATCTTCTCGCGACCGCCTGCAGCCACCTGCAGCTCACGCGCCTGCTCCACATAGCGCTGCAGAATCAGCAGGTATTCCGTGGGTTTGTTGCGCACGTAGCCATGCTGGAAGATGCTGTACCCCAGCAGCGGCAAGACCTCTTCGGGCGGCGCCTCAGGGCTGATGGCCGCGATGCGTTCAAAGGCGCGCAGCGGCCCCGGAATATTGACCTTCTGCGTGGAGGCTTCCATCCCTCCTGCTATCCCGGACGCCGGATGCTGACCGTGGCACAGAGCGCAGAACAGAAGGGAGGCACAAACGCCGGACACCATCTTTTCTGCCATGGAGCGCGACAACCATACAAGCTTCATCTGATCCCCCGGGGCCGGGTACAAGAAGTCGCAAGCGCACGATCGCTCGCGAATGACGCGGTCTTCCATCAACCATGCCCGGCTCAGGCGCAACGACTGGAAGCGCAAATTCCGTGTTGAGCAGATCGGTGCGGCGTGGCGTGCACCCACTGTACACCAGCCCGCAAAACCACCGTGCACGCTCCCGCTCAGCTTTTTGGTAGAGAGAAAGTAAAGACCGATCCGCGGCCCCGCTGGCTCGTCACCGTCAGCGTCCCCCGGTGCGCTTCCGCAATCGCCTTGCTGATGGATAGCCCCATGCCGCTGCCCGGCGTGCTTTCGCTCTCCGTCCTCGAGCGGTAAAGACGATCAAAGATCAATCCCTGCTCTGAAGGATCGATCCCCACGCCACGGTCGGCCACACTCACGTCGATTGCGTCATTCCTTTGCTGCGCTGAAACAACAATCCTTGAACCCGCCTCCGAATACTTCGCTGCATTCTCCAGCAAATTGCAAAGCACCTTGGTCAACATCTCGCGATCACCAAGAACCTTCGGCAGCGGCGGCAACTCCACGGCAACCGCATGCGAATGGAACACAGCGCCACACGCTTCTCTCGCCTGCAGGACAAGGTCCTCGATTTCAAGGGGCACCAGGTGCATCTGCACCTGCTGCGCCTCCAGTTGCGCCATCTCCACCGCTTCACCTACCAGTCTGTTCAGCCTGTCTGTCTCTTCGTCAATAATCTCCAGAAGCTCTTTTTCCTGCCCTGACCTCCTCTCCTCGTTCATCAGGAGCGCACTGGCCGCTCCCTTGATCGACGTCAACGGCGTGCGCAACTCATGCGTGATGGAATCAAGAATCAGCGTGCGCAGCCTTTCGCTCTCCCTGTTTGCTTCGCTCTTAGCAACCTGCTCCAGCGCCTGTCCCCGGTCCAGCGCAATCGAAACCAGTCCCGCGATCGCCTGGCAGGTTGCCGCCGTGACCGATACACCGTTAAGCAACAACAATCCCCGCGGACGAACTCCCGCCCGCAACGGCAAACGCAACTCGCCGCCTGGAGCGGTCTCCGGCTCTGTCAGCGTGAGGGCCAGCTGGCGGTAGTGCGGAACCTCAATACCGGAAACCTGGTCCAGTCCGCCCTGGTACATCCGGTCGCCGTCCAACAAATACAGCACCACCGAATTCGCCCCGCACACCTGCGCAATCAGGTCCGGGATCACATTCATCAGCGCGCCCACATTCTCCGTTTGCAACAACTCACGGCTTAGCCGAAACAATACCTCCAGTTCGCGCTGTCGCGTGCGGGCATCCTCGGCTTCATCACGCGCGTGTTGCGCCAGCCTGCTCCCGATCACGCTGGTTGCCAGAAACGCGAACAACGCCAGCCAGTTCTGGGGGTCGTTGATCGTGAACGTGCCCACCGGCGGCAGAAAATAAAAGTTGTAAACCGCCGTAGCGACCAGAGAAACCGCGACCGCGAAACGCAGACTGAACCGTGCCGCGAGCACAAGAATATACAGCAGCAACGTCAAAGCGACGGTGGTAGGGTTAACATGCAGCCAGCGCCGGTACACCGTGACGATCAGGGCCAGCACGGCGAAGATACTGATCCAACGTGTGATTGTCACAAGCCGCCGCGAGTTCATGAAAGGCATTCTACGGCTTGACGGAGACACAAAGTCCAAATCGAAAGACCCCCGAAGACTGGCTTCTCACCAGTGACAACGAGAAGCGCACCGGACGGTTGAAGGTTCTGCTCGGCTATGCTCCCGGCGTCGGGAAAACCTTCACCATGCTGAGTGAAGGCATCCGCCGCCGCAGTCGCGGAGAAGATGTCGTCATCGGCATCGTCGAAACACACGGCCGCGCCGGCACCGCCGAACTCGCAGCCCAGCTGGAGCAGGTGCCCCGCCGCGAACTCACCTACAAGGGCACACTCTTCTCGGAGATGGATGTCGACGCCGTCCTTGCCCGTGCTCCGCAGGTCGCGCTCATCGACGAGCTGGCGCACACCAACATCGAAGGCAGCCGCTTCGCCAAGCGCTACGAAGACGTATTGTTCCTGCTGGATCACAACATCGATGTTCTTTCGACCATCAACATTCAGCACCTCGAAAGCCTCTCTCCCCGCGTGCAGGCCCTCACCGGCATCGAGGTCCGCGAACAGGTTCCCGATTGGGTGCTGGATCGTGCTGACGAGATCGTCATGAGTGATCTCACCCCCGAGACCCTCGTGGAGCGCATGCGCCGTGGAGACATCTATCCCATCGACCGAGTAGAACGATCGCTTGCCAACTTCTTTCGCCGCGGCAACCTCATCGCTCTTCGCGAGATGGCTCTGCAGCGCGTCACCCGCGCCGTGGATCGCACCCTGGATGACTATGTAAAGCGCAAGCGCCTGGGCTCACAATGGGCAGTCGTCGAAAAGGTGGCTGTCTGCGTAAGCGCCAACCCCCAGGCGCGCGATCTCATCACCCGCGGCGCCCGCCTGGCGGAGGCGCTCAATGCCGAACTCTACGTTCTCCATGTGGCGAAGCCCCGCGACGAGAACCCCGAGCGCCTGCGAACCTTGCAGGCCTCCCTGCAGCTGGCCACAAACCTTGGCGCTCAGATCGTAAGCCTCACCGGCAAAGACACC
This sequence comes from Verrucomicrobia bacterium Tous-C9LFEB, assembly GCA_964657685.1. GTDB lineage: Bacteria > Acidobacteriota > Terriglobia > Terriglobales > Acidobacteriaceae > Granulicella. The sequence continues at coordinate 10,165 of CAZZWG010000011.1, read as the reverse complement.
GCACGCACCACCGCCGCCTACATCCGCGAGCACCGCATCACGCAGGCCATCGTGGGCCGTTCCGCCACCCACGGGCTGCCATCCTACCTGTACTACCTGGCGCTCCAGAAATTCATGGCGGAAGCCCCCCATGTCGATCTGCACATCGTCACAAGGGACGCCCATTGAAGCGCATCCTCGCAGTCGACGACGAACGGCAAATCACTCGCATGCTGCGCGCCTCGCTGCAAGGCAGCGGCTATGACGTGGCTACCGCACACAACGGCGTGGACGCCCTCGAGAAGCTTCGGGAGCACAAGCCTGACCTCGTCATCACAGATCTAGCCATGCCCGAAATGAACGGAGTCGAACTCACGCAGGCCATCCGTCAGTCCTCCTCTATTCCCATCATCGTTCTAAGCGTGCGCGAGAGTGAAGCGATGAAGATCCGCGCGCTCGATGCCGGTGCCGACGACTACATCACAAAGCCCTTCTCCATGCCTGAACTCCTCGCCCGCGTACGCGCCCAGCTTCGGCGCACGCCCGACAACATCGAGTCCACCCGCCTTCAGGACGGCGACTTCACCATCGACACCGAACTGCACTCGGTTCATCTGCGTGGGGAGCGCATCCATCTCACGCCCAAAGAGTTCGACCTTCTTCTCGTCCTCATGCGCAACCCTCATCGCGTCATGACGCACAAGGTCCTTCTACGCGCCGTCTGGGGGTTCGCCGGCGAAGATCAGCCCGAGTACCTCCGCGTCCTCGTCGCGCAACTTCGCAAGAAAATCGAAGCGGACGAGGGCTCACGCTACCTCTACACCGAACCCTGGGTGGGCTATCGCTTCGAACCCAAGGGCGAAGCCGAAGTCGACAGCACACTTACAACTTCTTAATGCTTTCCCAACGGACTTCACATGGTCGCAGGCCGTCTACTAGGGCTTGAGGTCAGAGGATGTCACCGGCTAGTCAATTCTGGAGCACCGCCTACAGCGGCTTGCTTCTTCTCTCATTCACAGGAACAATTTCATCCCAAGTTCCGCAGAACAGCACCGGCAGCACCAGCAACAATCCGGCGGCTCCCTCCGCCGTCACTCCGCCGATCGGCAACTTCTTCGAGCGCCTGGGTCAAGCCTACAAGAACGACTGGGCACCCACTCCCGTCCCCGCGCCAGCAACTGCCACCGATGCGGCTCCCGCAACTCCCGCATCCCCCGCGCTGGATCGCCGCGGCTACCCCGCTCCGCTCGACTCGCCACCCTTCCCCGGCTCAGACTTCTCTGTCGGCGGCACACCGGTCATTGGCGCGCCGGATACACAAACCTACATCCTGATGGAAGCCCTCAACCATAACAAGAGCCGCACCAAGATCTACGGCTGGTTTAATGGAGGCTTCAACGTCTCTACTTCCAACAAGGGCGACGGCGCCAACTCACCCGCTTCCTACTATTACAATCCGAATCGCATCACCCCCGACCAGGAAGTGCTGTACATCGAGCGCCTGCCTAATACAGTTCAAACAGACCATGTTGACTGGGGATTCCGCTTCGCCCAACTCTGGGGTCAGGACTACCGCTACACCACCAGCAAGGGCATCTTCTCGCAGCAGCTTCTCGCCCGCAATCACGAGTACGGCTATGACCCGGTCATGTTCTACTTCGACATCTACGTCCCGCACGTAGCCAAGGGCATGAACATCCGCATCGGCCGCTACATCTCCTTGCCTGACATCGAGGCCCAACTCGCACCCAACAACTACACCTACTCCCATTCCCTCCTCTACACCGTAGATCCCTATACCCAAACCGGCATCGTCGCCAGCATCAAGCTGAGTGATCACTGGCTCATTCAGGGCGGCTTCTCCGGCGGCAATGACGTTGCGCCATGGACCAAGGACGTCACGCCAACAGCCACCTTCTGCGCCGATTACACCTGGACCAAAGGCCACAACATGCTCTACACGTGTGCCAATTCCGTGAACAAGGGCAACTATGCCTACAACAACGTTCAGAGCTATTACGAAACCTGGTATCACGTCTTCAATGCCAAGTGGCACACCGACACCGAAGCCTGGTACATGTACGAGCGCAATGTCCCCAACATCGCAGGCAATGTCGCAAATCCTGTGGCCACCGAGACCGGCGCGAACGGCGCGTTCTGCGCTGCCGGAAAGCAGCGGTGCTTCGCGCCAGAGGTAGCCATCACCAACTACGTTGAGCGCGAGTTCAACGCGCATAACTACCTATCCATCCGCAACGAGTTTGTCGATGACATCAAGGGCCAGCGCACCGGCTACGCCACAAAGTACTCCGAACACCTCATCAGCTACGGCCATTGGATCGGTTCAACGATTCTCTTCCGCCCGGAGATCCGCCTGGAACACTCCTACAACCTTCCCGCCTACGATCTGGGCACCAAGAAGACCCAGTTCATCGTCGCCGGCGATCTTACCTACCACTTCTAACCCGGAGGCCGAACCATGCTAGACGCAGTTGCCATCCTCGCCACCATCGCATTGTTCGTCCTCTCCTTCCTCTACGTCGAAGGCTGCGACCGCCTGAAAGGAAATCGCGCATGATCCTCAACATCATCCTGCTGCTGCTCTCTGCGCTCCTCCTCGTCTATCTCGTCTACGCTCTCCTTCGCCCGGAAAAATTCTAAAACCATGACACTCAACGGCTGGCTTCAAATCGCCTTCTTCATCGCTCTCGTTCTTCTTCTCGCGAAGCCCCTGGGCACCTACATGACAGCGGTCTTCGAACGTCGCAGGACCTTCCTCGATCCAGTCCTTGTGCCCTGCGAACGCCTCCTCTACCGCGCTACCGGGATCCACCCCGACGAAGAAATGCGCTGGACCGAGTACACCCTCGCCATGCTGCTCTTCAGTGCGGCCACCCTCGTCCTCACGTACCTGGTGGAGCGTCTCCAGGCCGTGCTGCCGCTCAACCCGCAGCACCTCCCCGGCGTAGAGGCGGCCCTCGCCCTCAACACCGCCATCAGCTTCACCACCAACACCAACTGGCAAGCCTATGTGCCTGAGACCACCATGAGCTATCTCACCCAGATGCTCGGTCTCGCTACCCACAACTTCTGGTCTGCTGCCGTCGGTATCTCGCTGGCCATCGCCTTCGTGCGCGGCATCGCCCGTCGCGAGATGACCACCCTCGGCAACTTCTGGGTCGACCTCACGCGCGCCACCCTCTGGGTTCTGCTGCCCCTCTCCCTGGTTCTCGCGTTCGCCCTTGTCTCACAGGGTGTCGTGCAGAACTTCCGCGCCTACGACACTGCCCACGTTGTGGAAACACAACACGTCACCGGCGCCGATGGCAAGCCCGCAACCATCACCACGCAGACCATCGCACAGGGCCCCATCGCTTCGCAGGAAGCCATCAAGATGCTCGGCACCAATGGCGGTGGCTTCACCAACGTCAACAGTGCGCATCCATTCGAGAACCCCACACCCCTTTCCAACTTCCTCGAGATGCTGGCCATCTTCCTCATCCCCGCAGGCCTCACCGTCACCCTGGGCCAGATGGTCGGCTCTCCCAAACACGGTTGGGCCGTGCTGGCCGCGATGATCATCCTCTGGTTCGCGGGCACGTTTACCTGCTACTGGGCGGAAGCTCACGGGAATTCGCTTCTCCATAACGTCGATGCCCAGGTCTCCCAGACCCAGGCGGGCGGCAACATGGAAGGCAAAGAGGTCCGCTTCGGCATCGCCAGTTCCGCCCTCTTCGCCACCGTCACCACGGACGCGAGCTGCGGCGCCGTGAACGCCATGCACGATAGCTTCACACCCCTCGGCGGCATGGTTCCCATGATCAACATCCTTCTCGGGGAAATCGTGTTCGGCGGCGTAGGCTCCGGTCTCTACGGCATGCTCGTCTTCGTCATCCTCGCCGTCTTCATCGCTGGTCTCATGGTAGGCAGAACTCCCGAATACCTTGGCAAAAAGATCGAGTCCTACGACGTGCAGATGGCCATGCTTTACCTCCTTATCTTCCCCGCGATCATCCTCGGCTTCTCCGCCGTCACGGTGCTCCTGCCGAAGCTGGGGCTGTCCAGTCTGGCCAACCACGGGCCGCATGGGCTCAGCGAAATCCTCTACGCCTATACCTCGGCGACCGGCAACAACGGCTCAGCCTTTGCAGGCCTCAACGCCAACACCCATTGGTTCAACTACACCCTCGGTATCGCCATGTTCTTCGGTCGCTTCATGATGCTGATTCCAATGATGGCCATCGCAGGGCACCTCGCCGGGAAAAAGATTACGCCCGCATCCGCTGGCACCTTCCCCGTCACCACACCTCTCTTTACCGTGCTCCTCACCGGCGTCATCGTCATCGTGGGCGCACTCACCTTCTTCCCCGCACTTTCGCTCGGCCCCGTGCTCGAGCACCTTCTCCTGGGGGCTGGCCATGTCTACTAAAAGTCCACTCGAACCCCTCACCACACGTCGCGCCAAAATGAAGGTGCATACGGTCCAGATGCGCCACGAAAGAGAAACAAGAATGGCCACCCAAGCTAAACGCCGCTCGCTGTTTGACCGCAAGATCGTCCGCCGCGCCTCCGTAGATGCGCTCCGCAAGCTCAATCCCCGCACCATGATGAAGAACCCCGTCATGTTCGTTGTGGAGCTCGGAAGCGTACTCACCACCGTGCTCCTGTTCCTGAACATCGTCAGGCACCACGGTGACTTTCGCTTCAATGTCCAGATCACCCTTTGGCTCTGGTTCACCGTGCTCTTCGCGAACTTCGCTGAAGCCATGGCCGAAGGACGCGGCAAAGCGCAGGCCGACGCCCTTCGCCAGGCCAAGTCTGAAACCACTGCCTACCGCTTAAACAAAGACAAGTCCATCGAAGAGGTCCCCAGCTCCCAGCTGCGCGTAGGCGATCTCTGCTGCATCAAGGCAGGCCAGATGATTCCTGGCGACGGCGAGGTCATCGAAGGCGTCGCCAGCGTCGATGAATCCGCCATCACCGGTGAGTCCGCACCCGTCATCCGCGAGGCCGGAGGCGATCGCTCCGCGGTCACCGGCGGAACCCGCGTTCTCTCCGACATCATCACCGTCCGCATTACCTCCAACCCCGGAGAAACCTTCCTCGATCGCATGATCGCTCTCGTCGAAGGCGCCGAACGTCAGAAGACTCCAAACGAGATCGCCCTCAACATCCTTCTCGCCGGCCTGACCATCATCTTCCTTCTCGCGGTGGTCAGCCTCCAACCCTTCGCCATCTACTCCGGCGCCGAGCAGACAGTCTTCGTACTCATCTCCCTCCTCGTCTGCCTCATCCCCACCACCATCGGAGGCCTGCTCTCTGCCATCGGCATCGCCGGCATGGACCGCCTCGTGCAGCACAACGTCCTTGCTACCTCAGGCCGCGCCGTCGAAGCCGCGGGCGACGTGAACACACTGCTCCTCGACAAGACCGGCACCATCACCATCGGCAATCGCCAGGCTGCCGAATTCATCCCCGCACCCGGCGTCACACCACAGGAACTCGCCGACGCCTCGCAACTCTCCTCCCTCTCCGACGAAACCCCCGAAGGCCGCAGCATCGTCGTTCTCGCCAAAGAACAATTCAACATCCGCGCCCGCGAGCTCGGTCAGCTCAACGCCGAGTTCGTCCCCTTCTCCGCCACCACCCGCATGAGCGGCATCGAGGTCGAGGGCCGCTCCATCCGCAAGGGCGCCGCTGACGCCATCGTTCGCTATCTCGCCGACCACAACGCTTCCATGCCCGATGAAGTCCGCGCCGCCGTGGAAGACATCGCCCGCAAAGGCGGCACACCTCTCGTCGTCGCTGAAAACGGCCGCGCGATGGGCGTCATCTACCTCAAAGACATCGTCAAAGGCGGCATGAAGGAGCGCTTCGATCAACTCCGTGCCATGGGCATCCGCACCGTCATGATCACCGGTGACAACCCCCTCACCGCCGCCGCCATCGCGCGCGAGGCCGGTGTCGACGACTTCCTCGCTGAAGCCAAACCCAAAGACAAAATGGACCTCATTCGCCGCGAGCAGGCCAGCGGCAAACTCGTCGCCATGACCGGTGACGGCACCAACGACGCCCCCGCCCTGGCGCAAGCCGACGTAGGCGTCGCCATGAACTCCGGCACCCAGGCCGCCAAAGAAGCCGGCAACATGGTCGACCTCGACTCCAACCCCACCAAGCTCATCGAAATCGTGGAGATCGGCAAGCAGCTCCTCATGACCCGCGGCGCCCTCACCACGTTCTCGATCTCTAACGACGTCGCCAAGTACTTCGCCATCATCCCTGCCATGTTCGCCGGCGTCTTCCCCGTCCTCAATGCGCTCAACATCATGCATCTCCACAACGCCCACTCCGCCGTCCTCTCCGCGGTCATCTTCAACGCCCTCATCATCGTTGCCCTCATCCCGCTGGCCCTCCGCGGCGTCGGCTACAGGCCCATGTCCGCCGCCGCTCTCCTGCAGCGCAACCTGCTCGTCTACGGTCTCGGCGGCATCATCATCCCCTTCATCGGCATTAAAGCCATCGACATGATCATCACCGCCCTGCACCTCGCCTAACCCGCACTGGAAAGCCATCATGAAGAAGCACATCGTCACCGCTTGTCTCTACACCCTCATCACCGCCGTCCTTCTCGGCGTGGTCTACCCCGCCCTCATCACCGTCATCGCGCACCTCACCATGCATGACAAAGCCGATGGCCAGCTTCTCCACAACAGCAAGGGAGAAGTCACAGGCTCGGCCCTCCTCGGCCAGGCCTTCACCGGTCCTGGCTACTTCCACAGCCGTCCCTCCAACGCAGGCGCCGGCTACGACGCCGCCAACTCCTCAGGATCCAATCTAGGCCCCACCAACAAGGCGCTCGTTGACCGTGTCGATGCCAGCGTCAAAGCCGAAGCCTCTCAGGGCCCCGTTCCCGTAGACCTCGTCACCGCCTCAGGCTCCGGTCTCGATCCCGACATCACCGTAGCCGCCGCCCTCTACCAGATCCCGCGCGTAGCCGCGGAGCGCCACCTCGCCGCAGCGCAACTCCAGCAACTCGTCGAGGCCCACATCACGCCACGGCAGTTCGGTCTGCTCGGCGAGCCCCGCGTCAACGTCCTTCAACTCAACCTCGACCTGGGCCCCCGCCAGCCGGCAAACTAGCCCTCAGGGCAGCTATGTTCGCCACTCGCCCTTAAACCGGGTTACGCTGAAAGTAATGCAGCCAAACACAGATTAGCTGTCTTTGACCTGCATAACTCTCAGAAGAGGAGTTTCCCGGATGGCGGATGCACGGATCACCACCCCTCAAACCCTGCTGTTCGACGCCGACGACACGCTCTGGGAAAACAATGTCTATTTCGAACGAGCCATCGCCGCCTTCATCTCCTATATCGATCACCGCGTGCACACCCGGGAAGAGGTGCGTGAACACCTCAACACCTGCGAACGCGCCACCATCGCCCAGCACGGCTACGGTCTAAAAAGCTTTCGCAAGTCCCTCATCCAGTGCTTCGAGCAACTCACCGACGAACCCGTCACCCCCGAGAAACACGACCGCATCGTTGCCTTCACCGAGTCCATCGCCAGCGCGGAGATCGAACTCCTTCCCGAAGTCGAGCCCACCCTCCGCACCCTTGCCGAACGCCATCGCATGCTGCTCGTCACCAAGGGCAATCCGGATGAACAGATCGGAAAGCTCAATCGCTCCGGCCTCGAAACCTTCTTCACTGCCGTCGAAGTCCCCCACGAAAAAGACGACAGCATGTACCGCGAGCTAGCCCACCGCCATAGCTGCGAACTCACCCAGACCTGGATGATCGGCAACTCTCCCAAGTCCGACATCAACCCCGCCCTCGCCGCCGGCTTCAACGCCGTCTTCATTCCCCACGACTACACCTGGGCCCTCGAACACGAAAGCGTCAACGCCCCACCCCCCGGCCGCACCCTCCTCGAACTCAGCCGCTTCAGCGACCTTCTGCAACACTTCTAGCTTTAGCCCTGGCCTTTTCTCCGTTCAGCATGGCGCACTGATTCTCGTTTGATTAGCACCAGGCCCCCTCTGCGGGTTTATCCTACGGCGGCACAGCATGCGAGGCCTCTCCCCGTCCCGTGGAAGAACGATGCACAAATTCATTCCTGCACTAGCCCTCCTTCTCGCCCCTCGCCTCATCCTCAACGCCTCCATCTCTGCGCAAGCCATCTACCCCGGAACAGAAGGCTTCACAGACCAGCAGCGGGCCCTCCTCACGGACGCCCGTGCAGACATCACGGCTGACCGTTGGGATCTTGCCCTCGCCAAGCTGCAGACCCTGCATGCCGCGGTGCCGGACAACATGGTGGTAACCAAATTCGAGGCCGAAGCCGAGATCAACACCGCCAAAACCGCTGACGCACTCGCCCTTCTTCGCCCACTCCTCGCCACCAACCCGGATGACATCCAGGCGCTCGCCATCGCCGCCCACGCTTACGCGCAGCAACGCCAGTCCCCCCAGCGCGACGCCACCCTGGCCCACCTGCAAAAACTTCACGACGACGGTGCCACCAAGCTCCCGCAGCTCATCGTTGAAACAGACCCACTGCCCAACGGCGGATCGGTCAGAATCTTCTACTTCCTCCAGCCCTTCAGCCAGTACCACATCAGCCTCATGGCCCGCGTCTATGATTCCGCTGGAAAACAGCTTCGCCGTATCACCCTCGAGACCGGCGATTTCGATCAGCCCGGCTTCGCTAAGGAACATCCAGACCTGGCAGCCAAGGGCGAGCGCCGCTACTCCATCGACAGCTACGTCAATACCAGTCCCACCACACAAACGCAGGCATTGCACGGCTTCTTCGACGGCCGCCCAACCTACGACACCTTCCGCGACCGCGCCCTCACCATCGCCCAACAGCCACAGCCTTCAGCGGCACCCGCGCTTCCCGCACCCACCCCAAAGCAATAGCCCTTACGGCTCATCCTTATAGATCCCCATCTCCACCGCCCCACCTTCCACCAGGTGCGCCCGAAACATCCCCGGCGTATTGAACCCCCACGCCAGCTGCCCATCCGGCGTCATCGCAATCACCCCGCCATCCCCCTTCATCCCCGTCAATTCCTTCCCTACCACCTCCTCCACCGCCGCCCGCAACGGCATCCCGCGATACTGCACCAGCGCACAGATCGTCCGCGCCACAGTCAGCCGAATGAAATACTCCCCCGTCCCCGTAGCCGACACACCACAAGATTGATCCGACGCATACGTCCCCGCGCCAATGATCGGCGAATCCCCCACCCGCCCAAACCGCTTCCCCTGCGTTCCCCCGGTAGTCGTCCCCGCCGCAATGTGCCCGGCACGGTCCCGCACCACCATCCCCGTCGTTCCCCACTTATGCGCATCCAGCGTCTCCAGCTCTGAGATCGGCCCGACAGGCTCCGGCGGCGCCCCCGCAGGCCGCGCTGGCACAGGCCTTCCCTCCCGCTTCATCTGCTTCACCAATCCCTGCCACCGGGCTTCCGTAAAGAAGTAAGAGTTGTCCACCTGCTCCAGTCCCACACTCGCCGCAAACTGATCCGCACCCGCCCCGATCAACATCACATGCGGGCTCTTCTGCATAACACTCTTCGCCAGCGAGATCGGATTCTTCGTCCGCATCACCCCCGCCACCGCCCCCGCATTCATCGTCGCGCCATCCATAATCGCGGCATCAAGTTCATTCTTCCCCTCCGCCGTAAACACCGCCCCCTTGCCCGCATTGAACAGCGGATTATCCTCCAGCACCCGCAAGCCCGCCTCCACCGCATCCACCGCCGGCCCGTTCGCCTCCAGCACCTTCGCCGCCGCCCGGATCGCTTCCTCCAACCCCGCGCGGTAAGCCTTGTCCCGCTCCGGCGTCATCGAGCTCCGTTCAATCACCCCCGCCCCGCCGTGCATCACAATCGCCCACTTGCCCACGGGTGCCTGCACGCCATTCACCTTGGCCACCAGCGCCGGCGCGGGCGCAGTCTGCGCCGCACTGCTTCCGGCAAACACAAGGGCAGCCGCGACGCACGCAGCAACGAAGGCAAACCGCAATAAGAGGCGCATTGCTCTGTATTCTGCCACGATCCACCCCTCCCCGGGATGCTATAGTAGCTCTTGTCACCCCACCTGAGCCCCCGCGCGCAGGCGGAAAGCGGAGGTGGCGAAATTGGCAGACGCACTAGCTTGAGGTGCTAGCGGGTAACACC
>CAZZWG010000010.1:32675-37486 GCA_964657685.1 Verrucomicrobia bacterium Tous-C9LFEB | reverse complement strand
TTTCTGTCTTCTTTGCAGGTGCCAACACGGCGGGTACTTGCTCCTGATTCTCTATTCTCTAGTCACTTCGCTTAGTGTCCAGCCTAAAGAGTACCACGGTAAATCCTGAGTTTGGCTCGCCAGTATGGGCTGCAAGGGTCCTGGGCAAGGAGGTGACCGCAGGGACCCACGCCGCTTCAACAAACACTCATGCAGCCTAACGAATGTGCTGATCCAGAAAGTCCAGGGTGCGTTGCCTGGCTAGGGCTGCCGCGGCAGGGTTATAGCTTGCCCTGGCGTCGCAGTTGAAGCCATGTTCCGCGCCCTCATACAAATAGACCTGCACGTCCGGATGAGCTTCGCGGACCGCCTGGACCTGATCCGGGCCGATATGCGTGTCCTTCTCCCCGAAATGCAGTAACACCGGGCAGCTCGGCTGCTCTTTCGCTACATTCCCAATGCCACCGGCATAATAGCCAACCGTACACTTGGGACGCATCCCCAGGGCAGTCCCCCGCGTCGCCGAGAGCCACGCCATCAAGCCGCCGTAGCAGTAGCCAACTATGCCGGCGCCTGCCCCTTCCGACTTCACCTGCTCAAAACCCGCGACTACGTCCAGAAGGGCAGTCTCCGGGTTCAGTTTCTGGTAGAGGCCAAAAGCCTTCTGCATGTCTTCGCCTTCGTAGCGAAGCTCCACGCCGGGCTCAATACGATCGAACAATGCCGGTGCAACTGCCACATAACCCTCCGTTGCGAAACCATCCACAACGCTCCGTATGTGTGCATTCACTCCGAAAATCTCTTGAACGACGACAAGGCCGCCCTTCACCTTGCCTTCGGGCCGCGCCCGGTAAGCCGCAATCTGCTTGCCGTCGCCCGTATTCAACTGCAACCACTCACCCATCTCTACATCCTTTTCGAAGTTAACCTTGAGGTCCAACCGACTCGCGTCGCCGGATGGCCCTACACAGAGTACATGCGACTGGCCGCTGCTCTTTGACGTCGCGCATAGCCGAGCATCTTCTCTGCGACCTCTTCCGTAGGTACCCGATAGGTTCCGGCGGCAATCGCCGAACGCAGCCGAAGAACCCTGGCCAGCCGGACTTCGCTCCCAAGGCTCTCCGGACAGCTTCTCGTCTCGGCGTTCGTCTCCTCAAGAGCAACCAAAGCATCGTTCTCAAGCGGAATATCACTGCCTCCCTCAGACACCCACTGCACCTTCCATTTCCACTCGCCCAGGTAATCCCACATATTGGTGATCTCTCCTACACCTCCTTCTTCGTCCAATTGCGCGGAAACTTTAGGCCCTTGGAAGAAATATTTTCTGTCTGGCTTAGTTCCAGTTGGATCGAGCTGTCTTCGAAGCCGATGGCCCCGCTGGCTGCTCCAGAACAGTGCGCAGCCGCGCCAAAGCCGATGCTCGAATCTGGGACACCCGGGATTCCACAACGCCCAATGTCAAACCGATCTCCTTCATCGTCAATTCTTCGAGGTAATAAAGGGTGAGCACCAGTCGCTCCTTCTCCGGGAGGCTGGCAAGCGCTGCCCCGAGCTGCTCCCGCGCCTCTCCTTCGAGATACACAGACAGCGGGTTTTCGACTTCAGGTGCCGGCAGAAAATCAAGCTCTTCATCTCCCGATTCATCCGTCCGCTCCGCGTTTAAACTGCTGACCTGAAGCCGCCTGATCTCTCCCACGAGTTGCTGAAAAGAAAATAGGTCCATATTCATCTCAGCAGCGATCTCGGAGTCCGCGGGTGTGCGGCCCAGATTTGCCGACAATTGGCGAGTCGCCTCGGCAATCGAGCGTCCCTTGCGGCGCAACTCCCGGGGACTCCAGTCCAGCAGGCGTAAGGAATCCAGCATCGCGCCTCGGATGCGGAACTGCGCGTAGCTTTTGAACTGCACCTGCTTGGTCCAGTCAAACTTGCTGGCCGCGTCGATCAAGCCGAGAAGCCCCGCAGAGATCAGGTCATCGAGCTCCATGTGATGCGGCAAGCGATCATGAATGCGGCGGGCCATAAAACGGACCGTCGCCATATGCTCCAGGATGAGAGCTTCGCGCGCACTCGCGCTAAGGGCAACTTCCCCAACCCCCAGCATGGAAGCGTCGGGCAGTCTTTCTTCTCTGTTCTGCTCCGGTACATCGAAGTGTTGAATAGTTTCACTCTGGGAAAATGTAGCTAAACGCATGGCGGTCTCCTGTTTCTTCTCGGCAAGGATTTCCAGTCACCCGCGGTCGGTGACCTGCATCCAAGATTTCGCTTTACGTTCGCCAATGCAAGTCATAACTCTGTGAAGGCCAGAGACTCATTCCCAAAATGGGAAGGCTCGATCCTGTTCCCAAATCGGCACTGTTACCGAAACAGATTCCGCCAGAAAAGCCTTGCAATTCGCCTTTTATTCGCTACAATCCCATCATGGCTATCACGCGTCGACAAAAAGAGGTGCTCGACTTTCTGTCCGGGTTCACTTCGCGCAACGGGTACTCCCCCTCGTACGAAGAGATTGCGGCCGGTCTGGGGCTGAATTCCTTGGCGACCGTGCACAAACACGTTACCAATCTGCAGACCAAAGGCCTTTTGCAGCGTGCGCACAATAGAAGTCGCTCCATAGACGTACTTCCCCAACGCGTGGCCCGCAAAGGCACTGACCGTTTGCCGCTGCTGGGCCGAATCGCCGCAGGTCAACCAGTGGAGGCGATCGAGACCGCGGAGACTATATCGTTAAACGACATCATCGGAACACGAGAAGTCTTTGCCCTGGAGGTACGTGGAGACTCGATGCGGGATGAACACATCGTTTCAGGTGACTTCGTTCTGGTAGAGCGAACCCGGACCGCGCGCGAAGGCGAAATTGTCGTCGCTTTGATCAATGGAGCAGATGCAACGTTGAAGCGCTTCTACCGGGAAGGAAGTCTTGTAAGGCTCCAACCTTCGAATGTGGAGATGGCGCCGATCTACGCCCCGGCGACCAACGTGAGCATACAAGGACGCGTGCTCGGCATCCTGCGAAAGTATGCCTGATTGCATCAGGGAGCGATAAGGAAGCCCTACCTCTCGGGGAACCATCTTATTGAGCACCAAAGGGCCACAAGGTGATGGCTCGGAGGGGAATTGGTAGCTCTTTTCGATCGCTCCGCATGCCCGAACGCTTTCAGCCATCTATGTCTCTCTCAAGTCCCTGGCTTCTAGTCTTTGATCTCGACGGAACGCTGATTGACTCCTCGCTCGACCTCTGCGCCGCGGTAAATGCGGCCATGGCACACGTCCATGCCCCGCAACTTCCTAACGAGCGTATTGCCGGCTACATTGGGGACGGTGCGGCCCTGCTCGTTCGCCGCGCCCTCGGCGACGAGCCGGACAACAGCGCATCGCACCCCCTGCAAGAGCAGCGTTTTGAGCAGGCTTTCGGATATTTTCTGGAGTTTTATCGCGATCACAAGCTCGACAACACGCGCCTCTACGACGGTGTTTTCCACTCCCTTGAAGCGATCCGGCACCGTCACCCACGCCTTCCCATGGCCGTGTTGACCAACAAGCCGGTGAACCCCTCCAGAGAAATCTGCCGCGCTCTTGGACTCGAGCCCTTCCTTTTCGCCAACTATGGCGGAGATTCCTTCGCTACCAAGAAGCCCGATCCAGCCGGCCTTCGGACCCTGATGCAGGAGGCCAGGGAACGTCAACGGCCACACATCCTGAATCCGGAGACGCTCACACCAGAAGGTGTTGTGATGGTCGGCGATTCTGAGGTAGATGTGCGGACGGCCCGCCTCGCGGGCGCTCGCAGTTTGGGTTGCCGCTATGGCCTGGCTCCGCAGTCCCTTGTATCTGCGGCCCCGGACCTCCTCTGCGAAAGCCCGTCAGAGTGGCCGGGCCTGCTCGGTCTTTAAGACGCCCTCATCCGCCAGGGTTTAGCTTCCTTCAGACCAAAGCCATGCGGCCCCGCGCACACCACTCGAGTCGCCATGCACATTGCGCCGGATCGGCGTCGAACTTCCAGCGCCGAAGGTATACCGCGCAAGCAGTGCCTCGACTCGGCCGCTGTAGAGTTCTTCCACGTTGGACAACCCGCCCCCGAGTACAATGACATCAGGGTCAAGCACATCGACAAGCACCGCCAGACCACGGGCTATCCGGTCTTCCAGGCGAGCCAGCGACGTGACCGCGGCCTGCTCAGACGCGCGAACTCTGCCCACGATCTCTCGGCCCCGGATCGCCTCGCCCGTTTGGCGCTCGTAGTCCTTCTCGAACCCCGTCCCCGAAATCCAGGTCTCCAGGCAGCCCGATCGCCCGCAATAGCAGGCCGGCCCGGGCACCTCGTCCGCCGTCGGCCATGGCAGCGGGATGTGCCCCCACTCGCCCGCGAGCCCGTTCGGCCCGGAGCGCACCTGCTTCTGAACGACCAGACCGCCGCCGCAACCCGTTCCGAGGATGACGCCAAAGACAACGTCGGCATCGCGCCCCGCGCCGTCAGTGGCTTCACTGACGGCAAAACAATTGGCATCGTTGGCACAGCGAACCTCCCGGCGCAGCGCAGCCGCAAGATCCCGCGCCAGCGGTTGTCCATTAAGCCAGACCGAGTTGGCGTTCTTCACCAAACCCGTGTCGGCCACGATGGTTCCAGGAATCCCAACGCCAACACTCCCCTCTGTTCCCAGGTTGCCTTCGACACTCCGAACCAGCTCCGTGACTGTCCTGATCGCGGCGGGGTAGTCATTCTGAACAGTCGCAACCCGCAGGCGGCCGATCTCCCTTCCTGCGGGATCAAGCGCAATCGCTTCCGTCTTGGTTCCACCCAGGTCAACACCGATCCTGATCACAAGCCCTCTCCT
>CAZZWG010000010.1:4811-32575 GCA_964657685.1 Verrucomicrobia bacterium Tous-C9LFEB | reverse complement strand
CTTCCGTCTTGGTTCCACCCAGGTCAACACCGATCCTGATCACAAGCCCTCTCCTCCTACCTGCGCCAGCAGAGCAATCAGCACGGCGCCCCCGCAAAGGCAAAGGATCTGTCCCCAAATATTGTCGCTCCGCCGCGACGCGTGCATCTCCGGCAGCAGATCCACTAGGGCTATGTAGAGAAAGCTCCCGGCACTCACCGGCAGCAACCAGCGTGCGCTGGACGCGGTATGGCCGAATGCCGTGACGGCCGCGGCGCCCACCAGAGCCATGGCGCCTGCTCCAATCGCGGCGCCGGCAGCTTTGGCCCGCGGGACGCCCAGGTGTAGCAGTAGCGCAAAATCACCAAGGCGATGGGGCAATTCGTGTAAGCCGACAGCGAGTGCCGCACCCCATCCCGGGCGCCATCCCGCAGTGAAAGCCGCAGCAATCGCAACGCCGTCGACCGTGCTGTGCAACGCGGAGCCAAGCAGCAACGTTCCGGGCGCGGTCCGCCGCCCCACGTCGCCCGGGATCCGTGGCAGAGCTTCCCCTATCCCGTGCGTGTGGGCCTCACCCCCATGAAATTTCCGGTTCGCCGCCCTTTCCGAAAGAAGGTGGGCGAATGACTGGAGCACAAAGAGCGCCAGGAGCGTTCCCAAAAGTGCAACCCAGATCCCCGGCCCTGGTCCCCCATCGCGCACTGCGTCCGGCAGCAGGTCCAGGCAGGCCGTCGCCAGCAGGACCCCCGCGGCCCCGCTCACCAGGTACGGCAGCACACGTCGCACCGTAACTTCACGGTGTCCCGCGCCCAGCATCGCCGCGCTGGTGACAACCTGCACGGCCGCAATGGCCACCAGCGCCCATTCTGCTTTCACCTGATTCAAACGAGCGCCCCCGCAGCCATCTTAGGTCACGGCGCAAACGCACCCGGAACCGCCTGCAATTCAGTGTTTCGCGCCCTGGGGCTCGGCCGCATCCTGTGCGGGAAGGGTATAGATCACCTCGCCGGCACG
The DNA here is from genome assembly GCA_964657685.1 of Verrucomicrobia bacterium Tous-C9LFEB. Lineage (GTDB taxonomy): Bacteria > Acidobacteriota > Terriglobia > Terriglobales > Acidobacteriaceae > Granulicella. The sequence goes on along the minus strand of CAZZWG010000010.1, from coordinate 31,582 downwards.
CGTGTAGTGCAATTCCTCGCGGGCCTGGTGCTCAATCGCGCCGGGATCATTCTGCAGTCTCTCCACATGGCCGCGCAGCCTGGCATTCTCTCGCTCAAGCTGCTGCATCTGGTCTCGCAACCGGTGTTCCTCTTCGCGCTTTTGGCGAAACGCTGTGAGGCCATTGTGACCAAACACGACCCCATATCCCATGCCCAACGCCAGAAACCCGGCAACGGCCGTCGCTGTCGTGCGCCGCCAGGTGAAGCGCAGCACCCCGCCCGTCTCTGCCGGCACCGGGACCTCGTGGGCGCGTTCGCGGAATCGGGATGGAAAGGACGGCAAGAGGAACCTCGTAGGACGCACCTCCATTATCCTTCAAGGCCATGCGATCTCGATCGCGCCACCATGGAGAAAGTGATCGACCCGAACCTACTCCAGCACGCTCGGAAGTGGGATTGACGTCACTTCCAGAGTTGTTTGCAATGACCCCGGCCGGTGCGGGCGTTTTGTTACTCTTAAGGGAGTGATGCACGCCCTCTTTTTCGTCCTTGCTGTCGCGTGTGCCGGTCTCTTCCTAGCCACGCTGGCCATTTCGCGGCATGTCCAACGTTCGCGACGTCGAACAGCTGCACCGCTTGCCGCACAGCGTTCCGGCGTTCTGTCCTCCTCGGCCCCGTCCGCCCCGGCCCCACCCTCGACCGGTTCCGTCTCGACCGGCCGGCTCATCCACTCCAAGCAACTACAGATCAGCCTTTAAACCTATGTCGACTCCTCTCCTTCTTCAGAATCGCGATCTCGCACACCCGCTCGCCGCAGACAAGACGCGCCGCATCGGTCTCGTCGTCGCGGCCACCCTGGTCGTCGCGCTCGCGGCGCATGTCGCGTTTCCCCTCCCCTTCACTCCGGTTCCCTTTACCCTGCAGCCCCTCGCTGTCCTGGGCGTAGGGCTCCTCCTTGGCCCTGTGGAGGGATCGCTGGCCATGCTCGCGTACCTCGCAGAAGGCGCGGCCGGTCTCCCGGTCTTCAGTCCCACAGGCCCCGGCGGTGTCTTGCAGATCGTGGGTGCAACGGGCGGCTTCTTGATGGCCTACCCCTTGGTTGCCTTTCTGTGCGGCCTGCTGAGCAGGGGTCTCTCCACCAAGGCAGGCCCATTCCTGGCAGCTCTCCTTGCGTGCAGCGCGGCCACCCTCGTCCTCTTCTTCTGTGGTGCCGGATGGCTTGCGCACCTCGCCCATCTCTCCCCCGCCACTGCCTGGAAAGTAGCTGTCTTCCCCTTTCTCCCCGGGGAGGCGGTCAAGGTGCTGGTCGCCGCGGGAGTCTATCGCGCCCTTACCCCGGCCCGGAACGTCTAGGCCCGCGCCAAACGCTACCCATTAGCGTCAGAACAGGATTCCATGATCGAAGCTCCTCCTCAAATTCGCGAAATCACAATTGCTCACAGCCCGGACTCGGATGACGCCTTCATGTTCTATGGTCTGGCCACCAACAAGGTCCGCGTTCCCGGCTACAAGTTCACCCACACGCTCACGGACATCGAAACTCTCAACCGCAAGGCCATGACCGAGCAGACCTATGACGTCTCGGCCATCAGTTTCGCAGCGTACCCTTACGTGCAGGACAACTACTCGATCATGGACTGCGGCGGTTCCGTCGGTGAAAACTACGGCCCCATGATCATCGCGCCCCGCGCCTTTTCCCTCGAGGAGATCAAGAAGGTCCGCATCGCCGTTCCCGGCACCCTCACCACGGCGTACCTCACCTTGAAGCTCTTCGCCCCTGACGTCGAAACCGTCTCGGTACCCTTCGACCAGATCATTCCAGCCGTCCTTGCCGGAGACTTCGATGCTGGCCTCATCATCCATGAAGGGCAGCTCACCTACGCGCGGGATGGCCTCAAGAAGATCCTGGACCTCGGCGTCTGGTGGACCGAGCAGACCGGGCTTCCGTTGCCGCTGGGCGGTAATGCCATCCGGCGCTCCCTCGGTCCTGAGGTGCAGGCCATCGTAACGCGCGCCCTGCGTGACAGTATTCAGCATGCCCTCGATCATCGCGAAGAGGCACTCGATTACGCCATGCAGTTCGCTCGCGATCTCGACCCATCCCTGGCCAACCGCTTCGTGGGCATGTATGTCAATCACCGCACACTGAACTACGGCGAAGACGGCAAGGAAGCCATCCGCAAAATTCTGGACCTGGGCTACCAGCGCGGCATCATCCCGCATCCCGCTCGCGTAGACTTCGCCGGCAGCTAAAGCGATGGTCGCGTAAGTCTTCACCTCGCCCGAGAGCAAGGGAAACCTCAGCGGTTGATCTGTGGATGGACCGCCTCTCCGTGGTAATATTTCACCTGTGTGGTGTTCACCACGCTTGACCCGAAGGCGCTTCGACAGAGGTGCGTTCGTGCCGGACGCGTAGCTCAACTGGCAGAGCATTCGACTCTTAATCGACAGGTTGAAGGTTCGATTCCTTCCGCGTCCACCATCTCACCAGCAAAATCAAACCAAAGCAGTACGTGCACGCCGCGCGTTGAGCCAGGTGCTTTAGTCAACAGTTACACACCGCAGCGTGGCCAGCCGGTAGCTTGCTTCGTACACTCCAAAGGATGACAAGATCCGTCAGCGGCGTCGGTGCCCTGTTCCTGCCCGCCTACTTCATCGTCAACCTCGTAATCGGAGGATTGGCGAGACGGCGCCCGGAGAATGCAAATGCCCTGCTGAACGCCAGTCGTTCCCTCCCCTTGTGGATCGTCTCTGCCTCGTTTCTGGCAGCGAACTGCGGAGCGCTGGAGATCGTAGGCCTAAGCGCCATGGCTGCGCAGTACGGCGTCGAAGCCTTTCACTTCTACTGGATTGGCGCCATCCCCGCTATGATCGCCCTCTCCTTCTGGATGCTGCCAACCTATCTTCGCAGCGGGGTTCGCAGCATCCCGGAGTTCCTCGCCGTGCGCTTCGGCGCCAGCGTGCAACGGACGAACGCCTGTTTAGGCGCGGCCGCGATGCTGATGCTCGCCGGCATAAACCTGTACGCCATGGCGCAGGTGTTGCTCGCGGTGCTTAGCCTGCCTTTCTTCGCGGGCGTGCTCGCTTCCGCCGGCGTTGTTCTCCTTTATGTCCTCATCGGCGGCCTGCGCGCCACCATGTATACAGAGATCTTCCAACTAATCGTCATGGTCGCCGGCCTGGTGCCGCTGTGCTTCCGCACCTTCTCTCTCGTGCGGCATCATCCCGATGGACCACGCTGGCACCTTTGGCAGGGCGTGGCGGGCTTTGCCCCCAGGGCGCATCTGGATCGCTTCGGACTCATCTTCGGCCTTGGCTTCGTCCTGAGCTTCAGCTACTGGTGCACCGACTTCGTACTGATGCAGCGCGCGTTCACCTCGCGCAGCGAATTGGACGCTAGAAAGGTGCCGCTCTGGGCCGGCCTCGGCAAAGTCGTTTTCTCCTTGATCGTGGTAACCCCCGCGCTGGTAGCGCCTTATGTCTTGCCTGGGCTGGGTCACGGACAACGCTTTGATCAGGCGCTTCCCCGCCTCATGACCGTCTTCTACAGTCCCACACTGCTCGGACTCGGGCTCACCGCGCTCGTCTCCAGCTTGATGTCCGGCTTCGCGGCGAATATCTCCGGCTTCTCCGCCATATGGACCGTCGACATCTATCGTGAGTGGCTGGCAAAAGGAAGATCAGAGACCCACTACATACGCGTGAGCAGGACCGCTACCGTGCTGGGCGTGCTGTTTAGTCTTGGGGCAAGCTACGTGAGCTTTTCCTTCTCAAACCTGATGGATCACGTGCAACTGATCTTTTCAACCTTCAGCGCACCGTTCTGGGCCGTGTTCCTGCTAGGCCTCATGCATCGACGACCCCAGGCGCTCGGCGCCCTCCTTGCGCTCGCTTGCGGTCTGGGCGTCGCGGCAACCCACCACCTCTGTGTCTACCGCCATTGGCTGGCCTATGGCAGCGTCATGAACGCAAACTTCCACGTCGCCTTATACTCCTTCAGCACCACCTTCCTAGTAGGGTGGCTGGCTCGCTCAAAGGCTGCAGCGCCCTCCATGCCAGGCGCCGCCTTGAACACACCCTGGGATTGGAGAAGCTCATTGCCTCTCCTGCTCCTCGCCGCCGGTCTCCTCGCGATCTGCGTCATGCTGAATCTTCTCTGGTGGTAAATCGCTGCAACTATTTCGACGATCGGGTAAATAAGGCACAATGCTGGCATGAACATGCGCACCGTCGCGTTGAAAGCTGGCGTCTCCAGCGCCACGGTCTCGCGCGTCATCAACGGGTCGTCTCTTGTGAACCCCGAAACCGCGGAACATGTGCGCCGTGTCATTGCGGAACTGCAGTTCCTGCCAAACCCGGTCGCGACCACACTGAAATACGGCCGCAGCCGCACCTACGGCCTCATCATCCCGGACATCACCAATCCGTTCTACCCCGAATTCCTTCGCAGTCTGGAAGAATTGCTGATCCAGATCGACCACGAGCTCATGCTGGCCAACGTCGGCTCCAGCAGCGACGCCCTCGTACACAGCATCCGGCGCATGCTCATGCGGCAGGTGGATGGTGTCTTCCTGCTGGCCTCGGAGTTCGAAACGCGCTCCATCGAACCGCTGCTCGCGCACAAAGTTCCCTTGGTCACCACAGACCGGCGCCGCGCCGAAGAGGGCGTGAGCGACGTAGCCATCGACTTCGAAAGCGGCTATTCCCAAGCCGTGGCGCACCTGGCTGCACTGGGCCATAAGCGCATCGCGTTTGTCGGCGGCACGAAGGGCCTTCGCACCTCTGCGATCCGGTTCAATGCCTTTCGCAAGGGCCTTGAAGCGCATGGCCTCACCTTCTACCCGGAACTGTTCCGCGAAGGAGACTACCGCGTCGAAGGAGGCGAGCCTGCCGCCCGCAGTCTGCTGCTTTGCAAGCGTCGGCCCACAGCCATCGTGACAGCAAACGACCTCACCGCTTTTGGTGTTCTCCGCGAGCTGCATCGCGCTGGGCTCGAAATCCCGCGCGATATGTCGATCGTCGGCATGGATGACATCATGATGTGCGACGTTCTATACCCAGCCCTCACAACTGTGCGCATCGATCGGCGGGTCTTCGCGGCGGCATGCCTGCAGGCGCTCGAATATACCAAGGCCCACATGGAGCAGAACGGCCGGCGCACCTCGGTACCTGCCACGCTGGTCGTCCGCGCGACGACGGCGAAACCGTCGCGCAGCCGCCCCTAAGAACGGACCGCCCTCAATGGCTTGATGCCATGCGCTCCAGGCGCAAAGCCGTGCTGTCATAGTCGCCGGCCAGCCGCAGAAGGACCCCGTGGCCCATCAGCTCGGCCCCGGTTACCACCTCATCTCCGGCATACTTCTCCCGATTCAGCGAAACCACCTTATAGCTTGCCTGGGGATCCAACCCCTGCAGCAACACAGCGGGTTGCGCCATGCCGTAATGCTGCGAGTGCAGATAGCTGAACAGGGCAGCCTGTGATCCGTCCTCACTCACGTATTCCACGTTCGTGGTCTCGCTATGTTCAGGCTGATCCAACCGGTACAACGCACCGTGCTGCACCGTGGAACGCACCGACTTGTAAAAGCTCACCAGTCCGGTGGCTTCCTCCAGTTCCTGCGCACTCAGCTTGTTCAGGTTGTTGCCGATGCCCAGCGCACCCTGCATCGCGACAACAAACCGAAACTGCAGTGGCACCACGCGACGGTCAAGGTAGTTCGGCACATCCGTAACCCACGCGGCCATGGTTTCCGGCGTGTATGCATGCGTGAAGCCGTTTTGAATACTCAGCCTGTCCAGCGCATCCGTGTTGTCGGACGGCCATACCTCATCCGTGTAGCGCAGAATGCCCACATCCACGCGGCCGCCTCCGCCGGAGCAGGATTCAATCTCTACCTTGGGATGCTTCGCGCGCAGCCTGGCCAGAATGTCGTACAGATTCTGGAGGTAGCGCACGTAGATCTCTTTCTCCGCTGCGCTGCCCGCATACCCCGGCGAAGCACCCGCAGCTGTTTCCCAGCCTGGCTCGCTCCAGTTGCGGTTGTAATCCCATTTCAGAAACGCAATCTGGTTTTCGTTCAGCAGCTTGTCCAGAAAGGTAAACACGTACTCCTTCACCTCAGGCCGCGCCAGGTTCAGCACAAGTTGATTGCGCGCTTCGGTTCGCTGACGATCCGGGAAGTGCATGGCCCAATCCGGATGCGCGCGATACAGGTCGCTGTCAGGGTTCACCATCTCGGGCTCAACCCATAGCCCAAAGTCCATGCCCAGCGCATGCACACGATCGATCAAGGGCTTCAGCCCTTCGGGAAACTTGGTCTTGTTCACATACCAGTCACCCAACCCCGCATGGTCCGTCTTGCGTTGCCCAAACCATCCGTCATCCATCACAAAGCGCTCAACCCCAAGCCTGGCCGCCTTCTCCGCCAGGGACATCTGCCCCGCTTCTGTCACGTCGAAACCGGTGGCCTCCCAGGAGTTGTAAATCACAGGCCGCGGCCGTGGACCAGGATGTTCCGGCAGGATCTCTGCAAGCTGAAACCGGTGAAGAATCCGCGACGCCTCACCCTGGCCCGCTGCGGTATAACCCGCGTAAAACGGCGGCGTCTCCAGGCTTTCGCCGGGCTTCAGGGTCCAGGCAAAATCAAAAGGGCTGTACCCCGCCGTGATGCGCACATGATCCAGCGCGGTCCGCTCCAGGGTCATCCGCCAACTTCCGCTCCAACCCAGTTCACCGAACCACACAGGGCCGCTAGTCTCCGTAGTCATCCCCTCCCGGCCAATGGCAAACCACGGATTGGTCTGGTGTCCGGTGCTTCCGCGACGGCTTTCCAACACCCGGGCTCCGGGCTGCAATGCAGCCGTGTGAAGCTGCCATTCGCCGCCCCACTGTCCCGTCAGCGAACTCACTTGGTAGTCCGTCTGCGCGGGCAGATTCCACACCGCGGAGGCTGCCTGTTCCAGCGTAAACAAACCCTTACCGACGTTCTCGATCTTTGACCAGCGAGCGATCACCCCTTCTCTATACACCCGGTAAAACAGGTGAACGCGCAATGGCTGCGTGGTGTCCCGCAAAACGATTTCCAACTGCGACCCGGTCACGCTGGCGTTCTCAAACGTCAGAACAAGGGTGCGGTCACCGTTGGGCGAGTCAGCCTTCAACGCGGGTTCGGTGAAGAGGCCTTCACCCCACGCCGGGTACTCCAACGCAGTGGTGTTTACCGGTGCATCGAAGGAGGCGCGTTCCGGCGCGCTGTGCGCTTTCGGCAGCTTCGCGCTCTCTGGCAAGCGCGGTCCCCAGTAGAGCGTCTCCGGCATTCGACGCTCATCGACGCCGACCACATACGTACTCTCGCCGGCATTCAAATACCATTGCTCGCGCTCCGGCACCGAACGGATGTGTTCGTTCAGACGCTCCTGCGCGCCCATTGCGGATGCCGCAAAGAGTGCGAACGCGAGAGCTGCACAGCGCAGCCCCTTGGTACAAACCGACTTGCCATCCATCATCATGCCATCCACTTCAACAGCCGATCCACTGTGCATGGTTGGCTTGAGATGCTCGCCTGCGGCAGACCGGGCGCAATGGCAACTGCCTCGCTTCCGCTCTCGCGAATGCAGAGGAAGCGCGCCTTTTCCCCACCGGGCAGCCTTTGCAGGTTAATCCATGTGTAGTACGCCCCCATGCTCGCATCCTCCAACGATCCTTGCGGGTCCAGCATGGGTGGAGTATTGCTTCCCAACAGAAGATCGTTCATCGGCCTGTCCACCTGCCTCGGAGCATAGCGCAGCAGCAGCGTGGAAGGTCTCGCTCTTCGCAACAATTCCCGGCCGGCCCACTGCACAAACGTGGTGCTGAAAATCTGGGTGCCAGAGCCCTCCGTCAGAAGACTCAGCTGAAAGTGTCGCGCAACGGCATCGTCTTCGATCGAACCCCAGGGCAGATCGGCGGGTCGCAGCTGCGCCATCATCGATCGCAAGCTCTCCGGGCCCACCGTGCCCGACGTACTGGCCTGGTGCATGCGGCGCAAGAGGTCTTCCCGCACCGGACCCAGCGCGCCATACGACACGGTCCATAATCCGCTGCCTGCGCTTGTTGGAGTGGCAGCCCCGCCGTTCACATACCAGTGCGCATACGGCCTGGGTTCCTTGCGGGCACGCTCGGTCACAAACGCCACCAACTTCTCTGCGCACCCGTCGGTATCGACCTTCGTAAAGGTTGTTCCCTTGGGACGAAGCTGACGAAACAGATCCGGATACGCCCCATGCGCATCGCGACCGACCACAACAAAACACCAGCGCACATCTGCCTCGTCCGGCTTTGTCGTGCCCGTCATGCTCTGCCCAAGACGCAGCGCGGCCGCCCTGTACGCATCAATCGCCTTCACGGTCCACAGGTACGCCGTCATCTCCTCTACGAAGCGCACAGGTTCTTTCGCCCATGGCAATCGATACATTTCGGGCGTGAGCGGAAGTGCCGAGAAATCCGCCATCAGCACACCAAGTTCATGTGGACTGGCGGAAGACAGCACGCCAAGCTGATGCCTGATCTCCTCCTGTTCCACCGGAAAGCGCCAGTCGAAGCCGATCAACTCACTAAGCAGGATGCCAAGGAAGTTCAAGGGCAGATGACGCAGAGCAGCCAAATTCGCCTCCGCGAGCGCCCGTGCCTGCGGCGGGTAGCTAGCGAACGTGGAGACTTGCAACTCCTCAGGTCGCATACCCTAACAAACCTCGGTCAACACGCGCCCGGCGGAAAAGCGCGCATTGCAACCAAGCATATGTGCCAGCGTCGGCACCAGATCGATCGACTCCACCGGACGATCCACGGTGACGTTCTCGCGGATGTTCGGACCCAGGGCCATCAGCCATGTGGTTCGCGAAAGCGGATCGCCCGTTCGGTGGTGTTGAAAGCCGTTGCCGCCGGTGTCCCCGTCCGCGTCGCGCCCAAAATCCGGGAGAATCAGCAGATTGGTCTTGCCCTTGTACTCAGGTTCACTCTGAATGGTCTTCCATATCTCTCCACAGATACGGTCCGAACGCACAATGGCCTGCGTGTAGAGAGAGTAAGCCCCGGAGTGTGCCACATCGATGTCATGCAGCGTAATCCAGATCAGGCGTGGCGCCAACTCGCGCATAATCTGCCGCGCCAGGTAGAGCGATAACTCATCCGGACTCTGTACTGTGTTTGCATGCGCCGTGAAGTCCGACACCGAAAGTCGCATCAGCCGCACAAGTCTCTCCATCTCCACGGCTTGCGATCCATCCGCGGACAGTGCAACGGAAGACTCGTAGTTGTCCCGCAGCAGGCGCGAAAAATCCGATTGCCCCGAAGAGGCAGACTTCTGCAATAGCAGCTTGGGCAGAACCACATTGGCACCCAGGCCGGCGCCATAGCTTGCATGCCGGCTCTCGCCAATGCGATTGAATCCGTTGCTCGGAGCAATCACCCAGGCATCCGTGGATGGCCTGTGAAGATCGCGTCGATAGTATTCAAAGATGGTAGGCGTATCCGGTGCTACGGGCGCGAAGTTGTTAAACGTTTCGTAGTTTCCCGTGGCCAGACTTGCAGTGGCCACATAGTGCCCAAGAATGCCGCGATTGATCACCTGTGTGTAGAACGTAGCTTGCGGAATCAACTCCGCCAGGATATGCGGAATGTACTCCTGGCCCTCCGGCGCAAACGTTTCCTGATCTCGCGCACCTCCACCGAAGGTGACAACAACGGTGCGCGGAGCGGGCGCGGCTACCGCAGCGCGCAAAGACCTCGTGCTACTGAACATGGTCGCGGCCGCCCCCGTGCCCGCTACCGCACGCAGAAAGCGTCGCCGGCTCAACGATTGGGCCTGTGCGCTCACACCGAAGTCGGCCTCTAGTGGGTAGCCGTTAAAAATACGGTAACCTCCTTCAACTGTGCATCCGCCGCATCCTTCTCCTGTTGCGCATAACGCTTCTGAAGAGCGAGCTCTTCGTTCGCCTGTTCACGCGCCCCTGTATGTGAATAGGCGCGTGAAAGCCTGTAATGCGCTTCCGCGTATTCAGGGCGTAGCGCGATCGCCTTGCGGAAGGAAGCCTCGCTGGCCTGCCAATCCTGGCGTTGCTGCTGCAGCACGCCCAGTTGGTACCACGCTTCCGCGAACTGGGGATCACGTGCCAGGCTTTGCCGCAGCAACGCCTCTGCTTTCTCAAGCTCGGCAGCGCCGTCTGGACTGTGCAAAATACTGATGGCCGCAAAAACCGCGAGCCGCGCGTTCTGCGGATGCTGTTCGGCAAGCCCGGTCAGCGCACCGCAGTTGGCAGACACCGTGCCGCCCAATGCCGCACAGCTTCGCCCCAGCAGATCGGCGTAGCTCGCATCGTCCGGGGCCTTCTGCACGAGTTCCGCAAAGACATCCGCGGCTTTGGCGTACTGCGTGTCCCCGTACAGCGCAACTCCCTTCGCAAATCGCAAACGCTCGCTTTCCGGAAACTTCGATAACCCGAAATCCGCAATATGTCCCGCCGGCTGCCAGGTCCAATGCCGCAGAAGTTCAACGGTAAGCGCGTAGAGAGCCGGTTCACTCGCATCGAGTCTCGCCGCCGCTTGCATATGCTGGACAGCCTGCTCATACTTACCCGCGTGCTCCGCCACATCGCCCCATAGCGACTCCACGCCCGCTGTTCGTCCCGCCGGCACAATGCCATCCAGCACATTCAAAGCGGCCGCGCTCTGGTGGTTCGCATCCAGCGCGAGCGCCCAATCGTAACGCAGATCGGAGTCCTCGGGCCGAAGCCGGCTGGCTCGGCCTAACGCCTCCGCCGCGGGAGCAGGTTGATGATCCAGAAACAGCGCGCGACCCAGATTGGCTTGGACCTCCGGGTTTGCGCCTTCCAGACCCGCGGCCTTGGTCAGCGTCTTCACCGCTTCAGGAATTTGCTTCAGCGCCAGGTAGGCCGCGCCCAGATTCGCGTTCGCTCCGGCATCACGTGGGTTGGCCGCCACTGCCGCCGCAAGATGCGGCAAAGCTGCCGTCATGTCACCGGATTCAGCGTCAACAAGGCCCAGGGCTTCCTGAACCTCAAAGTCATGAGGGTAGCGCACCGACAAACGATTCAACCTGGCTTCCGCTTCCGCGGTCCGTCCCGCGTCGTAGGCCGACAACGCGGCCATTCGCTCCGCGTCGTGGTGCGGATCGCTTCCTGCGTGGGCCTGCGCTTCGACCATCAAGGGAGCAGCAAGACTCCATGCAGATACGATCACCATCCACACGACCTTTGCCGGGAGCTCCTGACGCTGCATGCCTGAACGAAACATGATCCAATCTCCGCCCAGCCACGCCAATCTACGCCGATGGCTCGGTCGGCGGCAAGGGGCAAATTGCACTGCTGAATGCGTATACACCGACTCGAAGATAATTGCGAAATACGGTTGACAGCTTCGCCACATCTGGGTGAGCATCAACGTGCTCCAAAATCTGCTACCGACCCTAACCTGAGCCCACTCAGCAGGACCAAGAGTTTCGCCCTTTTGTATACGTTTGCAAACATCGCAGATTCGTTAGCTGCGAAAAACAGCGCCTCACTCCAGGAGATCCTCCATGAGGTTTGTCACGAGCTACATCCGCCCTTTCGCACTCTCTCTCTTCATGATCCTTATGAGCCTGCCCCTGCTCGCCCAGGTCGATCAGGGCGCAGTCACGGGTGTCATCAAAGACAGTACAGGCGCGACAATCCCTGGTGCGACAGTCACCTTGACCGACACCGACAACGGGCTCGTACTCACGGGTAAGTCCGACACAAGCGGCATCTACACCTTCTCCCCCGTCAAGATCGGCAACTACAAAATCACAGCCACGCACCCCGGCTTTGCCACGGTAACCCAGGAAAACGTGACAGTGGACGTCCAGCAGCGGCGCGCCGTGGACATCACCCTCTCGACCGGTGCGGTGACCGAAATTGTTGACGTCACAGCAGCGCCTCCTCTGCTGCAATCGGAAGAAGCCTCGACGGGGCAGGTCATCGACGCGAAAACCATTGATCAGACTCCGCTGAACGGACGCAACTGGGTCTACATCGCGCAACTGACCGCGGGCGTTGCCCCGCCCAACGGTTCGCGCGGTGCCGGCAAAGGCGACTTCAACGCAAATGGCCAGCGCGCTGAGCAGAACAATTTCATTCTGGACGGCATCGACAACAACACCAACGTCGTCGACTTCCTGGGCGGGGCAAGCTACGTCATCAAGCCGCCACCGGACGCCCTGGCTGAGTTCAAGGTACAGACAGGTTCCTACAGCTCCGAATTCGGCCACTCCGCCGGTGCAGCGCTCAATGCCAGCATCAAGTCCGGCAGCAACCGGATCCACGGCAGCCTTTGGGAATATACCCGCAACGACGCCTTCGATATCAAGGAATACTTCAACCCGAACGTCTCCAAGTACCGGCAAAATCAGTTCGGGGCTACCCTCGGCTTCCCGATCATCAAGAACAAACTCTTCTTCTTCGGCGATACCGAAGCGAACCGCATCATCTTCGCTGCCAATCACACTGGCCTTACCGTGCCTACAGCGCTGATGCGACAGGGTAACTTCTCTGAACTGCTGAACCCGACCTTCTCGGGCACACCGAAAGGAATCCAGCTCTACCAGCCAGGCTCAGGCGGGCTAACCCAGATCCAGGGCAACGCCCTTCTACCCACGCAAATCAATCCCACCGCCCTGAAGATCCTGAACCTGTATCCTCTGCCGAATATCAACAACGGAGTCTTTGCGAACAACTACCAGACCACAACCAACGATACGGACAACACCTTCCAGTACGACACGCGCGTGGACTACAACGCCAGCGCCCATGATCTTGCCTTTGCCCGCTGGAGCTACACGCACGAACCCGGCAATCGTCCGGGACAACTCGGGCCGGTACTTGATGGTGGCGGCTTCGGGGACACCGGCCAGATTGTGAATCTGGGCGAACAGTTTGCCTTCAGCGAAACCCATATCTTCAACTCGCACCTCACCAATGAGGCACGCTTCGGCTACACGTACGGTCACTTTGCGCAGCTGCAACAGAACATCAATACGAACGTAGCAGCAGGCCTCGGGCTGGGCGGCATACCCTTTGGCCCGTTAAACGGCGGTCTGCCTAATGTTGCAATCTCCGGCATCACCAGCTTCGGCTCGCCCACCTTCTACGTGTCGAACGAATACCAAAACAACTATCAAATCCTGGATAACATCACGAAGGTCGTCGGAAATCACACGATCCATGCGGGCGTGAACTTCCAGCACATCCGCTTCTCCACCGAACAACCAACGCAGTCACGCGGCAGCTACAGCTACACAGGTCTCTATACCTCCAACCCAGCCGCCCCAAATACCGGCTTCGGCGTCGCCGACTTCCTGACCGACAACCAACACAACGGCGCCATCTCCAACCTGTTCAACACGGACGACGTGCGTTGGAACCGCGCAGCCTATGTGCAGGACGATTGGCGGGCGAGCGACAGTCTCACCATCAACGCCGGTCTCCGTTACGAATATGCGGAGCCGTACGTTGAACGGCACGATCACCAGGCTGCCTGGATTCCAACGCAGGAAGGTGTAGGCACGGGCGTCGCGACCTACAACATCCCCGCTTCCCAACAGACGGTCGCGACATTGCCTCCGGTATTCACGAACTTGCTTACCGCGAACAACATTCAACTCGTTTACACGCCCAATCGCAGCATCATTCAATCGGCTCACCTGGACTTTGCTCCCCGTATTGGCATTGCGTATCGCACCGGAACCAAGGGCGTCGTGCGCGCCGGCTACGGCATCTTCTTCGGCGGGTTGGAAAGCGCAGGCTATTATCCCAACCTCGGCGAAAACTTTCCGTTTGAGTTTGACTCCAACTTCAATCCTGTGGGCAACGCCACAAACAGCGGCGCAAACTGCCTTCCCGGCAACTGCCCAACCGATGGCATCACGCTGGCAACCGGCTTCACCAACGCCATCAACCAGGGCCTCATCAACTCCATTGCGACACCGAGCCTTCGCGGTTCGGATGCGCGCGTCAGGACGCCCTACAGCCAGCAATACAATCTCTCCGTGGAGTACTCCGTCACGCCGAAGATGGTAGCTACATTGGCCTATGTCGGCTCCAATGGCCGGCATCTCATCATCTTCCCCGACCCAAACAGCCCCGCCACGCTCGCCAATCCTACGGTGAACACACAGAACCTCAGGCCGTTCCCCGGCTTCGGCGGATCCGCTTTCACCGACTACGAAGGCGCAAGCAACTACAACTCCCTCCAGGCAAAACTGGAGAAGAGCCTCAGCAAAGGTCTCAGCTTCCTTGGCACCTACACCTTTGCCCACTCACTGGATGACGCGCCCACACCCCTGGGCAGCACCGGTGACTCGGGGTATCGCGGCACCAACGTCCTCCCCATCAACTATGACTACAGCAACTCTCCTTTCGATGTGCGCCACCGCGTAACCGTCAATGGAAACTGGGAGATCCCGGTGGGTAAGGGACGCGGGTACATGAGCAACGCTCCCAAACCTGTCGACTACCTCATCGGAGGCTGGTCGCTTAGCCTGGTCTTCCGCGCGCAGACAGGTGAGCCCTTCACCGTGGGTACGGCAAACTACACCGGCGCGGGTGGAGCTTCCGCACATGCGATCCGCGTTGCCAATCCGTTCGCAACCAATCTCACGCCGCCCGCGAATGCAGGAACCTCTGTCTGCCCGACCAAGGTCAGAACGTCCACAAACTGGTATAACCCGTGCGCCTTCGCCAACCCTGCTCTTTCCGGAGCGAATGTTCCCGTCGGTGCCGTTGTGCGCGGCGCAGCGGCTCTTCCCTTCCTCGGAGATCCCCGTAACAACTGGTATGGTCCCGGATACGAACGCATCGACATGTCGCTGTTCAAGAGCTTCGCTACCTTCCGCGAGCAGAGCTTCCAACTGCGTGCCGATGCATTCAACGTCTTGAACACGCCCTCCTTCGGACTTCCTGCAACCGCGGATGACAGCGCCAATGGCGGACGCATCACCGGGTCGCGCACCTTCCAGAACTTCACCCCGGATTCGCGGTTCTTCCAGTTCTCGGGCCGCTACTTCTTCTAACCGGAACTACACTCACATAGGGGCGAGCGTCATGGCTCGCCCTTACGTATTAGGGGCATTCGCCGTTCATCTGCATCTGCCTGTCCCTTCTCCAGGAGGAGTTCATGCCCGTTCGATTGTGGCCGCGCTTGTTGGGCCCGTTCACCGCCCTTTTGTGCGCCTGCCTTCCCGTTCCAGTGCAGGCCCAAACGCCTCCGCCTGGCGCTGTGCTTCCTACCGTGCTCTACGGCGCGGCCTACTACAACGAGTACATGCCGGCAGATCTGCAGCCCGGTCGGCTTGAAAAGGACATCGCCTTGATGAAGCAGGCGGACATCAGCGTGGTCCGCATGGGCGAGTCGACATGGAGCCTATGGGAACCGCAGGACGGCCACTTCGAATACGCCTGGATGGACCGCGTGGTCGAGGCGATGGGTCAGGCAGGCATCAAGGTCATCATGGGAACACCCACGTATTCCATGCCGACCTGGATGGCCAAAGCACACCCTGAGTTTTATGCCCGTCCACTCGGCGGTGCCGAGGTGCGCTATGGCATGCGCCAGAATATCGATTTCGACAATCCCAGGTTTCGCTTCTACGCTGAACGCGTCATCACCAATCTGGTCAGTCATTACAAAGACAATCCTGCGGTGATCGGCTGGCAAATCGATAACGAAACAGGATCGAACGGCGCCTCCAACGATGACGTCTTCACAGGTTTTGTCTCGCACCTGAAGCAGAAGTTCGGTACAACCGATGCTCTCAATAAAGCCTGGTTCCTCAACTACTGGGGCCAGGATGTAAACACCTGGGCAGACATGCCCACGCGTGATAACGCCACCAGCACCGGCTACAAGCTGGAGTGGTCACGTTGGCAGCAGATGCGCGTAACCGATTACCTCGCGTTCCAGGCAGCGCTGGTTCGTCGGAACCGCCGCCCCGATCAATTCGTTACACAGGACTTCGGCTCCATGATGAAGCTCGACGTAAACGAGGTTGAGGTAGCCAAGTCCCTTGATGTGGTCGCGAACAACCCCTACCACGGCGTGCAGGATCACATGGACGGGGAGTGGCAAGCTCTGCAAGGTGACTTTTCGCGCTCACTCAAGCACGGAAACTTCCTGGTCACCGAAACCAATGCACAGACGCTGGGGTGGGATTCCGCGGGCCAGTTTCCCCCATACGACGGCCAGATGCGCCTTGATGTCTACACCCACCTTTCATCTGGCGCCAACATGGTCGAGTACTGGCATTGGCACTCCATTCACTCCGGCCAGGAGACCTACTGGAAGGGCGTACTTAGCCACGATCTCCTGCCAAACCGGGCCTACGCGGAGGTCTCGCGCACCGCGCACGAACTCGCCACGGTCGGGCCGAAGATCGTCAACCTCAAGATCACCAACCAGGTCGCCATACTCTACAGCGTCGATTCTTCCAACGGTCTCGGCTTCATGCCTTTCGATCGTAAACAGCAGCTTGGGTGGGAACCTGGGAAGGCCGCGGGCAGCTACAACGGCGTGCTCACCCAACTGCACAAATCGCTCTATGACGCGAATGTCGGCACTGACTTCGTCTTCCCTGCTGAGATCGAGTCAGGCAGCACGAAACTCTCGCAATACAAACTACTGATCGTGCCTGCACTGTATGTGGCTGACGACCTGCTGCTGAACAAGATCTCCGATTACGTCCACAGCGGAGGACATGTGCTGATGACCTTCAAAAGTGGCTTCACCAACGAGAACTCCGCCGTGCGTTGGGAACTCGCTCCCGGTCCCCTCCGCCAGGCTGCAGGCTTCACCTACCAGGAGTTCTCCAACCTGGAGCATGCAGTTGCTCTCAAAAATGATCCTTTCCATGTAGGCGTTGAAAACAACAAGGTGAGTGACTGGGCAGAGTTTCTTCAGCCAACCACTGCGAAGCCGCTGGCGTTCTTCGATCATCCGTTCTTTGGGCGATGGCCGGCAATCACACGCAACCAGTTCGGCGCCGGGAGCCTGACATACGAAGGAACCCTGCTGAGCGACGCGCTGCAGGAGGCCGTGGTGCTGGATACCCTTCACGAGGCCAGCCTCGACACTCGCGACAGCGGCTTGCCGCCAACACTGCGTGCCAAGCACGGCACCAACCGCGAGGGGCATCGCATTCACTACTTCCTGAACTATTCCAGTGCGCCTGTAACCTTCACGTACACCTACGCCAAGGCAAAAGACCTGCTGCAGCACAAGACCGTCGCGCCAACAGATACCGTCACCGTCGGGCCATGGGATCTGGCGCTGCTGGAGGAAGACTAATCACCCGCATGTCTCTCTATTCCGGTGGACGCACATCTGGCGGAGCGAGCGCCGCAACCCTTATCATGTATACGGTTGCAAACCGAACGTCGCTGGTTTCCATAGCACCGGCAGCAACCCCTTCCAGCACCTTGAGGACTCATGAACCGGAGACATTTCTTCCAATCCACCACGGCCGCTCTCGCCGCTGTCACCCTGTCCTCACGTGTCGCAGCGCTGGAACCTGCGCTCGCGCCGGGTCGCAATGTATACCCCCTCAATCGGAACTGGCGCTTCAGCGAGAAGACCAGTGGCGAGGCATTGCAGCCGGGGTTCGACGATCAGAGCTTCACACAGGTTGTTGTCCCGCACACCAACATCCGCCTTCCATGGCACAGCTTCGACGAGAAGAGCTACGAGTTCACTTCCCTCTATCGCAGGCTGTTGCACATCCCGTCTGATGTCGCGGGCAGGCGCGTCTTCGTCGACTTTGAAGGAGTCATGACGGCCTCGACCGTCTACCTGAACGGGAAGAAGCTCGGCTCCTACAGGGGCGGGTACACGCCCTTCAGCTTCGAACTCACACAGCACCTCAAGCCCGGCGCCGAGAACCTTCTCGCCGTCGAGGTAGACTCCTCCGAGCGCCCCGACATACCTCCTTTCGGCAACGAGGTCGATTACCTCACGTTTGGCGGCATCTATCGCGAGGTCGCACTCCGTGTCGTTCCGCAGGTCTTCCTGGAAAACATCTATGCTCGCCCGCAGAACGTGCTCGGACCTGAGCCCACGGTGGCAGTCGAGTGTTTCCTTGACCGTGCTCCCGCTGTCGGGCAGGTGCGCAATCTCTCTCTACATGCAGCGCTGTATAAAGTCGGTGCTAACAAGCCGCTTGCGCAGGCTACCTTGCGTCTTGCCGAACCAGACATTTCACAGCACGAGGAAACTGATGCGGACCAGGCGCTCGGTGCGCGGCAGCCTCCCTCGCCTCTGCCGAACTCCTATACGTTAACCTTGAGGAACCTCGGAAAGATCGATCTATGGGACCTGGACCAGCCGCACCTCTATACGGTCCGCGTGCAGCTTCTTCAGGAAGGACGTCCTCTGGACGAAGACGAGCGGCGCATTGGCTTCCGTGAAGCCACGTTCACGCCGCAGGGCTTTTCGCTGAATGGCAGGATAGTCAAACTCCACGGTCTGGACCGCCATCAGACCTTTCCGTGGGTCGGTCAGGCAATGCCCGCCCGGGTACAACGGCAGGATGCGAGAATCCTTCGCCACGACCTTCGCTGCAACATCGTTCGCACATCGCACTACCCCCAATCGCGCCACTTCCTTGATGGTTGCGATGAGATTGGCCTGCTCGTGTTGGAAGAGATCCCAGGTTGGCAGCACATCGGACCGCAACCATGGCAGGACATCGCGGTTGACAACGTACGTCGCATGGTGCGGCGCGATTGGAATCATCCCTCCGTGATTCTCTGGGGCGTGCGTATCAACGAGTCACGTGATAACCACGACTTCTACACGCGCACCAACGCCATGGCCCACACCCTTGACTCTGCGCGCCAAACCTGCGGCATCCGCTACTTCCAGGAGTCCGAATTTCTTGAAGACGTCTTCACAATGAATGACTTCGGCTGGCCGCTCAAAAAGCCCAACCACCCGCGCTATCTAAACACTGAATTCGTCGGTCATACCTACCCTGCCAAGACCATCGACGATAAGGAACGCCTGCAGGAATTCGTGATCCGCCACGCGCGCGTTCACGACACCCTTGCGTCTGACCCGCAGTACGCGGGCGGCATCGGCTGGTGTGCCTTCGACTACAACACGCATGGCAATTTCGGTTCAGGCGACCGGATTTGCTACCACGGCGTCATGGACATGTTTCGCACACCTAAGTCCGCCGCAGGCTTCTACAAGTCCATGTGCGAGCCCGGGGAAGAGATAGTTCTCGAGCCCGCTTTTCACTGGGCACGCAACGATGAATCCGTAGGTTTCAGCAACGCACTGATCTGCTCTAACTGCGATCACCTGAAACTTTATGTCGACAATGGCAAAGGCTTTCGCCTGGTGGGGGAGGGTGACCCGGACCGCAAACAATTTCAACACTTGCCCCATCCACCCTTCAATATCCCTCTCGGTGAGCAACTCCGGGATTGGGGTGATCTGCGCATTGACGGCTTCCTCGCCGGTAAGCAGGTAATCTCGAAGATGTACTCCGGTAAGGGCGTGGACCAGAAGTTCATGCTCATACCGGACGACACAACACTGCTTGCGGATGGCGCGGACACGACGCGCGTGGTGCTGCGTTGCGCGGACGAGTTTGGCCGCGTTCGGCCCTTTGCGGAAGATGCCATTCTCTTTGAACTAAAAGGCTCCCCCGCAACCATCCTCGGCGATAATCCCTTCTCGCTCGTCGGTGGCACCGGGGCCATCTGGCTCCGCGCAGGGCAGCAGCCGGGCAGTGTGCATCTGCGCGCAACCCACCCCGTTCTCGGATCGCAGGAGATCGTGATCAGGCTTGAGCCCAGCGTTCCGGAAAGCATTTAATCAAGGGCAGGCAGCAGAGACGAGGCGACCTCAGCGCAGGTCGCTTCGGCGACCTTGCGCTGATCGTGTCCTCTGCCCGCCTGCATCGTCGAGCTCCCGGCCAGCCGCCTGGAGCCAGCAACACTCAGTAGGTAGTGGGGGCTGTAGGTCTGGAATTGAGGAACGTGGTAATCGCGCTGCACCCGTTTTGATCCTGCGCGTTTCGCGTGACACTGTACCCGTAACAGTTCCCAACAATCGAGGTACCCGAAGTCTCCGCAACGGCGAGATCTTGATACGAGAAGGCGACCGTCTCCTCAAGCTTCAGCTTCTTGCTGGTAGCGTCGGTGAACTCTGAAATCTGATTCCCTGAGGTTGTCAGCACGTAGGTCGATTGCCCCGTCGTACCGGCAGGCGGCGCGATCACAACAAAAATGCGAGTGATCACAATCGCGGCAGCTGCGTCGTAGAGCAAGGTTGAGGAACAGTTGTCGACACCTTTCACAACCGTAAGGGGGCTGACCGTCGCCTTACCAGCGCCTGTGCCCGTTGTGGGTGTGTTGGTGAGACTGTAGCTCGCCGCTGTAGCCAGGAAGCTACAAACGGTGGTCCCGGTGCCGCTTTGCAGATAGACCGCGACGCTGCTGGAGGGCGCGATGCCGGAGCTTTGGCCGTAGCAGGGCATTGCGAGAACGACGGAGGCTGTGAACAGTTTCAAAAGAAATTTCATGAGCACCTTCGGGGAACGGGATAAGTTACTGAGAACAACGTAGGCGCTTGGTGCGTGTGCAAAACAGAGTAGGGGTACACGAAATCTTTCGTGTACGACGGACGGCTGCTTGAACATGCAGGCTTTCTTCTCGTACTTTTTGTCGGCTCTAAGTTGAGGGTCCGGACTGTTGATCGGCAGAGACGACCCGCAATCTACTGACAGCAAAAGTTAACGAGCACACTGCTGGCCTGCCCTGTGCTGCCGCCCGAGACCTGGAGGGCAATCCCCGAACCGGCCGGCCGAGTCAACCTGGCGGCTCCTTCGGGGGCCAGCGTGAGGAAGGTCGCGGACGGGCGTCGGAGCAGGAGAAAGCGCTGCGTTATTGGCATGTGAAACTCACGTTGATCTGCTTATGTACCGTGCAAAAGGGTTGGCTCCGGGACAAGTACCTCTATCGTGAGCTGATCACCAGCCGCAACGGCGCCGGACGAACTCACGGTGCAGCCACTCGAACCAGCAAGGCAGCCAGGGAGAAGACGAGAGTTGTCCAACAGCCGGACATCGGCCGCAACGAAACCCGGCAGATATCCTTGCGACCGGGGAAGGATGTCTTGTGAAAGCCCCCTGACTCCAGGACTGAGAACGCTGTACAAAATAGACAGGGGTACACGAAAACGAAGTGTGCACTTAGGTCTACAAACCTGGCCGCTTCCCGCGCCGCAGACAGTGCGCTCAGATTTTGTGTAGCCCTACTCTGGTGCTCTTGGCCGCACTCTCGGTAATCTTTGTGCAACCCTGAGCGCCGGCGTTCCCGCCAACCGGCCATGCTCGCCGGAGTGCCCGCTTCGCCTTTACAAAGCCCTAAACCGCGCCTCACCCGGCAAGACTGGAGTACATGGCTGGTCGGTTTGTTTTGTCTTCTACTTTCCCTGCCCAACGCCTGGGCTGCGGGGCAACCCCCGTTGCTGGTACGCAGTTGGGCGCCCGGGCCGGATCCTCGTCAGCGTTCCGTGCTGGCGCTCATGCAGAGTCGTGACGGCTATCTCTGGATCGGAACAGGCGCCGGCTTGATCCGCTTTGACGGGGTCGGGTTCACAAGGTTCACCACCGCCAGCACAGCAGGCATGGAAGCTGATCGCATGAGTTTCGGCGCCCTGTGGGAAGATGCCACCGGGGTGATCTGGGCGGGCACCGAGTTCCACGGCGTCGTGCGCAACGATCACGGGGCTTTCAACACGCTGACCACGAAGAACGGCCTGCCTGACTCGCGCGTGCTGCGCATCGATGGCGATGAAACAGGCGCAGTCTGGATCTATACGCTCACCGGGGTAAGCCGTTGGCGCGAGGGAAAGCTGGAGCAGCCGCATCCCGAGCAGGAAACCTCCGGAACTCTGCGCTTCATCCCTTTCTCCTACAAGCGCCCTATCGACTTCGCGAAAACCGGGTTGTGGCGGCACAGGGGCGCGGCCATAGAGCGATTCGCATACGGGCGCTGGACAAGCTTCCCGACTCCCCCGGAGGAAGCGAAGCCGTTTGAAGAAGACATCGAAACCATTGTCGAGGACTCGCAACACCGCGTCTGGTATTCGCTGCTCTCTCAGCCAGGAAGAGCGTACTGCGTAGTGGCGGGAGGGCTGCGCCACTACGACGGTGTACCCGCGCACACCTTTGTCTCCTACCAGGACCGCGATGGTTTCCTTTGGCTTACCGATCACGGGGCCCACACGGCGCGATGGAAAGAAGGTCACCTTTACCCTCTGCCGGAGCTCCACAGCCCCTTTCTTCTTCACGCCCTCGAGGCGAGCAACGGCAGCATCTGGGCAGGTACTGCCGGCACTGACCTCTTTCAATTTCGACAGCGGCGCTTCGATCTCATTCCGACGGCAGGCTCTCCGGAGTTTGCGCCCGTGCTCTTCCGGCAGCATGACGGTTCAGTCTGGGCCGGCGGCCTTGATCTGCAGCGTCTCTCTTCAACTCCGAGTGGACCCATAGCTACGCCCGTCGTCGCGGCCAACAAGCCGAAAACCTGGATCCAGATGACAGCTCTGTCCGAGACTCCGGGCGGCAACGTCCTCGTCGGATCCCGTGCGCCAGCAGGCATCCAACAACTGCACGCATCGGCTTACAAAGCCTACATGCCTGGTAACGCAGCCGAAGGCACAGTCCAGGCGATGCTGCTCGACACAGCCGGAACCCAATGGATAGGCACCACCGCCGGGCTTTACAGCATGAAGGCCTCCGGCAACAGCCGGCCCGAACGTCTCCTCACCGGTTCTGTACGCTGCCTCGCCGAGGCGGCGGATGGCACCATCTGGGCTGGCACGGGCACGGGCCCCTTCCATGCCATCCATGGCGCGGCGGTGCCCGTGAAAGCAGAGCAACCCTGGGCGTTCGGGGCAATCGTAGCGATGCGGGTCGGCGCAAATGGCGAACTCTGGATGGCAACCCAGGAGCACGGCTTGGTCCGCTTCGACGGACATGCATTTCTGGCGTTGACGAGCGGCGATGGCCTGCCCACCGACAACCTCTATAACCTTCAATTCGATCTGTCCGGCAATCTATGGATGGGAAGCGACCTCGGCCTGATTCGCATCCGGGGAGAAAGCCTCACACGTCACCTCGCGAACGCCGGAAACAGGCTCCAGACAAGTCTCTTGAATGACGCGGACGGTCTGCCGGCTTCCAGCCTCGATCCGCTGGGCAACCAGGGATCGCTCATGCTTCCAAACGGTCTGCTCTGGTTCTCAACCGAGATCGGCATAGCGCAATTCGATCCACAGGAACTCTTCACAGAGCCTCCGGCGGCCCACGCCGTCATCGAAGAACACACCATGGACGGAGCGGCGCTGCAACAGGGTTCCATCGTTCTGCACCCCGGGCAAAGTAATCTCGAAATTCATTACAGCGCGCTGCGCTCCGACAACCCGGAACAGCTGATCTTTCGCTACCGGCTCCAGGGCTACGACGCACACTGGATCGACGCGGGACGGCGGCGCATCGCGTACTACTCCCATCTGCCTCCCGGCGCCTACACCTTTGAGGTGCAGACGGCGGCAACCGACGGTGCGGCGTGGGACACAGCCGGTGCCACAACAGCCGTACGCGTTCTCACCCCGTTCTATCGCACCGGCTGGATGAAGCTGATCCTCGCCGTCGTCTGCGGACTCGCGCTTGCGTATGCCCTGCTTCGCCGGCGCCGGCTCACCTTACGGGAACAGGAAAGACGCCAGGCCTTCACGCATCAACTCATCCTGACGCAGGAGACGGAGCGTAAGCGGATCGCCCACGAGTTGCATGATTCGGTCGGCCAGCACCTCGTGCTCATCCGCACACTCGCGATGCTGCCCCACAAGGAGTCCGGAACCGGGATCAACCCCCTGCAAACGATTGCGCAGCAGGCCGCAACGGCAATCAAAGAGGTTGAAACCATCTCCTACGATCTCAGACCGTATCAACTCGATCGCCTCGGGTTGACAAAGGCCCTTCTGTCCTCTGTGGAGAGCTTCAAACAAACCAGCGATTCCACCCTCGTGGAGTGCCACATCGAGGACGTCGACGACTTCCTTCCGAAGGACAAAAGCATCAATCTCTACCGCATCGTGCAGGAGGCTCTAAGCAATATCCTGAAGCACGCCGGCGCAACCACGGTCCGCATCTCCATCACCCGCTTGCCAAAGTGTCTTCGGCTGATAATCGCCGATGATGGACACGGCTTCGAGACGGAAAACGCGGACCGTACCCGTAGTTCGCTTGGCCTGGTCGGCATACGGGAGCGTGCTGAAGCCCTTGGAGGCCGCGCCACGATCACCTCCGCCCTCGGCCTTGGCACCACCGTCACTGTCGAAGTTCCCAGCACATAAAACAGAAAGCGAGGCTCACCATGCAGGACGCAAACGACGCCGCGGTAACCATCCTCATCGCGGATGACCACCCCCTGATGCGCCAGGGTATTCGGATGTCCCTTGTTGGCGAGAGCGGCTTGGCGGTCATCGGAGAGGCCGCCGACGGGGAAGAAGCACTGCAGTGCATCACCTTCCTTCGGCCGGACATCGTCATCCTCGACCTTGACATGCCCAAACGCGATGGCCTGGCCGTGATGCGCGAAATCAACCGCTTGGGCATCGTCACAGGCGTCATCATTCTGACGCTCCATTCGGGCGCTGACCTGGTCGCGGAAGCCGTGGAACTTGGTATCCGCGGCTACATCATCAAGACCTCAGCGGCCATGGAAGTCGCCGAGGCCGTGCGGCGGGTTGCCGGCGGAGGCAGTTACCTCAGCGAGGCAGCACGGAAAGCCATGCAGCCAGGCAAAGCTGTGCCCGAGCTTTCCCCGGAGCTCCAGGCCCTGACGCCTCTCGAGCTTCTCCTCGTACGCAAGATCGCCCAGGGGCAAACCTCCCGCGAGATCGCCCATGCTCTGGAACTCAGTGGTCGAACCATCGAGAATTACCGCACCGCCATCTGCACCAAGCTCGGCCTGGCCGGTCCCAATGCGCTCTTGCGTTACGCTCTCAGCCAAAAGAGCCTCTCCGTGTCCTGAAGCATTCGCAATCAATCCCCCTTGTGCAATCCACTCGGAGCCTGACTGGCCTCGGTCGCACAAACCACACTCCGCACATGTGACCAGGCGAGCCGCCGCGGCCTATAGGACTATCCGCCGGCCACGCGACACACAAGGAGGCTACTCTGGAGCGGATGAATTTTCGCCTCCTTGCCTGCCTCGCTACCGGCTATCTTCTGTCCGGCCTTCCCACCTCCGCGCAGGTCCTGCCCAGGGGAGCGGCAACGGCCCCGTCCAAACCAGCCGATCCTCTCGCGAGCCCGGCTGCCCTCGTTCACGCAGGCCACGCCCGCTTCACCGTGCTCACACCGGAACTCATCCGCATGGAATGGGCAGCCGACGGCAAGTATGAAGATCATCCCTCCTTCATCGTCCTGAACCGTCGCTTGCCTGTCCCGCACTTCACCCAGAGCCTCGCCGGCCACGTCCTCACCCTCGACACCGGCAGGCTCCATCTCGTCTACGAGGACAACGCCACCGCACCCGGCTTCACTGCCGCGAATCTTGCCGTCACCCTCCACCTCGGAGGCAGCGCCGTGACCTGGCATCCCGGCACACCCACCACCGGCAATCTCGGCGGCACCACCCGCACCCTCGATGGCGCACGCGGCGGCGAAAACCTCCGGGAACCCATCGGCGAGGGACTCATCTCGCGTGACGGCTGGGTCGTCCTCGACGACCACGGCCCTCTTTTCGACTCCGCGAACCTCAACCCACTGCACGGCGACGCGCTCACCCAGCCCTGGGCCCTGCAACGCCCCGCAGGCGACCGCCAGGACCTCTACTTCTTCGGCTACGGTCACGACTACAAGGCAGCCCTGGGCGACTACGTCCGTATCGCCGGGCGCATCCCCCTGCCGCCCCGCTACGCCTTCGGCGCCTGGTGGTCGCGCTACTGGGCCTACAGCGACCAGGAACTGCGCGACCTCGTCACCGGCTTCCATAACAACAACGTCCCCCTCGACGTCCTCGTCATCGACATGGACTGGCACCAAACCTTTGGCCGCAACTTCAGCGTCCGCGATGCCTCCGGCCACAACAAGGGCTGGAGCGGCTACACCTGGGACAAGGCCCTCTTTCCCGACCCCAAAGACTTCCTCACCGAACTCCACAACGAAGGCCTCAAAGCCACCCTCAACCTCCACCCCGCCAGCGGCGTTCAGCCCTGGGAAGACGCCTACCCGCAGTTCGCCCGCAACATGGGCATCGACCCCGCTGCGCAAAAGTACGTCCCCTTCGACATCACCGACCGCAAGTTCACCAGGAACTACCTCGACCTCCTCCACCACCCGCTCGAAAAACAGGGCATCGACTTCTGGTGGCTTGACTGGCAACAGGAGGGCAACACCCAACTCGCAGGCGTCAACCCAACCTGGTGGCTCAACTACATCCACTTCACCGACCAGGAGCACGAGGGCAAACGCCCCCTCCTCTTCCATCGCTGGGGTGGCCTCGGCAACCACCGCTACCAAATCGGCTTCTCCGGTGACACCGTCTCCGTCTGGGATTCGCTCGCCTATCAGCCCTGGTTCACCGCCACCGCCGCCAACGTCGGCTATGCCTACTGGTCGCACGACATCGGCGGCCACATGCCCGGCGCCGTCGACCCCGAGCTCTACACCCGCTGGCTCCAGTTCGGCGCCTTCAGCCCCA
>CAZZWG010000010.1:0-4711 GCA_964657685.1 Verrucomicrobia bacterium Tous-C9LFEB | reverse complement strand
GCCGTCGACCCCGAGCTCTACACCCGCTGGCTCCAGTTCGGCGCCTTCAGCCCCATCCTCCGCACCCACACCACCAAGAACGCTGAAGCCGAACGCCGCATCTGGGCCTACCCCGAACCCTACAGCGACGTCATGCGCTCCACCTTCCAACTCCGCTACGCCCTCCAACCCTACCTCTACACCGAAGGCCGTCGCACCTACGACACAGGCGTCGCCTTCCTCCATCCGCTCTACTACGACTACCCCGAAGCCCCCGAGGCCTACACCTCGAAGAACGAATACATCTTCGGCGAAAACATGCTCGTCGCTCCTGTAGTCCAGCCCGCAGACCCATCCACAGGTCTCGCCACCGAACACCTCTGGATCCCCGAAGGCGACTGGATCGAGTGGTCCACCGGCAAGCACCTCCAGGGCCCCACCTCCGTCGAAAGAAGCTACGCCATCGACCAACTCCCGGTATTTCTCAAAGCCGGCTCCATTACCCCCATGGAACCACCCATGCTCTACACCGGCCAGCGCCCCGTCGACCCGCTTATCCTCTCAATCGCCCCTCTCGCGGACGGGCAAACAACCCACTACACCGTCTATGAAGACTCCGGGCGCTCCGAGGACTACCAGGGGAACATCGCCACCGCGTCCACCGACGTCACCGCAAAGCAGATCGGCGACACCCTCACCGTAACCATCGCACCCGTGCGCGGAACCTACCCCGGCATGCCGCCCCAACGCGCCTACGAGATCCGCCTCCCTGCCGACTGGCCACCCTCCACCGTCACCGCCAACGGAACTCCCCTGCACTTCACACTCAATCCAAAAGAGCCTGGCTGGCGCGTAGAAGGAAACACACTCACCACCATCGTGCCGGTCTCATCCTCAAGCGTGCATCACGCCACCACCGTCATCGTTCACCGCGCCACGGGTTCCCTGACATCGCGTCCGTTACTCGACAACTTCGCCGGACAAATGACCCGCCTGCGCGAAGCCTACGACGCCCTTTCCGGAGACTTCCCCGCCACCGCCGCCGTCCCCGACGAACTCACCCTCGCCATGCAGACCGGCAACCGCATCGGCTACCACCCGGAAACAGCCCGCAACGAGCTGGAAGCTCTCGCCACCAACTACGCAAAGGCCGTCGCTGCGACGCAGAAGATGAAAAGCGACAGTGAACCCTCCACCGCCCATCCCTCCGGCGCGCCTGCCGCAAAGCCGGACGCAGACCGCACCCGGAACCACAAAGCTCACGTAGACCGCGCACTGGCCGACCTCATGGAAAGCCAAAGCCGGTAAATGCTCTAGCCCTGCTCATCTTCGTCTGCCGCAACCTGCTCCGCTGAGTCTGCTGAGTCCGATAGGTCCGCTGCTCTGTCCTTAACTTCTTTAGCCTCGGCTTCCGTGATGTTCAATCGTCTGTGTCGTCTCCACAGGGCGAAAGCAATAGCTCGCAAGCACATCCAGCAAAAGAGTCATACCCGCAGCTACAACAAGAGTTCCAAGAATTACAAGCAAAACAGTAAGTGCGCCCATGCTTCTACTCCTTATGCGCAATCATCCTCGGAAGTAGTTAGGAGCGCCAGATCACGACGGTGCAGGCTGCGGTTACCAATAGGTGTTCATACTCCCGCAACTTTCATCTCTGTCCCGTGCTCCCATCTGACAGAATGTCTTGTACGGAGCCCACCTATGCGAAAGTCAACGCTGCGCCTTCTCGCTTTTTCCTTCGCACTGGCCGCGCCCGCCCTCGCCCAGAACAGCGAACGCAAACCACAGTTCTGGGCCGGCGTTCCGAATGTTGATAACGGCACACCGATGCGCGAGCTCTTCGAGCACCCCAATGCCTGGGCGGGGAGCCGCTCCCGCCTCACGGGCCTGCACTACGCCGATCATGCCTTCGCCACCTACTCGGACGCAGATCTTCGTGTTTGGTTTCCGCAGATCCAACGCTGGAATCTGAAGCTCTCGCTGGAGGTCGGGGCCATCAAACCCTGGGGAACCACGGGCGCGGTCGCCTTTCAAAAAAGCCGCGGGAACTGGGACCGCTTCCTGGCCGACGGCGCCCGCATCGACTCCATCACGCTCGACGAACCGCTGGTCGATACGCTCGATTCCATGCATAAGCCGGTCAGCTACGCCGTTGAACAAACCGCACAGTACATTGCCCTCGTGCGCAAGAACTACCCCGCCTGGAAAATCGGCGACGTGGAGCCCTATCCCGCCGTCAAGGATCAAATCCTGCCCTTCCTTGATGCCCTGCAGGCCCGGCTCAAGCAAATGAATGTGCGCGGATTGGACTTCTTCGGACTCGACGTAGATTGGATGAACTTCGTGCCAGGCAACGTGCAGGGAAAGGACGGCTGGCGGGGCGTTCAACACATGCAGGGGGAGATCCACCAGCGGGGCTTGCCGTTCAGCCTCATCTACTGGGCCGCCGATTATCCATCGCTCAACAAACGCGGGCAGGCTACCGACTTCACCTGGTTGCAGGGGATCGTGCAGCAGGGCGACGCTTACGGGCAGATCGGCGGTCGGCCCGATATCTACGTGGTGCAAAGCTGGGTGGGAGCGCCGCATCACGCTACCCCGGAAAGTGCACCGGCCACCTTCATGCATTCCATCAACGTGTTCGCGAACCGTTACGTTCCGGAGGGCGGCGCCAAGTAGCGGAGGGAACTAGACGCGCGATGGCCGTCACCACCGCACGGTCCGTTCGCTGCCGGGATTGTCCTGCAAGACACCTCAAACAGAACGCGTCCCCCGCAAGCCTCTTCCCCGCAGAGAAACGCTGAGCCGAACGCGAAGCACCGTCACCGCCAGCACCACCACGCAACATCCGTACACAAAAAGCTTCCCGCCATCCAGCAGGTCCGGCTTGCCATCGCGCAACTCCGGATCCGTGAAAATGCTGTGCGTGAAAAGCAGCACGGCCGCCGGAAACACAAGGTAATGCAACCGCCGCCACAGCGGCCGGCCAAGCCGCGTCCGCAGCACCGACGAGACCACCACCACCACCACCAGGTACAGCGCCAGGGCCCCCACCACGTTCATCTTTGGCTGCAGGTAGGAGTGCACCGGCCACAGCACGTCCAGTAAACGAAACCGATGCACCCGCAGCAGCAGCAAAACCGCCGGATGCGACACCGTCAGCGCCACCGCCAGGTAGGCCGTCCACTGGTGCAGCGCAAACAGGTTCACCCGCCGGTGCGGCCACAGGCGCACCGGGCTATACCGCAGCGCCATCAGCAGCCCGATCAGCATGTTCACCGCCACCACGCCCACCGCGCCCAGCCCCAGGTACGAACACACATCCAGCAGCGTCATTCAGCCAATCTGCCTCTCTCCCGTCGTCTAAACATACACACAGGGGCAGTCCCTCCCGTTAGCTGCATCGCACGACGCGCCTGCAACGCAGTTCAGGAGCCATGCACCATCTCCGGTGCAACGAAAATTCATCAAAGTCCAACGCTAAAGCGCAACGAATGAGGACTTTAGCCCCGAACACGGGGAGAGTACAGCCACCCCCAAAACCGCTCCAATCCGCCGCGCACGCGGCCTGAATGGTCTATAACAGTCTCATAGCCAGAACCAGTTCCTCACGAAGCCCCCCGCCCCATTCCTGCGTCCAGCAGCCCGGCGGTGACGTCCCGTCCTTACCGATCCTTTTCGCCACAGCCCCAGGAGGTCGCTTGACACCTCGCACCCGCGCCATCTACTCGATACTCGGCACCCTTCTGACCTCATCCCTCACCGCGATCGCCCCCGCCCAAACCTCGACCGTCTCCCCCACCCTCTTCTCTGACATGCGCTGGCGAGAAATCGGCCCCCTCCGCGCCGGTCGCACCCGCGCCCTCGCCGGCGTACCCTCGCAGCCCGCCACCTTCTACCTCGGCGCAGTCAACGGCGGCGTCTGGAAGACCACCGACGCCGGCGACACCTGGCACAGCCTCTGGGACGACCAGCCCACCGGCTCCATAGGCTCAATAGCAGTAGCCCCCTCCGACCCCAACACCATCTACGTAGCCAGCGGCGAAGGCCTCGCCCGCCCCGACCTCTCGGTCGGTGACGGCGTCTACAAATCCACGGACGCCGGCAAATCCTGGACCCACCTCGGCCTCCGCGACGGCGAACAAATCGGCCAACTCGCCATCGACCCCCACGACCCCAACCGCCTCTTCGTCGCCGTCACCGGTCATCCCTACGGCCCCAACAAAGAACGCGGTCTCTACCGCAGCACCGACGGCGGCAAGACCTTCGGGAACGTCCTCTTCACCGACGATCAAACCGGCGCCTCCGAAGTCCAGATCGACCCCAACCACCCGAACATCATCTGGGCCGGCATGTGGCAGCGCCAGGAAGGCCCCTGGGAGAACGGCGCCTGGTCCGGCCCCAACGGCGGCCTCTACAAATCCACCGACGGCGGCGACCACTTCACCAAAATCACCGGCGGCGGCCTCCCCGACAACATCATCCAGGTCAACATCGCCATCGCCCCCAACGACTCAAACCGTCTCTACATCGAGGCCGCAACCCAGGCCGGCGTAGGCCTCTACCGCTCCGAAGACGCAGGCAAAACCTGGGTCCACGCCCCCGAGAACGACACCCGCCCCGAAGCCCGCATCGGCGGCGGCGATCTCCCCGTCATCAAAGCCGACCCGAAAGACCCCGACACCGTCTACGTCGCCAGCGTCGTCACCTGGAAGTCCACCGACAAGGGCAA
>CAZZWG010000009.1:0-38470 GCA_964657685.1 Verrucomicrobia bacterium Tous-C9LFEB | reverse complement strand
GCTTCCGGCGAGGGATCGTTGCCCTCCGGGTTGTGGACGGGATTGATGCGCTGGGGATCAGAGCCGGTGCCGCAGATGTAATGGGAGGCGTCAGGGAAGATGATTGCGGTAAGTTGATCTTGCCTGCCGGCGTTGCGGAAAGTGGTTTCTATGTCGTGCGTCATCCGGCTGGAGGGCCAGACGTGGTCCTTTGCCGCCGCCAGGAGCAGAAGCTTTGCGCTCGTGGTTTCGATGGGGATCCGTGCGGCTGCCTGCTGTTCCGGTGTGGCTTTCTCTAAGCTGCGCGTGTGAACGAAGGACGCTGACAGCTTGTTGCTGAGTACATCTTCATAGCGATCGTAGGGAATATACGGCAGCCCTGTTCCGGCAAGGCTCCAGGAGGAGTACACCTCGCCGGGGGCGGGTGGGCGTCCGAAGCCGGACCAGACGACGCTGCTGGGAACGCAGGCGACGACGCGGTCGATCCAGTCGTAGTGGGCGGCGCCGACGAGCGCCAGTTCGGCGCCCTTGGAGACACCCCAAACGGCTACCTTTCGAGCGTCGACGCCGGGCTGCTGCAGGAGCCATGCTCGGGCGGATGCGAGCGTTTCGACCGGGATGTCGATGAGCGCATGCGGCACGTTCGCGATGCCGGCATTTGGCCAGGCGAAGTAGTTTACGGCGAAGGCGGCGTAGCCGAGGTGCGCGAAACGAATTGCGGTGTACCGGGCTGAGGCCGCGCTGCCGCCCTCGCTGCCGTGCAGTAACAGGATGGCCGGAAGCGGGGTGGAAGAGGAGATCTTCGGGCGGGCGAAAGCACCGTTTAACCCGGCGATGGCGACGTCCTGGATGCTGAGTGCATCTGCGCCGTCGGTCAGGTGGATGCGGGTTTCGAGCCAGGGAACCCCTCGGAGGGACGGGGCTTCGAGACGGAAGATGATGTCCGCGTCATCTTTCAGGGGCAGGTCACGCGTTACTGGCTGGGCGGGGTCACCGGCCACGTCCGAGCGCGTTCCGGACCACAGCAGACCGAGGGGATCGGCTCCGCTGTAGGTTCCCTGGGTTGGTATAGCTGTATCGACGTTGATGGTTCCGGTGCGGTCCGCCCGAAAGGCTGCCTGTGCGTGCGCCAGGACCGGTGTGGCGGTGTAAGAAGGCGGCTGGTAGGCGTTGGTTTTGCGAAAGGCGTGGATCGTGGCTGTTTCGCCTGGACGAAGACCGGTCACAAGCAGGTGCGGCGCGTCACCGTCCAGAAGCTCCTGGCCCGTTCTTGCGATGAAAGTGGCGGTTGCCAGGGCGGGTGCGGTCATGGCAAAGAGCAGGACCGAGAACAGGGCGTAACGGAAGCAGTGCCGAAGCAAGGACATGCGCTTGACGATAGGACCGGAGACCGCGGGCGGGGACTGATTTCGGCCAATGATGCAAAATGGCCGGTGGATCGCGCGTGCCTGTGACGACTCGGCTTGCTATTCGGTTTGACGGAGGGATTTTGGTGGACCTGATCGGGATCGAACCGATGACCTCTTCCATGCCATGGAAGCGCGCTCCCAGCTGCGCCACAGGCCCACTCTTTGGGAAGACAACTCCTCTATCTTCGCTGGCGCCCACGTTCGAGTCAAGTGCGCTGAAGCCCGTTATGCCTGCGGATACCTCGAAAGATGCACCGGGAAAGCTGGATGTGGGATAGCTAGAAGGCGAATATTTGACGAAGATATGGATGAGAGTTAGGGAAGGTGTGAAAGTGGCGCAGATACGCCGCTGTACCGGGAACAAGCACCGTCTTTGCGGTGTCTAAACCAGCAGAGTGAGCGAGCACTCGGCCGCCGGCGGCGCAGTTTCGCAATTGCTTTTCAAGTACAAGTTTGCCGAGTTTCTCGGGATGTGCGTAGCTCCAGCGAGGAATGGCTGGACAAGGGCATATTCCAGGCCCTACTGTAGTCGTCAATCCGCGGCAAGAGTCGCGGGGTATTCCTCGATGGTGAGGTGCGATGAGCGATCTAGCGAGCGCGCTGGCGATTGGAGCCGAGGAACTGAGTCTCGTGCACGAGTTGAAGGCTGGTTCCGAGACGGCCTTTGCTCAGTTGATTGCTCAATACAGCCGGCCCGTGTACTCGTTGATTGCTCGTAGTTTACGGGATCCGGCGGATGCGGCCGATGTAACGCAGGAAGTGTTTGTAAAGGTCTTCCGGAACATACATAGCTTCCATGGCGAGGCCAGCCTGCGGACGTGGATTTACCGTATCGCTGTGCATGAGGCCTCCAATCAGCGGCGGTGGTGGACACGGCACAAGCAGCAGGAGACCACGCTCGACGATGCGCGGGAAAACGAAGAGGGCGAGTCGTTGTCACTGGCAGATATGCTGGCGACCGGGGATGCCTCGCCGTATGACAATGTGGCGCGGGCGCAACTGCGGGAGCGGGTAGAGGCGGCGCTGCACAGGATTCCAGAGGTTTTCCGGACGGCCGTGGTGCTCCGCGAAATTGAAGGCTTCGCCTACGAAGAGATCGCGGAGATTCTGCAGACGAACGTAGGGACAGTGAAGAGCCGGCTGATGCGGGGACGGGCGGCATTACGGGATGAGTTGCGGAGCGTTTTACCGGCTTCAGCATTCGCAAAAGGAGTGAAAGAAGCAAAGGAACCAAAAAGTCCCAGGACCCGTAACAGCATCAGATCGAAGGAAGGTGTGGTGGTGTTGTGATCTGTGCCGAAGAGCATGTAGCCGTTCCGGAGGTGTTGAGCGAAGCCTGTGAACAGACCCGGGCCGGTTTCTCGGCATACCTGGATGGCGCGCTGGATGGACGGACAATGGCGCAGTTAGCTGCGCATATGCGTGAGTGTTCCCTCTGTGCGGCGGAGTTTGAAGCGTGGCGTTCCGTGCAGGAAGCTCTGGGGGAACTCGGGCCGGCGCAGGTACCCATGGAATTACAGGCACGACTGCGCGATGCGCTAGCAAGCGAAATTGTGACCGGGCGGTATCTCTCCCCGTGGCAACAGTTCTTGAGTTTCTGCCGGGCTACCCTGGCACCGGCCGGTTTGCGTCTCGGCGCGGGACTGGCAGCGACGCTGGTGATTCTGGGAAGTGCTTCCTGGTTCCTGGGCGGCGCGATTCCGGTTCAGGCAAACGACGCGAGAATGGCGCATCTGAACGCGCCGAAGTTTCTGTATTCGCAGTCGGTTCCCATGCCGATCGCGACGGGACGGAGTTTTGTAGCGGTGATGGTGGACGCCAAGGTGGACGCCAGCGGCCGCGTGTATGACTACGACTTAATCGACGGCCCGAGCGATCCCGCGACCCGGCTGCGCATCGAGCAGAATCTGCTCTCGAGCGTTTTCAAGCCGGCCTCGGTATTCGGCGTACCGGTCCGGGGACACGCGATGATGACGTTTACCGCTGTTTCCGCCCAGAGCTAAGGCGTGGCGGCAGCTTGCCCAGGTTGGGTCTGCTTCCCTAGACTGGATCGCGTGCGTCAGACCGCTGTGATTTGCAGATTTCTCGGACTTCTTCCTTTGGGTGTATTTCTTGTGCTCTCTGGCCCGCTGGGTCGAGCGCAGAGTTCCTCCTCTTCCTCGTCGCCTACAGAGGGTAGCCGGGCGCTGGATCAAAGCAATCCGGTGGCGCGACCGCGCGTGGCGCAGGTGGAGCCTGGGGGCGCGGCAGTAACGCTGGAGTTCAGCGAACCTCTGTTTGAAGTGGCGACGGCGCTGAATGTGTGCGGGTATGACGCGGACCTGGAGCGCTCCGCGCCTGTGCGGGGAGAGGTGCGGGCGGAACTGAATGAGGTTCTAGGCGCAAACGAGGCAGCGAGAACGAGTCGCGATGCGATGTGCACCTATGTAACGCAGCATCGATTGCAGGATTCCGCGCAGAGTGTGGGGCAGTATGTTTCGTTGGCTTTGTATCTTTCACCACCACCGGAGCTGACGCCGAATGTGGATGAGACGCAGTTGCCGCCGCAGGCTGCCGCCGTGGTAAACGTGCTGCCCCTGTTGCGTACCTTCGCTGAAGCGACGCAGCTACACCTGATCTTTGTGAGGCATCGAGCGGAGTATGAGGCGGTGGCGGCGCGGGTGCATGACCCGATGACGCAGACGATCCTGAATACGAATATTTACCTGCATCAGCCGGTCTCGACTTACGACGGGCGACGGTTTCTGGTGTTGCTGGAGCCAATGCTATCGCCAGCGGTAACGAATGCGCGGATTTACGGCACGGACTACATCATTGTGATGTCACCGGATGACCGCGCGACCGGCGATCCGGTGCGCATGGAGGACGTGCGGCATATCTATCTGCATTACGTCGTGGAACCGATGGTATACAGCCGTGGGTCGGCAATGGAGCGCATTCAGCCGATGTTGCGCGGTGTAGCCGACGCGCCGATTGGCTTTGAGTACAAGAACGATGTGGAGGCCTTGCTGACGGAGTGCCTGATCAAGGCGATCGAGGCGCATCTCTATACGATCCCGGATGCTGCACCGAAGCGGCCGAAGAGCAAGGCGCGCGCGGAGATCGACCAATATCAGGCGGCCAAGGCTATTTACGATCGCGAAAACGTGGCGGCGCAGAACGT
The DNA here is from genome assembly GCA_964657685.1 of Verrucomicrobia bacterium Tous-C9LFEB. Classification (GTDB taxonomy): domain Bacteria; phylum Acidobacteriota; class Terriglobia; order Terriglobales; family Acidobacteriaceae; genus Granulicella. Next base: position 33,919 of record CAZZWG010000009.1, on the reverse strand, counting down.
GCTGGTTGTGCGGGATGAACGCGCGGGGTGGGTACTCACGGGGTATTTCTACCGGACTCTGGAGGCAATGGAGCATAACGACGGCGGGCTCCGCGACGCAATTGCACCCATGATTTACGGCATGGATGTGGATGCGGAGCGGCGCAGGGCGCAGGAGATCGTCTTCATCCCGGAGACGGGCCGCGATCCGCTGGGCAGAAACACGGCGCCGAAGCCGCATGCGCCGGGAGGGGTCGATCTGGCCGAGGCGGACCTGATGAAAGGCGACCTGGGGGCTGCAGCCGACCTTGCGGGCAAGGCGATGGTGGATCCGGCGGGGGACCATGGACGGGCGCGGTATGTGCTGGCGCGGATAGACCTTATGGAGGGAGACCCGGACAAGGCGATCCAGGGTTTTCAAGAGACGCTGAAGATCAGCCATGATCCACGGACGGTGGCGTGGAGTCACATTTATCTCGGGCGGCTCTATGACAACATGAACCCACCGGATCGTCCGCATGCCGTGGCGGAGTACCAGGCTGCCCTGGCGGCGCGGGATGCGCGGCCTGACACGAGAGTCGCGGCGGAAAGCGGGATCAAGCAGCCGTTTGCACTGCCCCAGCGGGCGCAGGCTCCAAAGAAGGATGATGAGGATTTCGATCCCACCGGCAAGGCGCAGAAACAAGCCTACAAGCCCACGAAGCCGCCACAGTAGACTCAGCGAATGAAGCGAAAGGTGAGCGGGGAGACAGTTAGCCGGGTGAAGACAGTTGACGCGTCGGTGCAGCCGCCCGAGGGTACGAGCGACAGGCTGAAGGACCTGGAGGCCCGGCTCGGCTACAACTTCCAGCAGGCTGAGTTACTCACGCTTGCCTTGACACATAGCTCGTATATCTATGAGGCGCGGCTGGGACGAGCGAAGGCGACGGGCGACGAGCCGAACGAGCCAGGAACAGACAACGAGCAAATGGAGTTTCTCGGCGACGCCGTGCTGGGACTGGTCGTGACCGAACTCCTGCTGCGCACCTTTCCGGAGCGCAGCGAGGGCGAGCTGACGCGGATGCGCGCGGCGCTGGTGAGCCGGAAACGGATGGCTGAACTAGGGGAGCAGTTGCAGTTGGGGGGCGCGCTGCGACTAGGCAAGAGCGCGGAGACCATTGAAAGCCGGCAGAAATTAGCCGTCCTGGCCAACACGGCGGAGGCAGTTATCGGGGCAGTGTATCTGGACGTGACGCAGTCCGCAGGGGTGGGGTCACGGGCGGGAGAGAAGGCGTTGCAGACGGTGCGGAACATGGTCCGGCGGCTCCTGGTGGAACCGGATTTACCGGCCATCCGGGAAGCGCTGGCCGCGGCACCGGGACGAACCGCGCTGCGCGATGCAAAGAGCCGGTTGCAGGAACGGGTTCAGGCTGTCGGTGCGGGGAAGCTGGTCTACGTGGATACCGGTGAGTCCGGGCCGGCGCATGCGCGACACTTCACCGTGGAAGTGCAGCTCGCAGGATCGGATGGGGGAATGCGGGGGCTGGCTTCGGGTGAGGGTGGAAGCAAAAAGGAGGCGCAGCAGGCGGCCGCCGAACTGGCGCTGACACACTGGCGGGACCCAGGGGATCGAGGACAGGTGAACGCCGAAATCGGCGATCCGGAGCAGATTGCGTGAGGCAGGGGGCCGCACGCAGGCAGCATTCCGGTCCGGGTGTTCTGGCGACAGCAGCGGCAGTGCTTCGGGTGCTGGTCATTGGGACGTTTCTGGTGACGTTTTCGTTCCAGACATACCGGATCCCTTCGGCGTCGATGGTGCCCACGCTGGAGATTGGCGATTTTGTGCTGGTGAGCAAATACACCGTATCCGGGGAGGGGCTTTGGCGTCGCTTCCAGCGACAGATTCTGGCACCGGCTTCGATCCGGCGCGGGGACTTACTGGTGTTTCACTTCCCTCCGGAGCCGTCCCGGTTGCTGGTCAAGCGGGTGATCGGGATGCCAGGGGACCGGCTGCACCTGCGCGACGGCCGTGTTTTTCTGAACGATGCGCCGCTCGCGGAGCCTTACGCGCTGTACACGCCAGGGCGGCCGGACGTGTACCGGGATGAGTTTCCGAACCTGCATGAGACCGACCCGAACGTGGACCCGGCATGGTGGCTGGCTCTTCGGCGGACGCTCCGGGAGGATGGCAACCTGCTGATACCGGAAGGGCGATATTTTGTGCTGGGTGACAACCGGAACAACAGCGAAGACAGCCGGTACTGGGGGTTTGTACCGGAGGCGTCAGTGGTCGGTCAGCCCGTGCTGGTTTACTGGGCCGTACCGAACGGAACGGACGCGCCAGGGGGTGGTCCCCTGGAACGGCTGCGTTGGGTAGCGGGTTGGGTGCGGGGCAGGGTCCGGGTTCTACGTTGAGGGAGGGGGAGCGCGCAGGCTGCAGGGAAACGGGAGTGGCTCGGTTACACTGTTGCCTGCGTTCGTCCCCAGCAGACGAGCGGATCAGGAGTGAGGACCTCGAGCGAGATGATGGAGCAGAGCGCGACCGCGCCGGTGGAGGTGCCCGACCAACCGGCAGGTACGCGGGTGGAGAAGGAACAAGCGACTGACACGGAAACGCCGCTGGAGGCGCTCGCCTCGATGGCTGTCGTCCTGGTGATTGGGCTGTTCCTCTTTGGTTTTGTGTTTCAGAATTTTGAGATTCCTTCGGCTTCCATGGAGAAGACGCTGCTGATTGGCGACCACGTGGTGGTAGACCGGATCACGCTTTCACCCCCTACAAAATGGGCGCCCTTTGTGCATTACCGGCCGGTACAGCGGGGCGATGTGATCGTCTTCCTGAAGCCGAATCCGGAGACGCCGGACCTCATCCTAGTAAAGCGGGCAATCGGCATAGCCGGAGACAGGATTCACCTGGAGCACGGGGTGGTGTACGTCAACGGTGTGGCGCGGACCGAGCCTTACGCGCAGCAGCCGACGAATGGCGACGCAGCACTTTCTCTTGACAATGCTCGCGAAGACGATGGGGCACCTCAACCTTATGAACACTCTCGCGACGATTTCCCTGCTGACATTCCCGGGATTCAAGCGGCAGCCACTTCAAATCACGCGGCAGTCTGGGCCGAGAGCCTGCCCGACCATGTTGTTAACGGCGAGATCGTAGTGCCCGCCGGCAAAGTCTTTGCCATGGGGGACAACCGGACCAACAGTCTTGATAGCCGGTACTGGGGCTTCGTTCCACTGGAAAACATTGAGGGACGGCCCATGTTCGTCTACTGGTCCTTCAAGACGCCTTCGGATCAGGAGTACAAGACCAGCGTTGGTGAGCGAATCGCCTTTTTCGTGCACGAGTTCACGCATTTTCTGAGCCAGACACGCTGGAGTCGCACCTTCCACGTGGTGCGCTAGGAGCCGTTTTCACGAGCCGCGGCTCGCCCCATCGCCCATGCGCCTGCGCCCTAACGAAATCGCAATCGATCCGGCTGTTCCGGAAAGTGTCTCGCCCCCACGCGTCGCCTCGCGGCCGTCTTCCCCACGCCGCCGGCTACTTTGGAGCGGGCTGGCCGTGCTGGCCGTTGGCCTCACTGCGCTTTTGCTTCCGCTGATCAACGCGAACCGCTACCGAGGCCAGATTGCTCAGACAATGAGTGCGAGTCTCGGGCGGCCGGTGCACCTAGATAACGTTTCACTGCACCTTCTGCCGGTGCCAGGCTTCACGCTGCAGAATTTTGTCGTGAGTGAGGACCCGGATTTCGGGTCGGAACCCACGGTGCGGGCCGATGCCGTGGAAGCCACGCTGCGGCTGAGTTCGCTCTGGCGAAGACCAGTGGAGTTCTCGACGGTGCGCTTCATCAACCCGAGCGTCAATCTGGTTCGCAACACGGAAGGCCGCTGGAATCTTTCTGAGGTTTTGCTGCACGCCTCGCGGGTGAACAGCGCGCCTACGGATCAGCGGCACGCAGGACCGGCACCGCGGTTCCCTTATATAGAGGCGACAGGCGGGCGCGTCAATGTGAAGAGGGGCGTGGAGAAGCTCGCCTATTCCCTCACGGACGCTGATTTTGCGCTCTGGCTGCCCTCTGCGCAGGTGTGGCAGGTGCGCCTGAACGGCCATCCGGCACGAACGGACACCGACATCACCGATCCCGGGACGGTGCGGTTGGAAGGTGATTTGCGACGGGCGGACACCGCGGCGGCGATTCCGGTGAACTTCCGCGCAAGCTGGCATGCGGCTCCGCTGGGAGAGGCAAGCCGGGTGGTGAGCGGCGACGATTGGGGCTGGCGGGGTTCGTTGAATCTGGAAACGACGCTGAGCGGAACCCTGGGCGACGCGCGCGTGGCCGGCAAACTGACGCTCGGCGGCTTGCGGCGGGCCGAGTTCTTTCCGGCGCAGCCTTTGGATCTGCAAATTACCTGCGGCTCTGGATTCACACTGCAGCCGGGTTTGCTGCGCGATCTTCGCTGCACGATGCCGGTGGATGTGGCCAATCTCCTCACCTTCAGCGCTGACCGGTTGAGTCTGCAGACGGGGCAGCCGGAAGCGGCTTCTTTGCAGGGGAAGGGCCTTCCTTTGCGCTGGGCTTTGCTTTGGGCATCGCTGTTCTCGTCGCGGGTGCCCACGGATCTACGTCCTTCCGGGGTTGTGGATGTGGCATTGACGCGGGGAGCTGCTGTCCCGGCTGCGGCGAAGGTTCCAAGGAGAAAACATGAGGTGGCTGCTCCACCGGCCCAGAATGGCAGGCAGTGGGCAGGTACCGTCGCACTAACCGTTCCCCTGGACGACAGGGGTGGGGCCACAGCGCAGGTACCGGAGACGGCCAATGTCCTGGTTTGGCGGCTGCAGCCGGATCGGAACGGGCTCCAGTTGCACCTTGATCCAACACCGGTTCGTCTTGGCCCAAATGCAGCCGTGACAGTGAGCGGCAATGTGGGATCGACCAGCTATGTGCTTAATGTGAACGGTAGCGCGCCGGCGGCCGCGCTGCTGCTCCCCGCTCGTTACCTGCCGCAGCTGGGTGATGGCCTGGAAAAGGTGCTCCCCTATCCGCCGACAGGGATCGATGCGGCGCGGGTGGAGTTCTCCTGCACGCACCCGTGGGGCGCAATGCAGACCTGTACCGGGCTGGAGCCAGCAGTGTCCAATCGCGTGCAGGTGGCTGCGCCAGCGGCGGGGACGACGAAACGGGCTCCAGCGGTGCTTGCGCCACGGAGTCTGTCACCCTACGACTATCCCAGAACGCCCCGCTAACTGCCTGGATTACTGCGGACTTGTGTTGATCTGACGGCTGTGTCTGCTCACGCGAACCTCGGGTGTGGTGCCGTCGTTGACCGTGATCTCGGTGGGCAAGGCCTCCAGGAGAACGCGCTGCGTGGTCTGGCTGCCTCCCGGAATGCGGATTCGGTCGGTTGCACTGAACTGCCCAGAGCGCACGGTCAGGGGAACATCGGCGGTGGCGGCACCCTCGTTGCGGACGGTGACTGCGACCAGGAAACCGGCGCCGTGGCCCGCGCCCGCAGGAGTTGGGCTGGTCTGGACATCCGCGATGGTGAGATCAGGCAGGCCTTTATCGTGAAGGATCCAGTCCCCAAAGAACCAGCCCAGGTCTTTGCGGCTTTGTCGCTCCAGCAGATGCTCAAAGGCAAGAGCCTGCACGGTGGGAGTGTCCTGCGACTCCGGTTGCGCGCGCCAGGCCGTGAGCGCAGCGCGAAGGGGCTGTTCGCCGGCGAGGTCGCGCAGCATCCACCAGACTCCGGCGGCTTTTCGACGGTAAAACAGTTCGTCGGAGGCGGAGATCAGCGGCTGCCCCGGGGATGGCTGGGTTTTGGCGCTGAAGTCGGGTTCGACGGCGGCTACGGTCTGCAGGACGTCATTGAGTTGCGCGACAGCGGCGGCGCGGCCCTGCTCGCGCTCAACCCAAAGCAGGGCGAAAAACTGGGCCAGGCCTTCGTCCATCCAGGGCTGGCCGGTCTGCACCCAGGCGTGGGAAAGGCTGTAGACCATGGCCGGCGCTTCGGTGGAGGTCTGCAGTGTGGCGGCGGGGGCGACCAGCAGCGGGCCGTCCTGGAAAGGCTGGCCGTCGTGGTCGAGGATGGTGAGGGCGGAGAGCGGACGGGCGCCCAGCCAGTCAGTCAGCAGAGGTTCAACATGGATGGCGGCGGCCGTGAGACCGCTGCCCGTGCCGGGGTCATTGGAGACGAGCGCGATGACGGGGGTGTTGCCGGCGGGCGCGATCGGGGCGGGTGGGGGCGATGGTGGCTGGGCTGCACTGGAAGAGAATGGTTCCGAAGTCGACGAAGCTGAGCCAGGAGACGCATCGCTCCCGAGCAGGGTTTCGGGCTGGTCGAGCACGAAAAGGTTGGGCAGACGGAAGCCGAGAGGGGCGGAAGCGAACTCTGCAGAGGCGACTCCGGCGCCAGCGGCGGTGGGCGCGTCAGGGTCGTCCGGCGTGGCTTTCAGATTGGCGCGACGGCCGCAAAAGTAGGCGGCTACGGGGGGTTCACCGGTGTACTCCACGCGGAGACGAAGGCGAGTGCGGATGCGCTGGTCTCGCAGTTTGGCGTGGCCGAGGGCAGTGAAAAGCTGATTGCCTTCGCTGAGAAACAATTGTGGCGCTGCCACGGGATACCAGAGCACGTCGCCGAAGCCGCGCAGGGCAGTCCACTGCGGGCTGATCGCGTCCCAATCGGCCATCTCGCCCTGGGCAGCCTTCGCGCCAAGACGAGTAAGACGGCCTGCGTTTTGCGCAATGGTCCCGGAATAGAACAGATCGAGAGCAATGGAGGACCCAGGGCTGAGCGCTTGGGGAAGGGGAAGAACAGCCTCCCAGGCAGAGCCAGTATGGTCGGCGTCGGTGTCGAGTTGATGCTGGGCCAGGGCCAGGCGCGTCCGCCGGTCCCCCTCGACGAGCGTGGCGCTCTCCCAATGGAGGGTAGAGGATATCTGCAGCGGTATTTGCGCCAGTGGGGTGCTGCCGGTGTTGCGAAGCTCTACACGCGCACGCATCGTCAGCCCGGCACCGGCTAGATTGAGGCGCGCATCGAGATCGTAGCTGGTGAACGTCAGCGCGCTGCGTTCCGCGTCCGAGACGGTCGCCTTCGCGTTCTCGTCGGGCACTCGCGGCGGAGTTTGGGGAGCGCTGGGCTCAGGTTGCGGTGTGCCGGAGGGAGGCTCGCCGTGGCTCTGGATGAGGATCTCGCCCCTGGGCAAATCCGCCGGGGTTGTATCTGGCAGGGCCGGTGTTTGCGACGGAGGTGCGATCGGCGGCGCAGGTGCCTGGGCAAAGGCGCAGGAGCCCGCGAACAGGGTTGCGCTCAACAGATTGCTTCTGAAATGGGAGTGGAACCGCAAAAGACCAGCTTGCCTCAAGATCCGAGGCCCTTCTGCGGCCTATCCCGTTTGGACGAGCGGGCGGCGTCACGGGGAGCGGCGACTGGCCCCCGGCGCTGACGCATAGCCTCAAACATCACAATGGCACCGGCAACGGAGACGTTCAGTGAAGAGACGCTGCCGGCCATCGGGATGCGAAGCAGGAAGTCGCAGGTGCGTTTGACCAGGTCGTGGAGCCCGGCGCCCTCGGCCCCGAGCACCAGGCAGCAGTCCGTGGGATAGTCGAAATCGGTGTAGGCGGGGTCGCCGCGCTCATCCAGACCGACGATCCAAATGCCGGCTTTCTTCATTGCTTCGAGCGCGCGGGTGAGGTTGGTGACGCGGGCGATGCGGGCGTGCTCGCTGGCGCCGGCGGAGGTCTTCGCCACCGTGGCCGAAAGTGGCGCGGAACGCCGTTCCGGCAGAATCACGCCGTCGATACCGGCCCCGTCGCCGGATCGCAAGAGCGCACCGAGGTTATGCGGGTCCTCTACGCTGTCCAGGGCCAGGAAGAAGCGCCTTCCGCTTGGACCAGCAGGCGTGGCAAGCAGATCTTCGAGCGCTAGAAAGGTACGTTCACGCACAAAAGCGACCACGCCCTGGTGCTGATCGGTGCCTGCATAGCGCGTGAGCTGGTCCCGTGGCTCAGTGTCAACACGTACAGCGGCCTCGCGGCAGAGCTCCAGGAGCTGTTCCACGCGAGCATCGTGCCGGGCTCCGCGCTCCCGCGCAACGCTGACATGATCGAGTTCCGCGGCGCGCGCACGCAGAGCCTCGTTCACCGGATGCATCCCGTAAAGCACGTCCATCCCTCCAGTCTACCCATCGCGCCAGCCGGGAGAGACACCCGCGACGGAACCCGTTAGACTGTCACTGCGGATTTTTCGCGCTTGGGAGACTTTCTTTTGCATAACGCCGTCCTAGCCAATGTGACAAGCGCGAAGGCACTCACCGAGGAAGCCATCCGGGCCATTGAGCAGGAAAACGCTGCCATTGCGCGCGGGCTGAAACGTCAGGATCCCGAGTTGCTGGACCAGCTGATCGAGACCTACCAGCACCGGCTGATGCGCTACCTGATGTTTTTAACGGGCAAGCGCGAAGTGGCCGAGGATTTGTTCCAGGAAGTCTGGATTCGGGTGTTACGGCGGGGAGCGCAATACAACGGCAAGGCTCGCTTCGATACCTGGATCTTCACCATTGCACGCAATCTGGTCATTGATCTCTCCCGCAAACGTACTATGGCGTCCCTGGATGAAATGCGGGAGGGTGGAGAAGACGAACGGCCGTTCGAGATCGCGGAGGAAAGTCCTTCCCCGCTGGACCGCTATGAATTCAAGGAAAATGCCGCCGAGCTTGCTGTTGTGCTGAACACCCTGGAGCCGAGTTACCGGGAGGTGCTGACGCTCCGCTTCCATGAAGAGATGTCGCTTGACCAGATCGCGACACTCACGCGCGCGCCACTCTCGACTGTGAAATCCCGGTTGTACCGCGGCCTGGCTGCGTTAAGACCAGCGCTCGTCAGCCTTCGCGCCCGGCCCAAGGAAACAGGAGCGCGGGCATGAGTTTCCGTCCGTTCCCGGGGGCGCCGCACCCCGAAAAGCCCGATCTCGGGGGTGCGCGAGCGTCAGTGGTCAACCGGACCCACCGGGTCATTCGCGAGGAAGCCCTGAAGATGCAGGAGCAGCGCCGGCGGTCCCGTAGTCTGCTCGCTCCATTGTTCATCTGTTCGGCGCTTCTGCTCGTCATTTGCTATGCGGTTTGGTCGGTTATGGCCGGCTATGACCTGACTCCCACCGGCGTTCCTGACGCAAGCGATCAGGTTTTGCTTCTGTTATTGTGGTCGTTCCCGGTCACCGTGGTGGTCCTGGCGCTTATCTGGATTCGCCGCTTCACCCGCAATGGAGAGCAATCGCTATGACTTCCTGGTGGACGACGCGGCAGGCAGATGCTTCCAGCGGCGATGACGAATTACGAATGATCCCCCGCTGGTCGATGGCGCTGGCGTTCGTTTTGTTCGCGGGAACTCAGTACATCTTCCATAGCGTCATGCCGCACCACAAGCACGAACTGCTTCCGCTTCGGTTGATGATGGGCTGGGCGTGGGGCCAGCTTGTGGCCAGTTATGCTCTGCTGCTTGGCTACGTCAGCCGCGACGTCAAGCGCCGGGGCATGTCAGCCGGGTTATGGATGCTGGTGTGTGTCGTACTGCCGGGTGGAATCGGCGCCGTCGTCTATTTTCTGCTCCGCCAGCCCGTGCAGTCGCGCTGCCCCAATTGCGCCACGCCTATCGCCGCCGGGTTCCATTTCTGCCCGCAGTGCCAGTTTCAGATGGCTCCGGTTTGCGGCACCTGTCATCGTGGAGTGAAGATCACCGACGTTTTCTGCACCACGTGCGGTCATGATCTGGCCCAGGATGGCGCCCCTGGCCGCCTACGGGCCTACAGCGATTAGCACGCGAATACACAGCGTATAGTCGAGCCTAGCTGCCCATGGCAACCGCTCCCCTTACAGCTCTTATCGTCGATGACGAGCCGCTTGCCCGGCAGGAACTGCAATATCTACTGGAGAGTGCCGGGGGCGTCTCCATACTCGCGCAGGGTTCCAACGGCATCGAGGCCGTAGACCTGATCCGTACGCATCGGCCGGATGTGGTCTTCCTGGACGTACGCATGCCGGGACTGGACGGCTTTGCGGTCATACGCAAGCTGCTGAACGCAGAGCGCCGCTCGCCGCTGCCGCAAGTGGTCTTTGCCACGGCCTTCGATCAATATGCGGTCAAAGCCTTTGAAGTCAACGCGGTCGATTACCTGCTCAAACCGTTCGACAGCAAGCGCCTTGCCAAGACACTGGACAAGCTCAGGGCTCGCGCGCGCGCCGCAGCGGAGGGCGACGACACTCCCCACGAGACGCCAGCGCCTTCCGTTTTACCCGCCAGGACGGCTCCAGAGCTTACCCCCATCGCGCTGCCGGCGCAGGCCGCGACGGGCCAGGCTAGCCGTGCCGGACTATGGGAAGTGGCCCAGGCGAAGCTCGATATGCTCCTGCGCATGGTGGAGGAGCAGGCCATGGGCGGTGCGCCTGCGGGAGCGATACCCCCACGGACCGGGCGCGTCGTGGTCCGGCTGGGTGACCGACTCTTGCTGGTGGATGGGAAAGATGTTTGCTTCGCCTCCATTGAGGAAGGCCGTGTACGCGTCGTTACCAAGACACTGGAAGGCGATGCCAATGTGCGTACCCTGGAGGAACTGGCCGACCAGTTGGATCCAGGTGGCTTTTGGCGCGCGCACCGTTCCTATCTGGTGAATCTTCAACACATTCGCGAGGTTCTGCCATGGTTCAAGTCCAGCTACAAGCTGCGTATGGACGACCGCAAGGGCACCGAGATCCCCGTCAGTCGTACCCAGACGAAGCGCCTTCGCGAGCTCTTCAATCTGTGACTAGGGTTGGACCATCGCTGGAGCGGTCACTCGCGTTCCGGTTTTCTGCGCTATCTTGCGTTCATGCCGGCGCCTGAAATAGGCGATAGCGTCAGGATAAAACTCAAACGCAAGCGCACCGAACGCACCTTCCGCGCTAACGGTGAGACCACGCTCAAAGATCAGCCCGACGCCGCGGTCCGAGGCGGGGTAGTAAAGGTTAGAGATGGCGCCGCCGATGAGATTCCCGCCAACATTGGAGTAATTTGGTTGCCATTTCCCGTTGTCGCCTTTGCAGCGAACCGTCGAAATTGCTGAATACCAGAGGCGCTTCTTGAAGGAACCGTGGCCCAGCCGGAAGTAGCGGGGATCCTGTCGCAGAATTACCGGGAGCACCGCGTTTCCCCAGAAATTGCCATCGACGTTGTCCGCGTAGGCAGCGCCGAAGCGTTTACCGAAACCCGCAACCCCCTGGTTGTACTCCGGATACGTGTCTTCTGCCTGCTCGATGCCGGCGTCAATGGCGGCCGTGGCGAAAGTGAATGGATCCGTAGCCGCGTGGTACCAGAGGTCGAATTTCTGCGACGGACGGAGAGGTTTCGCCTCACTGGCTTCCACCGAGTTGAAAGCGGGCATGATCCCCAGCATGCGCTGTTTCTCCTCCGCTTTCACCTGGTCCTGGCTGGATGTCTTCTTCTCAGAGGAGGATGTTTCCTGCACAGCAGTTGGAATGCCCGCTGCAGAGGGAGCGCTGGACGCCGGATCTCCAGATTTTTGCACCGTCTGCGGCGCGGGAGCAGAAGACTGTGTAAGCAACGGATTGGGAGGACTGGGGGTGGCCTCCTGCAGCGCGCGCGCCCGGGCGGGAAAAGCTGCAAGGAGCGCCAGGCATAGCAACGGAGAACCAGAAAATTGGATGAACACTCTCCATGCTAGACGAGCCAATTCGCCTCGCGGATTCGGAACATTGCCCCGGGAGCCACCTAACGTAAGGGATTGCCCATGTTTGCTACTCTGCCCAGTATGCGTGCCCGCCAACCGACAAGCCTTCGAAGCCCCCTAAAGAAAGTGCTCCTGATCCTCGTCGCCGTGCTGCTGCTGGCCTATCCAGTGGACTGGATGCTGTGGAGGCTCCGTATGCTGACCGGAAATGGCATGGACGCCGCGGTCGTGACCGAAACCACAGCAGCTACGCTGAAGGGCAACCATTATGAGGTGTATTCACAGGAGACGACCTCGGTGAACTGCAGCCGCTCTCTTCTGCCCGAAGCCGGTGCCGGGCCCTGCTGGTGGCTGCACCGGCACCCGCAGATCGTGACGCAGTACTGAACGCTGCCTCAGGAGCTTAGGGTGCGGGATGTTCACGAGCTTAGGGCGCGGGGTGGCCGTGCTGCAGCCAGCCCAGCCGGTAAACCACGCCAATGGTTCCGGGCATCGCGTGGATACGGGTTGCATTCGGAGTTGCTCCGGAGGGGTCAAAAGGCACATTCCAGAACTGGTATTGACCGTCGAACCTGACCGCGAACTTCTCCGTGACGTCGACCTCAAACCCCAGGCCTGGAGAAATGACATTGGACGTCGTCTGCACGTACCGAAAAGCCTGCTGCGGGACAGCAAGACCGCCATTCTGGTAGTTCAGTTCGCCTCGCCCGAACAGAAAATCCACATACGGTCGGAACGGCCCGTACCTTTTCCCCAGACGAAGACCGCCGGCGGCGTATTCCTCGCCGACAACTGATCCGTTGTTGATGGGGTATGTGCCACGTCCCTCAATGGAAGGTAGAAGGCCGAAAAAAGGGCGGAAGCCGATGTCGATCCCGGCAGTCAGGCCCAGGTTCCTGCCTCCATCGAGCCCGGTGTAGGTTCCGGTGATGCCGGCAAAAGCGGAAGGGACCACGCCACGGCTGGCGGTAGGGAGGCTTTGGGCCTGCAGAGACGCCGCAAGATACAGAGGCCCGGCAAAACAGAACGCGCTGGTGAGCAGACGACGGAAACAACGGTTGGGGCGCAAACGGACTCCTTGTGTCACCACAAGAATAAGACGGGCGCGGCACATTGAAATCTTCAATCCGGAGAAAAGAAAGGAGAGTCGCGCCGAAACAGGAGTCCGCCGCAAAATGGACCACCATGGCAGAGCGATCTTGCGCATGTGCCAGTGGAAGGCTGAGATCCAACCGCCCTCCCACAAAAGTACCGGTACGATTGTTGCTTACCATAAGGTGGGGCTGAGTTACCAAGTTGTGGGCATGCCTTTCTTCCTTTTCGGTGTACGTTGTACATGTCAGCAGCGAAGAACAAAGACACAGGGCGTTGGCCTGAGGTAACTGTGCATTTCCGAGCTGAGACTTAAGACTTCAGGCAAGAGTTCATCTTGCGTCGATAACAAGAGTAAAAGTACTTAGCAAGACGGCGTTGGAAACTGGGCGCGCCAAGTTTGACGGAAGGTCCCGGGAATTCAGCAAACACAAAGATGGTGCTGAGTTTCAGATCCACCCTTCCTGAGCACCACGTATGCGTGGTGGTAGGTAACAGGAGAGAATACGATGTTTTTGAAGAACTTGGCTCTTGGATTTGCTGTTGCTGTGGGCGCACTCTCGACACAGGCCAGCTTCGCGGACACACTTACACTTAAGGGCACGAGCAGCGTAACCGCGGGAAATGCCTATGTTTACCCCTATGCGCTAAGCTTCAACGGGGCTAGCCAGACGACCCCTATGATGTGCATCAATTACAACGACGAGATTACGACGGGCGAAACGTGGCAGGTTTCGGGGCAACAGCTCTCGACATCGTCCTCGGCTCAGTTGCAGGAGGACGCTTACCTCTTCTCCATGGCCGATGCGAGCTCGTACACCGACGCGCAAATCCAGCTTGCGGTGTGGTACATCCTGGCCCCTAACACGGCGCAAAATGCCGCGTGGAACAACTCTGTCGAGCTGGGACTGGTCACCCTTGCGGAGAACGAGGTCCCCGGCCTCACCAACAGCTTCCTTAACCAGTACACCGTGCTCTCGCCCGTGCTCAGCAATCAGGCAGGCTGGACGGACGGTACACCGCAGAGTTTTCTCGTGAAAACCTCCGCGGTCACGCCCGAACCCACAAGCCTCCTCCTGCTCGGGACCGGCTTGTGCGCTGCGAGCTTGCTGCTCATGCGCCGCCGCGCAAACCAGGAACAGCCCCAGTTCTAAAGGGAATATTTTGCTGGCCAAAAAACAAGGGGCACCGTTGGTGCCCCTTGTTTTCGCTTCAGTTCGGCGCCTTTGGCTCTAGTTCAGCTAGAACTCTTAACGCTGACGACACTTTAGAGGTTTGCTGATCGGTTTCCGCTGACGAGCCGAACCAAAAAGGTAAGGATGACGGCGCCGATAACGGCAACGATGATCGAGTAGATAAGTCCCCCGGATGCGGCCGCGCCAAAAACATGGCTCATGATGAAGCCACCGATCAACGCGCCAATCAGGCCAACGATCATATCCATGAGAACGCCGAAACCGGAGCCTTTCATGATCTTGCCGGTAATGAATCCAGCAATGATCCCAATAATGATCCAAGCAATAACGCCATGCTCCATAACTTCTTCTCCTGCATTCGATTTGCGCAACCGGGCCCATGGTGCTCTGATTGCCTTGTAGGACTCCTGGGATGAGGCAGAGGTTGCGCGTCGTGCACGCGTGTTGCGCGCAATCCTGCTGCGGCCTGCTGAACCGGGGGAGTTCGCAGCCTGCGACGCATCGATCATATCTGTCGGCAATGCGGTCTTTGCTCTGGATCCTCGATCAACTGATTGTGACGCTGACCCGGCAATTCGTTCGCCTCCATCACGGGAAGAGGCGAGGGTGCAGGGGGGAGTTGGAAGAGCGGAGTGCTTCAGGTAGATGTGGAAAATCTGACGAGGATCATGACAGGCGCAACGACTGAGAGCCTAAACAATCCGTCGAGCGACTTTGTCGCGGATTAGCAGAAGCGAAAAGAGAGCATTCGTGACAAGGTAGCGCTTCCAAAGGCGGCCGGGTTCTTTGCAAAGGCGGTACACCCATTCCAGGCCTGAGTTGCGCAGCACAGCGGGAGCCCTGGAGGTACGACCGGCGACGATATCAAAGGCTTGCCCAACCGCCAGAACGACTTTGGCATTCAGACGCTGACGGTGTTCGTTGATCCAGGTCTCCTGCTTTGGGCATCCCAGGCATACCCACACGAGATCCGCGCCACTTTCATTCATTCTCTGGATCACCGCATCTGTTTCTTCGGCGTTCAGGTCGCGAAAAGGCGGGCTCAGATGCCCCGCGATCTGGAGACCCGGGTAACGGCTAAGGAGCGCATTCGCGGCATCACGCGCCACGTCGGGGCCTCCGCCGTAGAAGAAGTGGCGGTATCCAAAGCGGACGGACTGTTCGCAGAAGAGCGGCATGAAGTCAGGCCCGGAGACTTTCTCAGCGTCGGGGTGCTCCCGGCGGGCAAGCCAGAAGATCGGCGCGCCATCGGGGCAGTTCATATCCATACTTCGCAAGAGACTCCCAAACCTGGGCCGGACATGCGCCTCTACGATCATGTGCACGTTGGTGAAAGTCACCAGACGGGTAAGCGCCGCCTCCTCCACCCAGTAGTTAACCGTAGAGATTGCCTCCTGCATGGTCAACGAGCTGACCGGCACCCCAAGAACATCACGCGACCTTGGCTCCACAGCGGGGAACAGGGGCGACAGCAGCAGGTGAGAGCCGTCAGTGAGTAAGGAATCTTCTTCTGTCAGGATCATGTTCAGCAAAGCGAAGCAGTCGAGTCAAGGAATGGAAGCTATCGTTCGTGGATTGAGAAGCGGAGCGTTGTTAGCTTCTCTGTTCATCTAAAGCTGACACACCTTCCTATACGACGCTTATCAGTTCGTCGCACCCGGCATGTCTTCTTCAAGAAGCTTAGAGTGCTTCTTGAATCTAGGAAATTGTACTTGCGCCTAAGTACCTACAACTCTTGTGCCAAGGGTGGATCCGGGTGGTTAGGAAACAAGGAGATGTGTGAGGGGCACCTAACTTCTAGGTAACACCAGCGCTCCAGACTTCTTTGGCTGCTTTCGCGTCCGCAAAGACCGGGTACGCTGAAGGGACCAGCTTTGAGCGGGCATATCGCACGAATCAAAAAGCAATGCCTGCGAGTTGTGGCGCACATTCCTCTAGAGATGCCCCTGCAGCCTCTGCGTAGATACGGATCAGATCGATGTGATTTCTGTTTTCGCTGTACTTGTCCAGATAGCGGTTCCGGGCAGAGGTCCTCATCAAGCAAAGAGCCTCCGGTGTCATGCTCGAGAATTCCTGCATTGTGAGGAGTAGGGACCTCGGATCCGCGGGCGTGTGCAAGAGCCCGCAGAGCCGGTCGGGAACGATCTCCCCGATGCCGCCCGTGCGCGAGGCGATGACCGGCAGGCCGACGGACAGTGCCTCGGCGATGGTCATCGGGAAGCCTTCATAACAAGTGGAGGGGAGAAGCAGGGCGGCCGCGCGCTTCATCCAGAAAAGCACCTCGTCGCCAGACTGCCTGCCGATAGCCCGGAGTCGACTGCCCGGGCGCGCGCACGCCTGGTCGACCACGTCGCGCAACGGGCCATCGCCGATGATGACGACCGGCATCGGCAAAGGCGCTAACCGGTCGGCATCAATCAACGTTTCCAGGCCTTTCTCCTGGCTGAGACGGCCGACGTAGAGGAGAAAGTCGCCACCCGGGAGCCCCGTGCCGCGATCGGGAACAAAGTTGGGCTTGACCCGAACAAGGGCCGGGGGAACGCGAAGCGACAATTTCTGTGCAGCGAAGTCCGTCAGGGCAACATAGCGGGCGATGCGCCGGGTCCAGGTTCCTACTTTTTCGTGGAAGGCGATGCCTCCACCAACGACAGCGCTCCCCATGCGACTGCCTCGATAGCAGGCATGCTTCACGGCGGGGAGAAAAGATCTTTGCTCGACACACTCCTCACAGACTTTGCCGTCACGGTAAAGCAGGGCGTTGGCGCAGATCAAGCGGTAATTATGGAGTGTCTGGACGACCGGAACGCGCGCATGCTCGCCGGCAAAAAAGATCGACGGGGAGAGGGTAGGCAGAAAATTGTGGACGTGGAGGATGTCCGGTTGGAAAGCTTTCAACAGCTTCTGTGCGCGACTATACGTCGACAAGGAGAAAAAAGAAGAGATCGCCGCGCTGACCTTCGCCGGCCCGTCTTGAATGGCCTCGTTATCACAGCAGAGTTGCTCAACATGGTGACCGTGGCGGGTCAACATTCCCGCTTCTGCGGCGACGACCTGGTCTTCGCCGCCAAACTGCTGGTAACGATTGTGTGCAATGAGAATCTTCACGGGACCGCTTCCGGGGATTGGGCGGACAGCAGGGGTACTGGCTCACTGTCGTTCTGCGCGGCCGGCTGGGAATGCCTCCTGGTGACCTCGCGCATAACGCGCACGGTTTGGTTTGCGACCCGTGCGGGAGAGAAAGACTCCATGCGCTGGATAGCGTTCGCGGAAAGCATGCACAGGGTTTCCGGAGTGGCGGAAAGTGCGCGGTCCAGGGCGGCAAGGGTGCTTTGCTTGCTCTCGGGATCGAAGTGCCAACCCGACGCGCCATCTACAACGATCTCTGTAACCGCCTGGCTATAGATACTGCCCAGAACAGGAAGGCCGGCGAGCATAGCTTCGTTGACGACGACTGCCCATTCATCCGCAAAGGTTGGAAGAACAAAGAGGTCGGCCTGGTGGTAGCGACGAGCCAGACGGCTCTGCTCCATGCGGGGGAGGACCGAAATCGTAAGATTCGGCGCGGAAGAAAGAGCACGGATTGCAGTTCCATCCGCGCCATCGCCGACAATCTCGAATTGAATGCGGGTGTCCGGATTTGACGCACACCACACATTCAGCCGCTCACAGAACATCCGAACGCCCTTGCAGGGATCAAGCCGCCCGCAGTACAGCAGGCGCAATACCCCGTTTGCTGGACGATACGAAGCCTTGCGCAGGAAAAGCGTCTCATCGATGGTGTACGGAAGTGAGGAGATAGGACCTGCAAACCGCAGGGAGCGAAGATACTCTGCCCCTTCGGCCCCATTGACGAAGGCGCCGTCGATATGGCGCACGAGCCATCTTCGCAAGATGCGGCGATACCACGCCCTATTCTGCTCTGTGTGTGTGGAGACATTGGCCCAAAGAAAGAGGCGAGTCTCGGGATGCCTCAGCTTATAGAGGACGGATAGCAAGGTTCGTGTCCCGAACTGGCAGGAAAGAACCACATCGGGCCGGTATCTCGCGAGTTGTTGAAACGTGTCATAAGGGATGTGAAGTTGATTGGTGGACCAGAAGCCGTGATCGCGGCGGCGGAGACGTATGGCATTTAAGGAACGCTGAATCGTGACGGGGAAGGCAGCCTGTACCTTCGGAAAGTCATGGAACGAATCGACTTCAGCCGACAGAAACGCCCGGAACTCCCGGACTCGCGTGCTCATCGCATCGCATAAAGGCAGGGTGTGGGGGGAAAGACAATTGGTGAGCAACGCGACCCGAAGATCGGCGGGCTCCCCTGAAAGGAGAGATGCGTCGGTCATCCAAGCCGCCGCAAGCTGAGCGCGTGCCCGTTGAATTCGATTCCTTTTCCCTGCAGCACGTCTCTCATTCCTTCTTTCAAGCGCGGTCGCACCTACCTTGAACCGCCGATGATGATTGCTCCCTAGGTCTATCTGCACCCAACCGGGGTAGGCCATCCCTAGAAAGTGTGCTGGTCGCCGGGCGTAATCTTTGCGAGACTCAGCTTCCGCTGCCAGAAGGTCCTTTCCGCGTCTTCGGCCGCAAGGTTGAGTTGCCCATCCTGGTAGCACGGATCGGTGAAGCTGCTCAGTTGCACGCCGTCCGTTGTGTTGAGATCGGCAGACCGCGCCCAGGCATCCACGATCATGGGTGTGCCGTCAGGTGCCGGCCGCAGCATGCCGCCCCACGTTGACTCGACCCGATTGTTTGTGAATTGCGGAGCGCCATAGTAATTCCACATGACCACGGCGTTCACGAAGCTGGCGGCGTACCACTGCCCTTCCGCATCCACACCGCAGGAAACCACGCGATTTTTCCTGGCGAGAATGTCGTGGCCAATGGCGATCTCGATCCCTGAACCGGCAGCATGGACGACCTCGTTGGCGGTAAACGTGACGTAGGCAGTCACGGGTTGGTTGCTGTCCCCGTCCGTAATAAGGCCGACGCCTGTGTAGTTGGGGGTGGCCGGTGAGGAGAACCCCTCCAGGTAGTTATCATGTACAGCGATCGGCGCACCCGGCGCGCCCTGACTTTTGAAGATGTTGATGACATCTTCTGTGGAACTCTGGCCGATGGTGTCGACCACCTGGTTCCAGGCGATCTCCGCACCGTTTGGAGCCGACACCCCATTCAGCATGACGAAATGGCCGAGATCTGGACGGTTGTTCAGAAAACCACCCTGATCGTCAGTTTCACGATCCTCCAACTCGCTGGCCAGATTCTTCACGATCGAGAGATCAGTTGAGGTCGAAGACAAGACTTTAACGCCAAAGCGTACACCTATCATTGTGCAGTTCTGCACTGTAAGTGAGGCTACCTGCTCAGCGACGAGGAAGCTGCCCCGCTGCAAGCCCGCAACACGAGGATCAAGAGCAGTGCCTGTGACGTTACGAACCGAAACGTGGGCGCCCAGCCCGGTGCCCTGGACGGAAATCAGGTCGCCGCGGCTGGCAATCGTCGCGTTGCGCAGCGTAACGGGGTCATCGGTGCGGATGGAGACGGCCGCAACCGCGGGATCGTTGCTGATCCAATTACCCGAATAGGTGCCCCCATGCGTGATGGTGATCGGACCTGCGACCGAGGTGACTACAACCAAAGCAGTAGCCGACGATACACCGCAATTCACCATTGCCTGCGCCGTTCCGCTTGATCTGCCCTGAAATACGCCACCGCCGGCAGAAGAAAGTACCGTCGGCAACGAAGAAGTCCAGATGCATCCGGTGCTGGCGTCCGAGCCGTATGCCTGCAGCTTGACGTGGTTGCCCACGGGGACCGACAACGCGGTGGCAGAAAGGGAGAGGGCAGGCCCTGCAGGGAGGGCCATTTCGACCGTTCCGCAACCCTGCAGCGGCACAAGGAGCAGAGTGAATCGCAGAATAGTTGTAAATGTAGGTGTCGCATTTCTTCTTCGCCATAACCTATTGAACCCTTGCCGCATGAAAGACTTCCTCCCGGTGCGGTGAGGCCTGGGACGGCACACACCACGGTATTGCCTTTCTTATCGGCAAAATGGACCCAGCCTTTAGCGCTCGAGGGTATGACTCGGCTGTGGTATGTGCAAGCAAGAGGTGTTGCGGCAAGGTAAAGGAGAGTAAAGCGGAGACACGTTTGGGTTACGCCACCAGCGCGGAGGAGCAAATCGGTACAGAATCACACCGCATCAGTCATGTCCCCTGGAAGCTGACGACGCCTGTGATCTTGCTTGTTTTCAATCGTCCGGCCCTCACGCGGAAGCTCCTGGAGCGCGTGGCGCTGGCGCGACCGGGGCGTTTGCTGATCGTTGCGGATGGACCCCGGCCGGATCGCGTCGGCGAGGCTTCACGTTGCGAAGAGGTGCGGCGCATAGCGTCCGAAGTAAGTTGGCCATGTGAAGTAATGACAAACTTTGCGCCGGAGAATCTAGGCTGCCGCGCGCGCATTGTGAGTGGGCTGAACTGGGCCTTCTCTCATGTGGAGGAAGCTATTGTTCTGGAAGATGACATCCTTCCCGATCTGAGTTTCTTCCGCTTCTGCCAAGAGATGCTGGAGCGGTACCGCGACGATCCTCGCGTGAACATGATCACAGGCTTCAATCACGGTGCTGACCGGGCTGCCACGCCCTACAGCTACTTCTTCTCGGAGCTTACCCACATCTGGGGCTGGGCCACGTGGAAACGCGCTTGGCAACACTATGATGAACAGCTGAGCACATGGCCCGAGGTTCGCGCCTCGGGGCTTCTTGGCGAGATCTTTCCGAAGAAATCAGCCCTGCGTTACTGGACGACCATCTTCGATTCCATGCACGAGGGCACCGGGCCAAACACTTGGGACTACCAATGGATGTACACCAATCTCTGCAGGCGCGCCCTCGCGATCACACCGGGAGTCAACCTTGTGGAGAATGGCGGCTTCGGAGAGGATGGCACACACGTCACCAATCCCAAGGATGCACCGCGTGTGAAGGTTGGTTCGCTCGAGTTTCCCCTGCGGCACCCGCCTGCGATGATCGCATCGCGTTCAATGGATGAGCTGGATCAGCAAATCAGCGGATGGCACGTACCTGCGCTGCCGAAGAGAGCCTGGCGCAAACTGGGTCGCATCCGGCGGCGCCTGAAGGTAAGAGCATGACCAGGCTTGCTTGGCGGCCCCGTCTCCGCAAGGCTCTCTCCCGTGCCATCCGGCCGGTGCAATTCTGGTTGCGACGCCAGCTTCTACACTTTGTTGACCATCTCGCGATGGTCGTTCCGGTCAAGCCCGAGCCAGAACGGGTATTGCTGGTGCGAATAGATCACATCGGAGATTTCGTTCTCTGGCTGGACGCTGCGCGTACGATCGCCGAGCACTACAGCCTGCAGGGCAAGCAGGTTACGCTGCTCGGGAATGCGATCTGGTGCGCGTGGGCGCAAGACCTCGGGATCTTCCATCGTGTTCTGCCCTTAGAGACGGAGCGCTTCAAGAGGGATCTCCGGTACCGCTTCAGAACGGGCGCGCATCTTCGCCGGCAGGGCTTCGGCCTTGCCGTTCACGCCGCGTCGACTCGGGTCGTTGAAGTGGGTGATTCTCTCGTTCGTATCAGCGGCGCTCTCGAAAGGATCGGGCCAGAGAACCCGCCGGGCGTCAGCGTAAGCGATGGCTGGTACACACGGCTGATCCCCCTGGGCACCGACGCTTCAGGTGAGCTGCAAAGAAACGCCGGACTGGTCAGAGGGCTGCTCCACGTACCTTATCGAGCCAGGGTCGCAGACCTTCGGGGCATGTTGAGGAGGGACGATTCCAAATCTCTGCCAGCGACGCTGCCCTCGGGACCGTACTTCGTTCTCTTCCCTGGCGCATCGCATCCCGGCAGGAAGTGGCCCGCAGTGCGCTTTGTCGAACTCGCCGAACGGATACACGACCGCACAGGATGGACGGGTATCGTCTGCGGAGGACCGGGCGACACCAGGGAAGCGGCTTTCCTCGTGGCGCAGGCAAAGTGTTCGCTGCGAGACCTCGCGGGCCAGACAGACCTCCCCCAGCTTGCCGCAGTCATTGCAGGGGCACAATTCCTGATCGCCAACGACACATCTGCCATACACATCGCCGCGGCGATGGCCGTTCCGTCTGTCTGCATCCTGGGGGGCGGTCACTTCGGACGTTTTGTTCCCTACGACGTTGAAGTCGTGGACGCACGCCCGCTGCCGCGCTTCGCGGTCCACGCGATGCCCTGCTTTGGCTGTGAGTGGGCCTGCAAGTTCCACCCTCACCGAAGTCAGCCAATGCCCTGCGTAGAAGAGGTCACAGTGGATGCGGTTTGGCGAGAGGTAGACGGTCTGCTATCCCCCGTAGAAGGGTCCTCGTCCCCTTTCCGCATGCTCGCCCCACACGGCAATCCCACAAAAGACGAAGCCGAAGCCGCACTTGTTGGGATATGAAGCAGCATATGGTGCACGGTAACGTGTCCTTGGTCACCACCTTCGTCGTCTTTCGGTAAGGTCGACCTTGGAATTCAGAGCGATATGGAAAGCAGGTCCAAGCTGTCGGAACAGGCTACCCTCGAGAGGCCCACTGTCTCTGGGACGGCACCCCGTGTCCTCGCTTCGCAGCTCGAACCGGAGTTGGAGCTACATGAGGTTTGGGAAGGCTTGCTACGGCGCCGTCTGCTGATCTCAGCTTTCGTTCTCCTCGGCCTGGTCGCCGGCCTGGTTTATGCACTGATTACTCCCAGGCAGTTCAGTGCAACCGCCATGGTGGAGTTCGCCCAGGCAAGCACGCACGCGCTTGGACTGGAGAGTGCCCCCGATGGCACCGGTGACCTGTCCACGATCGAACTGCTCAATACTGAATTGAAGACACAGGAAGCCGAAATCAACGACGACAACACAGCGATGGCTGTGATCGACCAGCTCCACCTTACAGGCAGCGCGCCGTATGCTTTGCCTGCGGGACTCGCCGGCAACGATCCACTGTTGCGGGAACAGGGCCTCCCCCTGGAGCGCGCACCCTACCAGCGGGAACGCGTGATCAAGATCTTCCACGACCACCTGAGTGTGGACGTTGTGAAAGGCACACGGCTGCTCAGCGTCACGTACACCGACAGCGATCCCATGCGGGCAGCAGAAGTCGCCAACGGTGTTGTGAAGGCGTCTATGGAGCAGACGAAGGCGCGCCGCTCAACAGCGGTGGCCCAGGTCTCCTCGTGGCTGTCCGATCAGCTTGAAGTCCTCAAGGGCCGGGTAGTGGAAAGCCAGCGCGCCGTAGAGGCCTATGAGCGCGAAAACGAGAAAGATCTTGCCGGTATCGCCGTCTCCTCACCAAATTCTTCAGGAAGGAGCGCGGACACCTCCAGCACGGTGGCCAGCGTTCCAGTGACGAGGCTTCTCACCCTGAACAATGACCTGACCAACGCACAGGTTGCGCGCATGGCCAAGGAAGCGATCTACCGTGTTGCCGTCTCGGGCGACCCGGAAGCGGTGCTCAGCCTGGGCAGCAGCTCGCTGGTGACCGGCATTGCGGACAGCTCGTTTTCTTCCGCCAACGGCGGTCTTGCGCTGTTGCATAGGCTTCGTGAACAGCAGGTGCAGTTAGATCTTCAGATCTCAAACGCATCCACCAAATACGGTGCGAAGAGCCAGGGGATGCTCGAACTCGCACATCAACGCGAGGCTCTGGCCTCACAGATCCGAACAGAGCTGGACCATATCCGCGACCGGGCGCGCAGCGATATGGACCTGGCGACCCAGGCAGAGAACGGTTTGCGCGCCCAGGTCAGCGCGCAAGAAGGCGAGGTGAGCCGGTGGACTACCA
The DNA here is from genome assembly GCA_964657685.1 of Verrucomicrobia bacterium Tous-C9LFEB. Taxonomy (GTDB): domain Bacteria; phylum Acidobacteriota; class Terriglobia; order Terriglobales; family Acidobacteriaceae; genus Granulicella. Next base: position 10,151 of record CAZZWG010000009.1, on the reverse strand, counting down.
AGGCCGACCACCTGCTGTTGCTGCAAAGCGAAGCGGCTTCTAACCGGGCGCTGTATCAGGACTTGTATGCCAAGCTGCAGGAGTCGCAGCTGGCCACCGGGATCGGCGCTTCGCGAGTGGCCTTCATCGATCCAGCGCGCGTACCCACCAGGCCGTCGTCCCCGAAGAAGCGCGGCGATGTGATGCTGGGAAGCGTCGTTGGGTTCGCACTGGGTCTCCTCGCAGCGCTGGGCATCGAGTTGTTCGACTCCTCCATGCACACCGAAGAAGCTGCCCGGAAAGCGCTGGGCACCTCCATTGTTGGCGTCATTCCAAAGTTTCCGAAGAGATCTCCCTCCTCTCCGTGGATCCAACGCGAACCCTTTTCACGCTTTGCAGAAGCCTATCGCGGCTTCCGCGCAAACGCTCTCACGGACGGGCATCTTACCCCGGCCAAGGTGCTGCTTTTTGCGAGTCCGTGGCCCGCCGAGGGCAAGGCAACAACGTGCCTGAACACGGCCGCCGTGCTGGCCGCACAGGGGCGCCGCGTGGTCATTGTGAACGCTGACCTGCGACGTTCCCAGGGACCCACCGCGTGGCAGGAGTCCGGCAAAGCAGGTCTGAGCAGCCTGCTGAAGGATGGGTTCGGGCACAAGGACGCGCTACTCACGCTGCCCGGCGTTCCCGGTGTGCCGGTGCTGCCGGTTGGCTCCGCGTGCGCAAATGCGCCGGATCTACTGGGCTCGCCACAGTTTGCGGAGCTGATCAGAGAGCTTCGGGAAGACTTCGACTTTGTACTCATCGATAGCCCGCCGGCACTGCTGTACAGCGACGCCCAGGTACTCGCGGCGCATGCCGATGGCTGCATTGTGATCGTGCGCGCAGGGGTAACGCCGAGGCGCGATGCGCGCCGCGTTCTGGAGACGCTCGCCGGCACAAGCGCGCCGGTGCTCGGCGTTCTATTCAACGCGGCGCAAACCAAGACATCTGGCTTCAGCAGGTTCGGTTATGAGATCTAAGGTGCAACACTTCAAGCGGCTTTTAAGAAGCGTGGCATGTGCCGCCCTTGTGCTTCCGTTGCTCGCGATCACGGTAGTGCAGGCCAGCTACGCGCAACAAACCACACCCAGCGTCGTCGGTAACATCGACGATCCCAAGTTGCAGCGTAGAGGCCTCCCCGCCACGAATCTCCAGAGCCCTACCTTGCCGTCACCTGAGGATGTAGCGCAGGCGCAATTGGCGCCCGGCACGCTGCTCTCTATGGAGACCTTCGGGATACCTGAGTATTCAGGACTTTCGCTGCGCGTAGACGACCGCGGTGACGTGTCCATTCCAACGCTCGGGAGCGTGCACGTTGCCGGCTGCACGCTGGTGCAGGCACAGGCTGTTATTACGCAGGCCCTGGTCCACGCTGACATTCTGGTAGCTCCTGCCGTGCAGCTTTCCATGGTGCAGTTCGCCGCCGGCTACGTCTCGGTCCTGGGCGAGGTAGAGAATCCAGGACGATACCAGATGATCGCCCCACGTACTCTCGCCGACGTTCTGGCGCTCGCCGGAGGCGAGACACTCGCAGCCGGCGGAGACATCGAGATCCAGGAAAAAACACCCGGAACGACCACGCCCGTGAAGCATGTTTACGCCACCCGACGCAGCTCACTAGCCGAGTTGCAGGCCACGGCAGTGCAGCCCGGTGACACAGTCTATGTGCGCCGTGCGGGTGTCGTTTACGTCCTCGGCGCGGTCAACCGTCCAGGCGGATACCTGATGGTCGATGACGGTCGGCTGAACATCTATCAGGCGCTCGCTCTCGCAGGCGGCACCAACCTCGATGCTGCGCGCAATGGCATGTACATCCTGCGTCCGCATGACGAGACATTCCAGATGATCAAGGTCCCCTTCGTGAAGCTCGCTTCGCAACGCCAGACGGAATCACAGTTGCAGGTGAACGACGTTTTGTATGTGCCCCGAAGCGGACTGCGTGTGACCTTGCTCGATGGCTCGTCCATTCTCGGCGCAGCCGTAGGCGCGAGCATCTACACCGCGCGTTAGCTCATAGAAGACAGCCGAACTTGCCAGGCCACCAACAAGGAGAAGTGTACGGAATGCTGCCCGAGCTCAAGCCCAGCGTCGCTGTGGTGATGACATGCTTCAACCGGCGCGAAAAGACCCTGCTCTGCCTCCAGCACCTCTTCTGCCAGGAAGAGAGTATCCCGTTCGCGCTCACAGTCGTGCTGGTCGACGACGCCAGCACGGACGGCACTGCCGCCGCAGTCGAGGATCGCTTCCCTGCCGTTCATCTGCTGAGGGGAAGCGGTGATCTCTATTGGAATCGAGGCATGCGGATGGCCTTCGGCTGGGCGCTCGAACGGCGCTTTGACTTCTATGTCTGGCTAAACGACGACACCCTTCTGCACCCCGACGCGATCTCGACGCTGCTTGGCAGTTTTGCCGCGGCGAACACTGCGGGCGCGATCATCACGGGCAGCACCGCGGATGCAGTGACGGGGAGGCGCAGCTACGGCGGGGCCTGTTGGCGAAAAGGTTGGCGGCGCGAGTTGATCGCGATCGAACCGCATCCGGAGACGCTTCTACCCTGCGACACGATGAACGGAAACTGCACACTCATCCCCGCCGTCGTAGCCCGGACGCTGGGCAATCTTGACCCCATCTTTCATCATTCCTTCGGGGACCTGGACTATGGCTTTCGTGCAAAGGCCGCCGGCTTTGCTCTGTTTCTCGCGCCCGGCTTCGTCGGCACGTGCAGCGACAATCCACGCAACGGCACATGGCGTGATGGCGCTTCCTCTTTGCGCAAACGCTGGGCACACCTCAACTCCGTCAAGGGGTCCCCGTTTCCGGAGTGGCAGGTGTACTGTCGCCGCCACCTCGGGTGGCTGTGGCCACTCTATGCCATCTCGCCCTATGTGAAGACGGTGTTGACTTCCCTCCCCGGCGGAAGACGTGAGGCTCATACCGCCCCATGAAGCTGGACATGCGCACCCTCGCCAAGTTCTATGTCGTGTACTGCGTGTGCATGGACGCCGATGTGTTTCTCAACATCTTCGGCTCGCTCACGCCCAGCGCGAACGGAAGAACGGGCATCGTCAACAACCCCGTCATGTTCTGCTTCACCGCCGTGCTGGTATTGGGAACGGCATGGCTCTTTGTGCGCACCTTTCGCGGCAGTTCCACCACCCTGATCAATAATGCCTGGTTCCTTGGCCTGTACTCCTGGAGCACCCTCTCCATTCTGTGGTCTGAATCGAGATCGACCATCCTGCGCGCGAGTCCGCTCATATGGGCATTCCTGCTCTGCGGCGTCATCGCCTCGCGTTATCTCGATGTCGAAGAGGTTGTAGATCTTCTTTGCAAAACAGTTGTGTTCCTCGCGCTGCTAAGTATTGTCTTCCAGCTCTTTTTCCCGGTACGGCAAACGATGGCGCCGGGATGGACGGGTGTTTACGGAGAGAAGAATCACCTCGGCATCGGCATGGGTGTTGGCATCATCGCGCAGTTGGCGTCTCCCAGGCGTTGGACGCGCATTCGGATACTCGCAACGGTGCTGTTTGTCGTCATGCTGTGCCTTTCGCAGTCCACGACCTCGATGATCTTCACCGCATCGGCCACCATCGTGTACGGGATCATGCGCCTGAAAAGCCGCGCGCGGCCGTTCGCGATCGCAAGTCTCGGAACCACGCTGCTGATGGGGCTCCTGTTCATTCCCCATCTGGTAGAGCGTTCCCTCGCCGTAGCCGGCAAAACGACCACACTGACAGGACGCGATGTGATCTGGCAGCTCACCTGGCAGCAGTGGATGACCCGTCCTCTGCTGGGCTTTGGCTTCGTCAGCTTCTGGGAAACACAGGACGACCTCATCCAGCAGGAGCTTGGATGGAACCCCAGGCAGGCACACAACGGCTTCATGGAAATGGGTGTAACCCTCGGCGCTGTCGGTGTGATTCTGCTGCTTGGGGTACTGATCAGCGGGGGGCTGCTGGCCGCGCGCGCCTGGCGGCGAGGTCATCGCACAGCCGCTCTTTGGCTTTCGCTCTCCATGGTTGCCATGCTTGTCGACAACATCACGGAAGCGGATTTCATGATCCCCGGACCGCTCTGGTTCACGTTCTGCCTCGTCAGTTTCCTCACCTACGCCGAACTTCGCCGCGGCGCCTCCGCAAAAGCGGCGCCCGCGCCTTCGTCCTCGCGCGCCCTCACCACCCTTCCGGTGCCTGCCTGATGCCTGTGCACGCCGTCGCTTGCCCGCGGAAGCCACTTCCCTGTTCACGCAGGCAGGTAGTGCGTACGGTCAGTGCAGCTATTGCGGGTATGGCTGCTGCCCGGGCGGAAGCACTGCTGCGGCTCTCTTCGGGGACGCCTGCCGCCTCTGCGGAAACACACCTCCTGGAAGGACCAATCATTGTGCCGCGCGACTTTGTGGGCCTTCATGCACACCGTTGGCCTGCAGATCCACCAACCTCACCGGCGCCTTCCTTCGCTTACGGAGCCGCTCGCTCCCATGACTTCGAGGGTGCAGCCTGGTGTCGCATTCAGCTTGCGCCGAATCGCTTTGACTGGTCCGCCCTAGATCGTTGGGTAGAGGCGCATGCAGCGATGCGTCACACCCTCGTTTACACGCTCTATGGAACACCGGCTTGGCTTGCTGGGCAGCCGGAAACACCCGACCGGTACGGCCAACCTGGCGGTGCTTCAGCCCCGCGTGATCTCGCTCGCGTGGACGCATTCATCACGGCGCTTGTGGATCGATATAACGGCGATGGTCATCGCCGTCTGCATCTCCTGGAGACCTGGAACGAGCCGCGGTTCGATCAGAGCGGAGAGGGTTTCTGGTCGGGCAGCGCCGCACAACTTGCCAGCGTGGGACGCACGGCGAACCTTGCAGCGAAAAGGGTAGATCCAGGCCTTCGGGTCCTTTCGCCGGGCTTTGCCGGTGATCTGAGCGGTGGGCTGTCGTTGACCTTCCCGGCCCTCGCTGCAGCGAAACGGAGTGCGGTGTACCAGTATCTGACCGCACCAGACGGTCACGGCGGCGAAGGCAGCCACTGGTGCGATGGAATAGCCTTTCACACCTACAATGTGCCCGCGCAGGGTGAGAACGCAGGTTATCTTCTGGGCACGCGCAAGCTGCAGAAGATGCTTTCCATGATGGGGATCGATCTTCCGCTTTTCAACACCGAAACCGGCTTCACACCCGAGGACGACTTCCATCATCTGAGCGCCCACGAGCAGGGTCTTCGGCTGCGCCGCATCGCCGCAGTGCAGGCAGCGCTCGGAGTGAAAGGGCTCTTTTTCTATGCCTTCGATGACAACCTGATCGGCAACCCATCCCAGCACGCTGAGATAGCGGACGCGGTTGGCGACGTGCATAAGTCATTGGCCGGCAAGACGCTTCGGCAGGTCACCCTGCGGGCATCAGGGCAGGTAGAAGTGATGACATCGGAGCGAACCCTGCTGTGGTAACGATAGATCTCCATCAGGATGAATCCGAGATGATTCGCGGTGAAGGAAGCGAGTTTGCTCCGGGCCTGCAGGCAGATCAGCCCGCGCGCTTAGGCCATGGCTTCTGGGAGACGCTGCGCAACATCGGCTGGGTAAGTGCCGGGCGCTTTCTGCGCATGGGCGGATCGCTCGTTGTAGGCACACTGGTGGTGCGCTACCTGGGGCCCTCGCAGTATGGCGCGTTCAGCTATGCCTTTGCACTCTACGGGTTGTTCAACATCGTGTCCAACCTGGGCCTGGATGTTCTTGTGGTCAGCGAGATCGCCCTGGCCCGTAACCTGGAGCATGAGGAGCAGGTGCTGGGAACGGCCTTCTGGCTGAAGGTCGCTGCAAGCGTCATCACAACGCTCGCCGCGACGGGCTATTGCTGGTGGTCCAATGCAGAAGATGGCGTTGTCATCGCGATGGTGGCCATGTTGTCCGCGGCCTCGATCTCGCAGGGTCTGGATGTTGTTGATTTCTTTTTCCAGGCAAAGACTCGATCTCGTTTAACCGTCCTTCCGCAGCTCGGCGTTTTCGTTCTGAGCAATCTGGCGCGGGTCGCCGCAGTGCTTTTGAAAGCACCGCTGCTGGCCTTTGGGGCCATTGCGTCACTAGAGATTCTCTTTAGCGAGTTAGCTCTCGCTTTCGTTTACTCGAGGCATCACCATAACCTCTTACGCTGGCGTTTTCACCGTGACCGCGGGGTCGCCATGATGAAGAAAAGCTGGCCGCTGATGATCGCGAGCTTGCTGGTCATCGTGTATATGCGCACCGATCAGGTGGTGCTTGGCAATCTTATGAACAAGGCCGTTGTCGGGCAGTATGCCAGCGCGAGCCGGTTGTCGGAGATCTGGTATGCGATCCCTGCGCTGATCTGCACCAGTGTGATGCCTCGGCTGTTGCGTAAGAAGGAGGCACAGCCGGCGGTGTACTACGCGCGCCTGCAGCGGCTGTATGACCTGATGGCCGGCCTGAGCCTGCTGCTTGCCCTGCTTGTCACGTTTCTCGGCCAGTACCTTGTGCTGTGGCTCTTTGGACCGGCTTACCTGCCTGCGGTGCAGATTCTTCGCGTACACATCTGGACCGGGCCGTTTGTCTTCCTTGGTGTCACTTCCGGAATGCAGCTGGTGCATGAGGATCTGACGAAGATCTCCCTGCAGCGCAGCATTGCCGGCGCTGTGGGCAACCTGGCGTTGAACTATGCGCTGATTCCACGCTTTGGCGCGACGGGATCGGCGATGGCGACGCTGGCGACTCAGGCCGCTACCTCTTACCTGCTTGACGCGGTGAACAAGAGCACGCGTCACATCTTCTGGATGAAGACGCGGGCTCTGTTCGGGTGGTGGCTGCTGCCCTGGGAGCTCTTCAGGGAGCGGACCGCGCTTACGCCGGAACGGTCAGCTTAGTGCTGGTCTTCTTCGTCCGGCTGGTTGGGGACGCTAGGGATGGGCTTTCATCCAGCGCTGGGCGCTTAACTCGATGACGATGCTGAGCGCGAGCAGAAGGACGGAGATGCCGAGGGCGCCGACGATCCAGTGGATCTCGATGCGGCCCTTCATCATGAAGTAGTCCAGCAGACCGAAGACGAGGACCAGAACGGCCGCTTCGGCGCAGAAGGCGGAGCAGCGGCGGGAGAGGATGGGGACCAGGTCGCTGCCCTGCGCCGCGGGCCGGGCGGTGCGGTCGCCGGGACGGGCGAGGTGCAGGGTGGTGCGGAGATCGGGTTGGGGCGAGAGTGGGCTCGTTGCGGAGCCAGCAGATAGATTGTGAAGCATAAGACACCTTTCGGAGCTATCTCCATTGTAGCCGGGGAAGTTATTGGAAGGTGAATGATGTGTGAACAGGAGGTACGTCGTCCGTGGTAGGTGGGGCACCCTTTCCCTCCCCCCTGATTTGGCCCAAAGTATTCACAACAGGAGGGTTGCGCGGACGATGGATTCCAAAGTATTCATTTGAAGGAAGTTAGCGTTAAAGTCCAGAAACGGAACGACTTAGGCCGATGATCAGTAGTTTGCGTCTTGCTGGACCGGTTTGGCTATCTTTAGTGTACTGGTTCCCGGGTTAATTGTACGCAAAGCTAAGTGCGGGAAGGATTGCAGTTACTGGTGGGTGCGCATGATGCCGGGGGCGAGACCGCTGCATCCAATACCCCGTCCGGTCCTGGACAGGATTGGACAGGAGATGATGGATGGCTTTAGAGAAGGTTGTGTACACCGCGCATGTCGAGGCTACAGGCGGGCGTGAGGGTGTCGTGAAGTCGGATGATGGCAAGCTGGATGCGAAGCTGGATCCGCCGAAGGGTATGGGCGGCGGCGGTACGGGCACGAATCCGGAGCAGTTGTTTGCGGCCGGGTATGCGGCCTGCTTCATTGGCGCGATGAAGTTTGTGGCGGGTACGCAGAAGGTGCAGCTGCCGAGCGATGTGTCTATCGACTCCAGTGTAGAGTTTGGGCCGCTGGCGAATGGCGCCAAGGGCTTCGGCGTAGGTGTGGAGATGGTGGTGCATGTTCCCGGGATGGACAAAGCGCAGGCGGAGAAGCTGGTGCATGAGGCGCACGAGGTGTGCCCTTACTCGAATGCGACGCGCGGGAATATCGATGTGAAACTGTCGGTGGCGTAGGTTGTTGTTTGAAGTAGAAGCCCCGGACCTTTGGATGAGGTCCGGGGCTTTGTTTTGCAGGCTGGTCGGGGTGGAAGCGGCTTAGTAGCCGGGCGGCGGTGGGGGTGGGCCGGGGTGGAGGAAGCGTTCGTAGCCCTGGCGGAAGGCGTCGCGGTACTCGCCTATGGCGGGCGGGGGTACGGGCGGATTGCGGAAGCGGGGATGATGGTCGAAGACAGGTGGGCGGGGTCGACGAGTGGGCCACCCGCCCACCCCCGCGCGTGGCAGGGGTGCGGCAGGAGTGGGCTGTCTGCTTCTAGAGGGGATTAAACATGAAGGTCCCGTATAAGTTGTCTTGGTAGACATTAAACTCTCCCGGACCGCTGTAGGTTGGCACACAAGGAGCCGTGGCCGAATTACAGGCCGGCCCTGTAATCGAGAGCATATCGACTTGCGATTGAGTATTAGTTAACGAACTGTTTGTGGTGTTCGTCGTGGTGTACATCCACTCTTGTTTCACGTTCGCGCTGAAGTTTACGAGGAAACCGGTTCCGTCAATCGACTTGTCGACGCTGTACGACGTCTGATGTGTTTTGGTCGAGCTTGTACCCTGCGTCGATGCGTTGGAATAGGAGTTCTGGTAGCTCTGCGTTAATGGAGAAGACCCGGGCAGAGCCTGAACGAAATCGAAGCTGGAGTTCACATTGTTTGGTCCGCCCGAAATCGTGAATCTGCCATCCGTTGTAGTTGCCGGGGAGATACCGGGCTGGAGCGAGACACCGTAACCTGGAGTAGAGTACGGATCTGCCGACGCGATGTCAGGGTAATCCGCCGGTGTTATACCCGCGACCTGACCGGGGCCAAATACCTGCGAATTGTTCGCCCAGCTCCGCGCGAGAACAGCGGCAGAGGACGGATCGAGCGGACCAAGATCGCCGTTCAGATAGCCGAGAGCAACAGGATAGATATCCATTCCAGGCTGATCGTTTTCGTCATAGCCGTAGCCAGTCCAATAGACCGCCTGCGGAAAGTTTGGATCGATGCTGAAGGTCGTCACAGGATTAAGCCAAAGCCAGATGAGGTCGTAGTCATGGTTTACGGGACTATTGACATTGCCCCCTGTTCCAAAAGTCTTGTTAGTGAATTGCACTTGCTGATTGATTGTCACGGAAGAGGAGTTTGTTGTCGACTGCGTATCTGTGCTGGAAGAACTGGCGTCCACCTTTCCAAGGTAAAAACCCTTGATCACCCCGCCACCGCTAATGGTGGTTGTTGTGCTTGTGGTGGAGGACAGGGTCTTGGAGATGCCGGTGGTGCTGCTGATTGCCAAACCGCTCGTGTAGGAGACAAAACTCTGCGCTCCTGGGGGAGCGTAGGTAACACCGACCACGATGTACTTCGGATTGATGTAGCCAGTCTGGTAAAGATTCACACTTGCAGAGCCGCTTTCAGCCTGCGCAGTAAAGATGACGGCTTCCTGTGAACCCCGTAGAGTCACCGGGGGGGCCGTGGAGCGACCCGGGCACCCGCTCATCCTGGTACCTGTGTAGTTCCATTGGTCAGAAGCGTCTCCGGTCAGAGACTCGGAGATACCTGCCGTGGTGTAGGTGAAATTGCTGAAGGTGGTTATTGAGTAGGTGGTTGGTGCATAGACTGCCCCGCACTCGTAGTTAGTTGTTGAGTAATTGAAAGTGAGCGTGCCACTTCCGGCAGGAACCGAACCCGTTCCGGAATCATCCTGGGCCGAGCAATAAGGGACGAGTAGCGCGGAGACAATTGAGCACAGGAGTACATTAATCGCGTTACGACCTTTACGCATTTGATTGTCCTTATCACGTAAGAGAGCGCCTAAAAGATCCCGCAGGCATCACGGGACAGGGCTGGCTCTTATTCCGCTGCAAAGGTCAATAGTGTACCCGCGCTTGGCCAGCTCTTCTCGAAGAAGAGTAGGGCCAAGGTAACCACCTTGTCGTAACACGAGCAAGCACTTAAGTACATACCTGAGTAATGTCGTAATACGAAGGTAAAACTTTGATCACTCACAAAAGGCAACTTAGCTCCGACTTGAGCACAG
>CAZZWG010000008.1:0-39493 GCA_964657685.1 Verrucomicrobia bacterium Tous-C9LFEB | reverse complement strand
TTTCGCGTGACGGTGATGCGGATGGGGGTTGTTGGGGGGAGGGGGGAGGGGGTGAGGAGCAGACAGGGGCCGAGGGCGCAGGAGCCGTCGTAGACCTTGGCTTGCGGGAGATAGAGGGGGTTTTCGCCCTCGATGTCGCGGGAGCTCATGTCATTGCCGACGGTGTAGCCGAGGATGTCGCCGGCAGGATTGAGAAGCAGGGTGAGTTCGGGTTCGGGGACGGACCAGGTAGCGTCTTTGCGGATGCGGACCTGGGCGTGGGGGCCAACGACGCGGCGGGCGGTGGCCTTGAAGAAGAGTTCGGGGCGCTCGGCGTTGTAGACGCGGTCGTAGAAGGTGCCGCCGCCGGCGTCTTTGGATTCCTCGATGCGGGCGGAGCGGGAGCGGAAGTAGGTGACGCCGGCTGCCCAGACTTCCTGGGTGCCAATTGGCGGGAGGAGCTGGTCCGGGGTGGGTGCGGGGATCGGGGTGCGGGCGGAGATGCGGGAGGTGCGGAGGCTGTCGTGGACGAGGGTGCGGAGGTCGGGGTGGGTGACGAGCTCGTCCCAGTCGGAGAGGAGGAGGGGGTGGAAGGTGGTGTCGTCGTCGGTGGCGAGGATGCCCTGGCGGGTGTTGTAGATCTTCATCTGGCTGGGGTACCTCACCTACCCCTGGGGTACTTCTGTCTCAAAGTACGTCCGAATAAGGAGTTAGCGGGGTACTTTGCGGGTTTCGGATAGGGACGGCGTGGAAGCGCTCCCGGTGAACCTTCATGATCTTAGGTTACGCGTTCCAGTGTTAATTGTGCGCAAGTGGCTTTGCGGAAAGAGATGGGTTGCCCCGCGGACGCTCCTGCCGCTGCTGAAGAGATTGCACCGCCCCTGTGAAGCAACCGGCCTGGCGGCGTGGGTCAGGCGCATGGAGTGAGAGCGTCTACGGCGAATGACGACAAAGCGGGTGCGGGCGGAGGGTTAGAATTGGCCCGAAAAGGTGGCGAGATGACGGGCGAAGCAGAAACGGGAATAGACGCCGGACCCGTGCGCGACGAGCTGCAGCGGATTCTGTCGTCCAAGACCTTTGCCGCGGCGGGGCGTAGCCGGACCTTTCTTCAATATGTTGTGGAGCGCACGCTCGCAGGCGCTGCACCGAAAGAGTACGAGATCGCCGTGGACGTTCTGGAGCGGAAGCCGGACTACGACCCGGAGATCAACGCGACGGTGCGGGTGGAGGCAGGGCGCCTGCGGCAGCGTCTGCGGGAGTTTTACGAAACGGCGGCTCCGAGCGGCGTCCGGATCGAGATCCCCAAGGGCGGCTACTGTGCCGTTTTCACGACGACGGTCCCCGCCGACATAGTTCCGGCTATCGGCGAGCAGACCGGCGACAGGATCCTTACGACGGAAGAGCAGCCGCGGATCCCATCCAGGGCGACTCCGTCCTGGCGTGTGTCTCCGATGGGGATCGGGATTGTTGCCGTGTTGGCGGTGGTGACGCTGATGCTGTTCGGTCCGTATCGGAACCCACGCCTGCAGGCGGGCGGCCCGATACGCTCGCTGGCGGTGTTGCCGTTGAGGGATCTTTCAGGCGGCGCGGACCAGGCGTACTTTGCGGAGGGCATGACCGACGCCCTGATCACGGAGCTGGCACAGACGCCGAACTTACGTGTTGTTTCACGGACGTCAGCGATGGAAGCGGCGAAGACTGCGCAGCCACTACGCCGGCTCGGGGCGGCGCTGGATGTGGATGCGGTGGTGGAAGGCACGGTGGTTCGTTCCGGGGATCGCATTCGGATTACAGCGCAACTGATCGATGTGCGCGATGACCGCCACCTTTGGGCAGAGAGCTTTGAGGAAAAAGCAGGGGACGTTCTGACGTTGCAGGACGCGGTGGCGCGCCGGATTGCCGTTCAGACGCAAGCAGTTCTGGCGAATACGCATGGGCAGGACCACCGGCCCGTGAATCCAGCCGCTTATGACGCGTACCTGCGGGGGCTCTATTTTCTGCACCGCAGGGAGGGTCTGCGCAGCGTGTCCTACCTGACGCAGGCGACGACGCTGGATGCCTCGTATGCCCCGGCACATGCGGCGCTTGCGGAGGCACTGGCGAGCGAAGTTCTGCTGCTGAACGATCCAGACCCGAACGCGGAGTCAAAGGCCAGGGCGGAAGCAGGACGCGCCATTGAACTGGACCCGAATTGCGGGGAGGGTTATGCGGCCCTGAGCCTGGTGGAGCTCAGCTATACCAAAGACTGGGAAGCTGCCGGCAGGAATCTACGGAAGAGCCTTGCTCTGAACCCGAACGATTCGCTGGCGGCGATGCAGATGGCTGTGTACCTGGATGCGACATCGAGGCCAGAAGAAGCAGTTGCCCAGATGCGGCGGGCGGTGAAGCTTGATCCGCTCTCGTTCTTTATCAACCGCCATCTCGGCTCCGCTTTGTATTTTGCGCGTCATTACCCACAAGCGGTGATGGCTCTTCGGCGATCGGCGGAGATGGATCCGCCGCGGATCAGCCTGGTGGATAACTGGTTAAGCCGCAGCATGGAGATGATGGGCGACCTCCCCGCGGCGGTGGATGCGGACATGGAGGGTTTGCGTGAGTCGTTCCCTTCCCAGGAGGTTGGGAGGCTTCGAACGGCGTACCAGCAAGGGGGATGGAAGGCTTACCAGATCGCGAGGGCTCATCTGTTTGAAGAGCATGCGAAGGTGATGTGCAGCGCCTTTGAAGTGGGGGAGAGCTACCTGCGCGTCGGGGACCTGGACCGGGCTTTTGCCGCGTTTGAGCGAGGGATGGACACGAACTGCTTTTGGCAGGACTCGTTGGCCGTGAACCCGATGATGGACAAGGCCAGGGGTGACCCGCGATACCTGCACCTGTTGCGCCGCGCCCACATGATGTAGAAGGGGGCGCCTGCCGTCCGTTGCGCAGCGGGTACGGACGACAGGCGCTGGGAAGGGTTACATGGGGATGGCGATGCGGAGGATCTGGCCTGCGCCGGCCGGGGCGGCACCGAGGTTGGAGATGTAGAGCGCCTGGTCCGGCCCGAAGGTCATACCGGTGGGCACAGCGAGACCGGTGACGACGGTCACGATGGTTCCATCAGCGTTCACCCGCAGAACTTTGCCGTCCCCTGGATGTGGGTAGCCGCCGTCGGTATCGGAGAGCTCGAGCACATACAGGAGGCCATCGGGACCAACCTTTACGCCGACCACGGTGGTGAATCCAGCCCGTGAGGCGGCGAGGCGGAACTTGTAGATCTCGGCAGGCCTGGTGCCGAAGCCCGGCGTTGTGTCGATGAAGCCGACATCTTTAGAGAGGGTTGTGATGCGTTCTCCGTTGGAGGTAATCGGAAACAGCCCGAGGTTGCCGACGTAGAGGTTGTTGTTGTCCGCCGCGATGGAGGTGGGCACCATATGACCGAAGAGGTAAGAGAAGTCCAGGACCTGCGAGGTGGAACCGCCCGGCCCGGTGGCGGTGAGCTGGCCATGGTTCGGCTCCACGGTATAGAGCTTGCCCTCGTAGGGCGCAAAGCTGTACGGGACACCGTCGGGCTCGTAGTCGCCTGCATTGGGGAAGGCTACGGGATGTTCCAGATAGAAAAGGCTCAGGTCAGTGATGTAGTTCCATTTGCCGTTCTTCAGGTTGACCTGGACGATGCCGTTGGGGAGGGTTGGATTGCCATGGGAGCAGCCGCCTCCGGCGACGAGCGCGTAGAGCTTGCCGTCGAGAAAGGTGACGTCGGCGATGCCCTGCACGTCGCCCTGGGCCGCCACGGACGAGGGAAGTCCGGTGGCGAGAGTTTCGAGCTTTCCGCCGCTGGTGAGCCTGGCGATGGTCGCGGTAGTTCCGCCATGGTAGGGACCGATGGGTGGGGGTGTCTGGGCGCAACTGCCAACGGTGGCGTTTGTCCCTCCGCTTCCGGCTTCGGCGATGTAGAGGCTGCCATCCGGCCCGAAGGTAAGGCCGCGGGGACCGTTCAGCCCGGAGGCGATGACGGTGCCATTGCTGGCCGGGACCGGGAGCTGCGCGTGAGCGGACTGCGTGTTCGCCGCGCCGGAAGCGGCGGCAAGCAGAGTGATGCAAGCGAGGGAGGATGTGTTCTTCACGAGTAAGTCTCCTGGAGGGGCATAGAAGCCAAGGAGACTTTGGCGCTTTTGACACGTTCGAGGAAGTTTCAGCCTGTAAGTTACGGGTGACAACGGGTGTTTTGCGGGGCTGCGGGAGAAGACACGAGGGAGTTTAGGTGCATGTGGGGGCGCTGTTGGCGCGGAAGATCGTGGAAGGTCAAAGGTGTGGGGCCCCGTTACTCGCCCGGTGCGGGGGTTGCGAGGCGATTGACTATGGCGCCGGTGTCATAGACGCAGCCTCCCCAGACGCCTCCGGAGGCGTGGATGAGGGCGGCCCAGAGGCGGGTGTCGTCGGGGAGGTCGGGGTGGGGGGCGAGGTCTGGGCGGGGTTGGCGGCGGCTCAGGATGTCCGCGCCGGCTTCGGGGCTAAAGTTTTCGCCGTTTTCGCCGATAAGGTTTACGGAGCCCTGGAGGTTGTTGCGGTCTATGGAGATTTGGAGGGTGTCGCCTTCGCGGATACGGCCGATGGGGCCGTTGGCGAGGGCTTCCGGGGAGATGTGACCTATGCAGGCGCCGGTGGAGACGCCGGAGAAGCGGGCGTCGGTGAGGACGGCTACGTGTTTGCAGAAGGGGAGGGCTTTGAGGGCGGAGGTGACCTGGTAGATCTCCTGCATGCCGGCGCCTAAGGGGCCTCCGCAGATGAGGACGATGACGTCACCGTGGCCCACGCGGTGGTGTTTGATGGCGTCGATGGCGTCGGCTTCGGTGGTGAAGACGCGGGCGGGGCCGGTGTGGAGGTAGCGGTTGTGTTCATCGATGAGCGAGGGGTCTATGGAGGTGGATTTGATGACGGAGCCCTCGGGCGCGAGATTGCCGGTGGGAAAGCAGACGGTGGCGGTCAGGCCTCGGCTGCGGGCTGTGTGGGGATCGAAGATGACCTCGTCCGGGTCGATGTTGTCCAGGGTGCGGAGGCGTTGTTTGAGGGCTTGGCGGCGTTCGGATTGGGCCCACCAGTTTAGGTTCTCGTCGAGCGTTTGGCCGGAGACGGTCAGGACTTTGGTGTCGAGGAGGCCGGCGTTGCGGAGGTGGAGCATGACTTCGGGGACGGCGCCGGCGAGGAAGACCTGGACGGTGGCGAAGCCTTTGGGGCCATTGGGGAGAGCGTCGACGAGGCGGGGGACTTCGCGGTTGATTTCGGTCCAGTCGGCGACGGAGGGGCGGCGGAGGCCGGCGGCGTGGGCGATGGCGGGGATGTGGAGGAGGAGGTTGGTGGAGCCGCCGAAGGCTGCGTGGAGGACCATGGCGTTGCGGAGGGCGGCGTCGGTGAGGATCTGGTTTGTGCCGATGTTGTTTTGGGTGAGGTGGAGGAGGGCGCGGGCGGAGCGGGTAGCGGCGTCGAGCCAGAGGGGTTGGCCGGAGGGGGCGAGGGCGGTGTGGGGGAGGGAGAGGCCGAGGGCTTCTGCGACGACTTGCGAGGTGGCGGCGGTGCCGAGGAACTGGCAGCCTCCGCCGGGGCTGGCGCAGGCGTGGCAGCCTACTTCGGCGGCGTATTCGAGGGAGATTTCGCCCCCGGCGAAGCGGGCGCCGATGGTTTGGACCTTGCCGGCGTCTTCGGTGGGGTGCGATGCGGAGGGTTCTGGAAGGAGGGTGACGCCGCCGGGGACGAGGATGCTGGGGAAGGTGCCGGAGGAGGCGAGCGCCATGAGCATGGCGGGGAGGCCTTTGTCGCAGGTGGCGATGCCGAGGACGCCGCGGCGGGTGGGGAGGGAGCGCATGAGGCGGCGGAGGACGGTGGCGGCGTCGTTGCGGAAGGGGAGGCTGTCGAGCATGCCGGCGGTGCCCTGGGTGCGGCCGTCGCAGGGGTCGGTGACGGCGCCGGCGAAGGGGATGGCGTGGAGGTTGCGTAGTTCACGGGCGGCTTCGGCGACGAGGAGGCCGACTTCCCAGTGGCCGGTGTGGAAGCCGAGGGCGATGGGTGTGCCGTCGGCCGCGCGGAGGCCGCCGTGGGTGGAGAGGATGAGGAATTCGGGGTCGAGGAGACGTTGCGGGTCCCAGCCCATGCCGGCGTTCTGGGTGAGGCCGAAGAGATTGCCGGAGGGTTGGGTGAGGAGCATCTCCGGGGTGATAGGGAGGTTGCCTTCGGGGCCGGGCGCGTGGGTGGTGGCGGTGGTGAAGAGGGAGGAGGGCGCGTCGAGGAGGTTGGGGTGATTCATGCTGGGCCTGTTTCGGTTTGGGATGGTTCTATGGGTTGCGGAGATGGGCGTTGTAGCTGCGGCTCAGTGTATGTCAGGGGAGATGAAGCTCCTTGGGTCAGGATTGAGGCTGCTGTGGGGTTTGCTGGGGTTCGGCATGCTGGACGCGCAGTCTGGAGATGTATGAATCGTCGGGCGTCGTTGGGCAGCCTTCCCGCTGCTGTGACTTTGGGGTCGTCTTCTGTGGGCGTGCAGGCGGCGGCAGTTGATGCGTCATCCCCGGTGATCTATGTGGCTTCGGGATCGATCGGCGGTGCGTTGGCGCGTGGCCTGGTGCCACCAGGAGGGCCGTCTCCGCTGCCGCAGAGTCCTGACTTTCGCGGTCTGCGCTCTTCGGGGGGATCTGGGAGACGTAGACGTTGCGGGGCAGGGCTTTTGCGGAGATGCGCTGTCTTACCGTTGGCGGCTGTCCGCGGTTGGGCTCTAGGGAGGGCAGGCGTTTGCGAAGGGAGGCAAAACGCGCATTGACTTTCGGGCGGCGGGTTCTTAGAGTCGGGTTAAACGTCCAGCGCAAAGAATCAGCAATCACCGTATCGCGAATGTCCCAAGGGGGGCTCGAGTATGGAACGCAGCCGTGTAGATGCGATCAGTTGGGGATGGGCGGGCAGTGCCGCCGTCTCCGGTTTCCGGAAGATTCAACCTGTTGTCATTGCGGTCGCGTTCGCGCTGACCCTGTGCGCGAGCCTGCACGGGCAGGCTACGGGAAGCTTCTCGGGCAATGTTGTGGACAAAACCGGGTCGAGTGTTCCTGGAGCTGCCGTGACCGTGACCGCGCAGGGGACGGGTCAGGTGCGGGATGCCAAGACCGATAACGCGGGGCATTATGCCCTGCCCCTGCTGCCCGTGGGGGCGTACACCGTGCGGGTGGATGCAGGCGGCTTTCAGAGTGCCGAGTCGAGGAACGTGGTTTTGCAGGTCGATGAGGCGCGTGAGGTGAATTTCTCGCTGCAGCCTGGCACGGTCGCGCAGACGGTGGAGGTCACCGGCGATGCGGTGACGGTGGAAACGGGCAATCCTTCGCTGGGGCAGGTCATTACGGCGCAACAGGTGAATGAACTGCCGTTGAATGGACGGGATTTTGTGCAGTTGGCGACGTTGACGGCGGGGGCCACGGCGGAGACGAATCCGAACAGCTTCTTCACTTCAGGTTCGGACAGTGAAGTGGCGGCGCGCGGGTCGTTCTCACTGTCGGTGGGGGGATCGCGGCCCAATAGTACGGATTGGCTGCTGGACGGGGTGGATAACAATGAATTGACGGCGGGCGGGATTGGGATTGTTTCGTCGATCGATGACATCCGGGAGTTCAAGGTTCTGACGTATACGTACTCCGCGGAGTTTGGCACACGGGCGGGGCCGACGGTGCTGGTGACCTCGAAGTCGGGGTCGAACGACTTTCACGGTTCACTGTTTGAGTTCTTCCGTAACACGGCTCTGGATGCGAAGGCCGACTTTGACACGACGACGCCGAAGTTCAATCTGAACCAGTTCGGCGGTACGGTGGGTGGGCCGATCCTGAAGAACAAGCTGTTCTTTTTTGTGGATGGCGAGCAGAAGGACCAGCGTCAGGGCATCACGTTTACCGGGCTTGTGCCGTCGTTGGCCATGCGTACGGGAGATTTCTCCAACGATCCGTTTGGCAATGCTTTTACCTCGAGCGTCGTGACAGCGCGCGGCACGGTCACCGCCCCGGGTATTGTGAACCCGAACATGATCGGTGCTTCCAGTGACCCCACCCTTTTCCCGAACGTGTATTTTCATTGTGACGCGGCAGGGAACCCGCTGCCGGCCAGTGCGAACGGCAGCCAGGCGCCGGGAACGGCTTGCGGCAAGATTCCTTCCAACCTGATCAACAGTGTCGGCCAGGCGCTGCTGAACATCTATCCCGCCCCTAACGCCACGGCGACGGGCTACAACTACATCAATGAACCGGTCCGCAGTCTGAACGAGACCAAGTTCGATATACGCCTCGACGACACCCTGAGCACGCGCGACAACCTGTTTGGGCGTTTCAGCTATGACCAGGCGAACTCCTTCGTTCCCGGCGGGGCACCGGGCCTGGCGGAAGCGAACCCGTTCGGCAGCAATGAAAATTTGACGAACCACGCCCGCAACGCCGGCATCGGCTGGGGCCATGTCTTCTCACCGACGATCCTGAACCAGGCCACGTTCGGCTACAACCGGATTTTCAACTACATCAACTCGCAGGGGAACTCCTCCTGCGAGTCGGCCAAGCTTGGGATTGCGAACGCGGATCTCGGGTGCACCGCGAGCGGCACGCCGCTACCGGGCGGGAGCTACAGCCAGGGCCTGGTTTCTACCCAACTTACGGGCGGCTACTGGTCCCTGGGCGATCGCGGCTACTCGCCGTTTCAGGGGGGAACGGACATTTTTTCCCTGCGCGACACGCTTGACGTGGTTCGTGGCAAGCATGAATTCCATACCGGCATCGATCTTCGCGCGAACCAGATGAACGTCGGCTCCGAAGCGTTCTCCTCGGGCTTCTGGCTGGTCGGTACGTTCGGCAACTTCAGCGGCGCAGGCACGGCCCCTGGCAATCCGGAGGCGGATCTGCTAATGGGCATGACAGGGGGCGCGATCCATGACCAGACCTATGACGGCGCGGTGACGGGCCGCCGCTGGAAGGTGATCCGTCCATTTATCGAGGATGACTGGCGCATTCTTCCGTCGCTGACTCTGAACCTTGGCCTTGGCTGGGATCTAACCACGCCGATCACCGAAGCGAAGAACCGCATGGCAGATTACATCCCATCGACAGGCCAGTTGCTGCTGGCGGGGCAGAACGGTGTGAGCCGGTCGGCGGGCATCAACTTTTTCAAGGGTGGGTACGAGCCGCGGGTGGGCCTGGCGTGGAAGGTGCTGGGCAGCGACAAAACGGTGCTGCGCGCGGGGTTCAGCATTCAGCATGATTCGGCCTGGAACCAGGGCGCGCAAGGGCTCTGGCAGAACCCGCCGAACCTGGGTGAGTCCGACCAGTTTCCGACGACGTTTTCGGCGGGCTGCGCGTTCGCGACCTCCTATTGCGCGACCACGCTGGGCCAGACGCCGGAGCTGAACTTCAACCTGACGAGCGGCTTTACCGCTCTGCCCACGCCGCAGAATGCGAGCAACTTTGTAGGGACGTTCTACTACCAGCCGCAGAACTACCAGCCGGGCCGGGTGCATCAGTTCAACGTGAATGCAGAGCGGCAGATCCCGGGGAATGTTCTGCTGACGGCGGGATATGCCGGGGCAGTGGCCGGGCACATCCTGGTGAGTGGCAACAACCTTACGACGGGCAGCCCTTCAGCGTGCGGAACGGTTTCCGGTTACACGCTGGGATGTCAGCCCAGCGGTGCCCCGTATGCTTACCCTTACACCCCGCCGAACTTCAATGCGATCATCCTGTTCGGGGATGTGGGCAAGACGCATTACAACTCGCTGCAGGTGAAAGCGGAGACCAAGACACCGAAGCATGGCCTGTATGCCCTGGTCGCGTATACGTACTCCCGCACCAATGACAACGGCCTAACGGACGGCCTGGGCTCTGAGTTGAGCGCCCCTTATTTTCCATTGCCGAACTGGGAGAATCTGGACTGGTCGTTGTCCCAGATCAACCTGAATCACAGCGCCGTCGGCAGCATTCTTTATGATCTTCCGTTCGGCAAGGGCAAGACGTTCGGCAGCGACTGGAGCAATCTTACCGATTCGTTGTTGGGCAACTGGCAGGTGACGCTGATTGAGCGGATTTCTTCCGGATTTCCTGTGCCCTTGATCGACACCAACAACCAATCCGGATCTTCTTTCAATACCGGCGGCAACAGCTATAACTTCAACCGTCCCAACCAGGTGGCGGGCTGCGATACGCATGCGGCGGATCACAGCAAGCATCAATGGATCAATGCCGCCTGCTTCACCGTTCCCACTCCAGGCCAGCTTGGGAATGCGGCCCGTGTTCCGGTGAGCGGACCCGATTTTGTGAACTCGGACTTTTCGGTGATCAAGCAGTTTCGGTTTGTTCGCGAGATCGGCTTGAACTTCCGGGCGGAGTTCTTCAACCTCTTCAACCATCCGCAGTTTGGATCTCCCATTGCGGACATCAATTACAACTCGCCAACGCCAGGCACGGTCTCCGGGCAATTCGGCCAGGTGAACTCTACGGTGAACAATCCGCGGCTGGTGCAGTTTGCGTTGAAGCTATCGTTCTGAAACGGATGTTTGCCGAGGGCTGAACCCACGAGGGGTAGGCCCTCGGGGCTCTCTCTTCAAACCTGACGCAGACGTCCGGCGTTGGGTGATAGACCGAACGTCCTGCACTTTTGAGGCCCGGCGCTTTGAGTGACGGCCCAGGCCTCTTTCTGCTCGCAACGCCGCGGTTTACGCCGCCGCCGTTGACATCTCCAGTTCCTGGATGCGGACCCGCATCAGCGACTGCAAGCGGTGCAGCACATTCATGGTGACCCGCGGCGCCCCTTCTTCCGACACGCGCGTCAGGTACAGCGTGCTGTCTCCACCAAGCTGCAGCTTGATACCAAAGCTGGCGTCTCCCCGCTCACACTCAAAGAACTGCTCGCGAAAGACCTGGCCGCGAATCTCGAGCTCTGCCGACATGAAGTGAAGATCCCGGCACGCTGTCCGCAGAACTTCCCAGCAGGCCTCAATGGAGTCGGCGGTCTGCAGCGCCAGGTAGAAGTCTTCCACGTAGATGGTTCCCCGCACGGCACTCCGGAACGACCGGAAGTTCAGCATCTCCTTCGCGACCGCGATGAACTCCGTATACCCCAGCCGGCTGATGCCCAGCACAATCAAAATCAGCAGCAGCGCGAGGAACGGCAACGCCTTGTTGCTCACCGTGGCCAGGACCGCGAGCGACGCAAACGCACAGCAGACACCATACAAAATCAATGCCGTATGCCGCGTCGAAAAGCCCAGGTCCTGTACACGGTGATGGATGTGCTTGCGGTCTCCCTGCATGAGCGGGACGTTGCGCAGGAAGCGCCGGCCGATCGCGAGCCCCACATCGGTCAGCGGCAGCGCGAGCGCCATCAGCGGAGCCGCCAGGCCAACGACGCTCTGCGCATGCTGCGACCATACCAGGCCGAAGCACCCCAGCAGAAAACCGATGGTCAGGCTTCCGCAATCGCCAAGAAACACCGTGGCCGGGCTGAAGTTATAGCGAAGGAACGCGAGCAATGCCCCGGCGAGCGGCGCCGTCACGAGCGCGAGGCCATACTGGCCATACATCATCGCCACACCCATGACCGTGAGCGTCGCCAGCAGGCTTACCCCGGTGGCCAGGCCATCCATGCCGTCGATCAGGTTCACCGCATTGGTGCAGCAGATCAGCCACAGAACGCTCAGGATGACGCACATCGCCGGCGGCAGGTGGTGCAGGTTCAAGCGAACACCCAGACCTACCGCCACGGAGGCTGCCAGCACCTGGCCGGCCAGCTTCTGCAATGGGCGCAACGTCAGAACGTCATCCAGGAAGCCCACGAGGAACATCAGGCCCGCGGCCGGAAGGACGCCCGTCAGCACCTGGTCATGCTGGACATACACCCTGCGCCCGTGAACGAAGTAGAGGAACAGGAAGGTGATGGCGCAGGAGAGCACGATGGGCAGCCCACCCATGCGCGGCACCGCATGTTTGTGCGCCTTGCGTCCGCCGTCGGGGAGATCTACGAGCCCACGACGAACGAACGCATCACGCAACACGGGTGTAAGAGCAAAACAGAGCAGGAATGAAACCATTCCCAAAGCTAGAAGTACATACATGACGAGCCTCTCTTTGGCTTGCGCACAAAAAGTCAGTTAACGAGCGGTCGGGCATGCTCCAGGGACGAAAGCTCCGCGTCCCTCCGGGTCTTGTGCCCGGTACGGGGTGCGGCGCCGAGGATGTCGCCGATACGGTCGACACTTTGCGGCAAATCATAGAAAGTAAGCAGGGCCTGGCGGGCACGTTGACCGGCTTCGTTCACCAACTGCCGGTTTTCCGCCAACAACCCCAAGAGCTGGGTCACACCTTCGACATCGCCATTCTCGAAGTGCCATCCGCACTTGTGCCTGCGGATGATCCGGGCGGGTGTGGCTGCAGCGGGCCCGATGAAGAGCAACGGCCGGCCCGCGGCAAGGATCCCGTACACCTTGCTTGGCACAACCGATCCACAGGAACTTTCCTGCTGTGTGACCAGGCCGATATCCCCTGCGGCAAGCCCTTCGCTTAGCTTGTCACGGTCCACAAACGGACGCATTTCTACAGCTTGAATTTTGTTCTCTTCGCAGAACTGGGTGAGCGCCTTACGCCGTCCACCCGTGCCGACAAACAGGAAGCGGAAGCGCCTGTCATCACGCAAGGCGAGCAACGTACCTAGAAGCGTGTCCAGATCGTGCGCGAGGCCGAGGTTGCCTGAGTAGAGCAGAACCAGCTCCTCCGGGTTGCCCGGACGCGCCATCGGCGTGATGCTTGTGCTGTCCGCCCAGTGCTCCGCGACGAAGATTTTGTTGGAGGCCACGCCGCGGCTCACCAGGCGATCGCGCATGCACTCACCCAGCACGATGATGCCGTCAGCACGCCGCCGCGAGAAGTCCGCCAGAGCGCCTGTGATCCGGTGCAGGAGACTGCCTTTACGTATATGCGCCAGATCCACGGCGATGTCCGGATAGACATCCTGCTCCCAGATGTAGTGCCGTGATCCGCGCAGAAGCTGGATGCAGGTTCCGAGCAGCGAGATCAGGGGTGGGGTCGTCATGGAGACCACAACGTCAGGCCGGCGCAAGGTGAGCCCGCGTAGAAAGGCCGAGGCATAGAACGAAAGGTACGACACCACGCGGCCGAGCTTGCCGCGTGTAAACGGCATGGCTTTGACGCGGTGCACCGTCGCGCGCGGCGCCACCGAGCCCGCAGCCGCTGCATAGCCGCCGCTATCGCCGCACAGCACCTCGATCTCTTCCCCGCGCGCCGCAAGCGCCACGACGAGGTCTGTCAGCTGCTGACTTGTCGCCGAAGAATCCGGCCAGAAAAACTGATTGATAAACAACATCCGCATCAACGAACCTCCACGGGTGAAGCCGTCTGGGCGGACCGGATCTCCCGCGTTTTCACGAAGCGGGCCGGATTGCCCGCATGAATCTGAAAGTCAGGCACACTGCCCGTGATGACCGAACCGGCTGCTGCGACGGCGTAGCAACCCAGCACACTGCCGGGGGCGAGCAGGCATTTCGCGCCTGCCCAGGAGCCCTCGCACATCTGGATCGGCGCGATGATCAACCCGAAGCCAGGCTCGCTCCAATCGTGGTTCCCCGTGCACAGGTAGGCCCCCTGCGAGATGCAGCACTGCGTGCCGATTCGCACGGTGGTGAGGTTGTCAATCCACACACCCTCGCCGATCCAGCAGTGATCTCCAAGTTCAAGATGCCACGGATATTTGACCTGCACGCCCGGCTTGATTACCACGCCCGTACCCACACGCGCACCGAACAGGCGCAACATCCGCGCCCGCAGCCCATAGCTCACCCAGCCTGAAGCGAACACCGGCTGCGCCAGCAACATCCAGAGCGCACGCTTGAGCGCGGAGCCACCCGGCTGGTACCAGGCGTTGTTGTAATTTTCCAGATGCACCAGGCTCATCGCGCACCGCCCATCAACAGCTCAACATGGCGCGGCTGTGTGCCGTCCAGCGCATAGCTGTACATTTCCGCCATCTGCCGCGTGACCTGCGCCGGGTTGTAGCGCGATCGAATCAACTCCGCTCCATTTCGACCTTTAGCCCAATTCTCCTCGACAGGACGTTTCAGGAATCCGCCTAGAGACGACATCAGCGCCTCAACGTTCGGCTCAATTTCCCATCCGGCGTCAAAGGTCTTGATCTCCGGCATGTTGCAGGCCCGTGTCGCGATCACCGGGACGCCTGCGCCCATCGCCTCCAGCAGCGCCATGCTGAGCCCTTCGGAGTAGCTGGGCAGCACATAACAATCCGCCGCCGCGAGCGCGCTCCACTTCATCGACCCGCGCAGCATCCCGGTGAAGGTGATGCTTGCCTCGACGCCTAAACGCGAAGCTTCACTGCGCAGCCTGGTTTCCATTCCATCGGCATCGGGTCCCGCGATCACGAGCTGCGCGTCCTTGTGCTTCGGTGCGGTGCGAGCCCACGCCTCCAGCAGAAGGTCCAGACCCTTCTTGGGATGAAGCCGCGAGAGAAACAAGATCAGCCGCTTGCCCCGCAACTCCGGAAAGCGCTGCAGAAAGGTCTCTGCGTCCAGATCGTCGGGGACGGGCACGGCATTGGGGATGACGGCAATGGGACAGTTTGCCCCGAATTCGCGGTACTGCCACGCCTCCGCCTCGGTCAAGGCATGAAGACACGCCGCACGGGCAACATTTCGGCGCTCAATCAGACCCGCATACACCCTCTTCTTCAACGCCTTCGCGGCCAGCGCCCAGGGCTCCAGCATGCCATGCGCCGACAGCACATACGGCTTGTCCATCTTCCGCGCCAGCCTGCAGGCGACGGCCGTACTCTGCTCCCAGAGCCCATGGACATGCAGAGCATCGACGGCGCGCACCTCCGCCGCAAACGCCGCTGAGAACCCTCCGCGCAAGATCCACGCCGCACGCGATGCCGGCCAGAAGGCGATCCCTTGCGCGCTCATGAACTCCGGCCGAAACTGCTCCTCCGGATGGCAGAAGGCCGCGACCCGCGCCTCGATCGGATAGGCCGCACCCAGCGACACCGCCAGCGCAGGCACAGCAGAACTCAGGCCACCATAACGCGGGTCCGGGTGCGACATCACCTCCAGCCAGCGGCGCTTGCCCGGCGCGTGTTCGCTCACGTCGCATCCTTCCGTCTGTGCCATAGCGGCCATCACGACGTCGCCTCCACCACCAACCCACCGCCCGCGCCCTTGCTGCGCCCGTCTGCTACCGCGGCGATTGCCTCGCCAAAGCCCTGCGGGGTAAAGCGCCCGATGATTTCGCCCGAACGCCGGCCCATCTCTGCGCGCACCTCGGCGGAAGCCCCGTCCATCCGCAACAGCAGCGCTGTCAGCGCTTCCTGCGACGCCGGATCGAAGGTGAACCCGTTTCCACCGTCCGCCACCAGGTCCACGGCGCATCCGCAACGATCCGAAACCAGCACCGGCAACTCCGCCGCCATGGCCTCATTGACGACCAGGCCCCACGGTTCGCGCGTGCTCGGCAACACAAAGCATCCGGCATGCGCGTAGAACGGCAGCAACGCGCGGGAAGTCTTCAACCCGGGGAAGATCACTTCCTCGCGAAACCCGCTCTGTGCTGCCGCCGCGTCCAGCGCCCCCCGCTCCGGCCCATCCCCGCACAGGACCAAAGGCCAGCTGCCGCCCGCCTGGCGATAGGCGCACCAACTTTTCAACAATCCCGCCACATTCTTCTCTTGTGCAAGCCGGCCCACGTACAGGAAGTACGGCGAACGCACCGGCGCGGATTCCCTCTCCGCCCGCAGCGCAACCGCACCCTCGCGGAACATGGCGTTATCTACCACGTCATAGCAGCCGGCGACGCGGTCCGCCGGGAACCCCAGCTGCCGCAGATACGCCACATGCGCTTTGCCGCCCGTCACCGCCCATCCAAACAGGGCTCGCAGCGCCAGCCGCTTCGGCAATTCTTTCCACCATGACCGCCGATGATCCGCCGCCGTGCTTTCCGTCATCAGCACACTCGTGCGACGGTGCACGCGCGCCCACACGGCCGCCGCGATGGCCGGCAAGGTGTAGTACCCCGGCACCAGCACGACCTCTGGATCCAACGCGCTCAAGCGCCGCCAGAGCAAGCGCGCCAGCTCGGGCTTGTTTGCTTCCAGCCAGCTCGCTTCCGGCATCAGCGTCTCCACCGCAAGCCCCGCCGGCAGAGCCTCGCGAAACTTCAAGCCCTTATGCACACCCACACCGCCCACCAGCTCAATGCCAACAACGTTTCCATGCAGGGAGGGGGCAGAATCCAGCCCGCGAAAGCGAGCGGCATGGTACGGGTACCAATCAATCCAGATGACTGCCACACGGCAGCGCGAAGCGTCTTTCATCTCACGCATGAGGAGCCTCCCGCAGCGCTACCAGGCCAGCCCGCTGCCGGGCCGGCGCATGCACCCGCCGCGCATACGCCTCGGCCCGCGGCATAAACAGCCGCCGCCGCGAGCGGGTACGCACCCGCGCCTCCACCCGGCTGTACGCAATCCAGCAGGGGATCGACAGCAGCAGCGTCCGGAAGATCACCGCCTCCATCGTCTGCATCACCAGGTAGATCGACAGCGCCGAAAGGACGATGTACTGACACGTCCATACCCCGCCGAGCGTGACTGCCTTGCGCCAAACGCGGCCATAGGCATAGCCCAGGATGCCCATGATCACAATGGCGAACCACCACACCTCGACGAACAGATCCGCGATGATCCCCGGCGCTGACCCCGGTGCGCCGCGCCATCCCAGGGTGTCCGCGATGCCCTGGCCCGTGCCCGCGTTGTGCAGCAGTTCCGGAACACCGAAGTCCTCGTATTTTGTCGGCCAGATGCTGCTCGGAATGGGTCGCACCATGACCTGCGCCAGGTAGCGGCGCATCCAGAAGTAGTGCTCGCCCTGCTCCGTCGCGAGCACCGTACCCGAGCCATAAATGAACTCGTTGCCTGTATCCGCCTTCTCCACGATGTTGGAGACATCGGTCTTCATATGGAAGTCCGAACCGATATAAAGGTTCTGCCGGTTGGTTACGAGAAAGAGCACCAGCCACCCCAGCGTGATGCCGCCCAGCCCGAAGGTCACAATCGGCGGCCGCTTGCCGCGATTGAAATACCAGCTCATCAACAGCACCACAAACAGCGCGAACGTGGGTCCGCGCCGGCCCATGAACAGGGCGCTCGTTGCCCATGGCACACCGAACAGCAAGCCCAGCGCCACACCCCGGATACGTTCGAATCCTGAGGTCAACGACGTGACCGCAAACATGACACCCACCAGCAGCAACAGGCTGCCATCGCGGATGTAGCCATTGTCATCCCACCCGCCCGCATAGGATGTGCTGAACGCCTGCCGGATGCCCCCGACGTTGTGAATGGAAATCAACCAGCACATCAGCCCTAAACCACCGGCCACCGCGGACGCCACCAGCATGCGCTTGGCTCCACGCTCCCCCAGCTTGCGCTGCGCAAAGCGCGTCTTGCGAATCCGGACGCCGGCTCCCAGGCACCCCAACACAAACGCCGAGACACCACAAACATTCAACAACTGCACATGGGTCAGCTGATCTTCATCGAAGAACTGGGCCAACGCCCCGTGGTGCCACAGTTGCAGCGGCATCCAGCAGTAGAGAAACGCCATCATCGGCCCAATAAACACCAGTGGATGAAACACATCGCGGCTGCCGTCATACGCGATGACGGTTCCACCGATGGCAATCAATCCCGCAAGGATCAGCAGCAGCTCAAACACGGCGTAGCCTCCCCCCAACGAACCCTGTAGCCTTCAACCACAAACCGCGCATCGCCGACCGCGGCGGCAGCCAATCGTGCCGCTTACCGAGCAGGTAGAGCGTGCCCGCGGTGACTACACAAAGGCCAGCCATGCTCAGTGTCGTAACCAGGCTCAGGGAAGGCATCGCGCTCCGCAGCAGCGCCAACGCCGAGCCTGCTGTCACCGCCACCATCGCCGTGGCAAACAGCGAAATCATCCCCGCCGGCAGGTTGTCCTTGCGCCGCAACACGGCCAGCACCAGCGTGGCGGAAACAATGTGTCCCGCAAAATACACCCCCATGGCCTCCCACGCGCTTCCTCCGCGCACCAGCATCAGCGTCGCCGCGGCCGCCACAAACACCGCCCAGATCGTGTTAATCACCGCTGTCGAGCGCAGGGACACGATGGTCAGCCGAGCGGCGGACGGTGCATTGCCCATGTGCGCGACCGCCGTTGCCAACCCGAGCGCAATGGTCGTGCCCGCCCCGGCATAGGAGTTGCCATACAACAGCGCCAGCATCCACGGCACGGCCGTCATGCCCGCCAGCGCCAGCAAGGACGACAAGCCGATGGACGCATAGCTGCACAATGCCATCACCCGCTGCGGGGTCTGGCTCTGCTCATGCCGCGGGTCTGCCATCACCGCATAGCTGCCTTCCGTAAGCAGCGTCGGGGCCAGCGCCACGAGGTTGCGCAACTGACTGGCGATGGTTAGAAAACTTACCTGCACAAGGCTCGAATCGTTCCGCGCCACGACCGCCGTCAGCCACCACCCCGAGATATTGCTTCCAATCAGACTCGCCAATTGAATGCCGCCGAAGGCCCAGACCTCGCGCAACATCGGCTTCAGAGGCAGTGCGCGCACGCCGTTCGCCGGCAGCCGCAAACCCAGCTTGCTCCCCAGCGTGAGGCATACGGCTACGGCCGCAATCGCCACCAGGCCCTGTGCGACCAGCATCGCCTTGGGATCGTGCCGGTGTGCCATCGCAGGCAGCAGCGTCACCATCCCCAGCCCGACCAGAAGCGAGAGCACCAGCAACGCCCCAAGATGCCGCTGCCCCACAAAAAAACCGCGCGCACACTCCAGCAGAATGATGCCGACCGAGGAGATGGCCGCCCACTTCAGCAGGCCCGTCATACTCGATTTGCCGACCAGATGCGCGATCGGGGCTGCACCCAGCCACAAGCCGATAGCTGCCAGGGCCGCCGACAGCAGCGACACAATCATCAGGGCGCGGCGCAGTGTCGGGTAGCCCGTGGACTCGCGCGGATACTTGCCTGAGAACCGTGTTGCCGTCGCCCCGATGCCGCCGGCGGCATACATTGAGATTTGGTTCGCCGTTCCAATCGCGAAGGAGTACGCCCCAAAAACGCCCTTGCCGCCCAGCCGCGCCGCGAGGATGTTGGCCAGCAAGCCAACGCCTCGCTCCACCGCGACGCTGATGCCCAGCGCCGACGTCCCGCCCACCAGGTGGCGTGTGACCTCTTTGCTTAGAGGCGCATTGCCCAGCGGCGCCACGGCGCCTTCCGCGAGTGCAACTTCAGGGGCCGGTGCAGCAACGGGAGGCCACGTCGAGCTGTCCCCATTTGCGATGGGAGACACCTCGGGCGCTACATCCTCCCCCTGCTCGGCGATGGTCGAGTTCATGCCGCGGCCGCTGTCTTTCCGCCCGCACCCTTGCGGTGGTAGCGGTAGTAGTCCTTGTAGTAGTTCGTCCAACCCTCACGCTGCGGGTCGAAGTCGTTGAGAATCGTACCGACCAGTGGGATGCCGTCGCGATCGAAGAGATCACGCGCCATGGCTGCCGCATCGAGCGTCGTGGTCGACGCGCGGAAGACCAGGATCACACCATCCGCTTCACGCGCCAGGATGCGGGTGTCTGCCATATGCAGCGTCGGCGGCGAATCGATCAGCACCATGTCGTACTCGGCCGACAAGCGGTCCAGCAACTGGGGCAGAGCGGGCGAATGCAGCAGCTCCATGAGCTCCTCATCGCCTTCACCCGCGGAGATCACGCTGACATTGGGAAGCTCTGTTTTATGCACAAAGGCGGACAGGTTGACCCGCTTCATGTCGAACTCGCCACGCAACACATTCCGCAAACCCGTTCCGTTCTCCATGGCGAAGGCATTGTGCAGGTTTGGCTTGCGCAGATCGCCATCGACGAGCACGACGCGCATTTTCGACTTGCTCAACGCCACGCCCAGGTTGGACGTGACCGTCGTCTTGCCTTCGCCGGCGTTCGGGCTCGCAACCACATACGTGCGCGAACCTTTCTTGGCTTCGGAGATCAGGATGGACAGGGTCGCATTCCGGTAAGCTTCCGCGGCCAGCGAGAACTCATCCTTCCAGTGGGCCAGGGGTGTTGTCTGGGTTGTGCCCGGCAGCAAGGCCCGCGGTGCGGTCGTGACGCCGGTGAGAGACGCCGTGCCGAAGGAAGGAGTCTGGAAGTCGCGCAAGGCTGGAATCGTGCCCAGTTCATGCACATGTAGATAACGCTGCACATCGCCCGGCTTGCGGAAGACATTCAGGGTGCGCTCGCGATAGAAAGCGAAAGCGGTACCCAGCAACCCACCCAGAAACAGCCCAACCCCCGCGGCCAGGTTGCGATTGGGCGAGAACGGCTCCTTCGCCACCAGCGCCGGATCTACGACGCGAATCGTCGCTGCCTGCATGACAGAAGCAAACCCTGCTTCCTTGGCGCGCTGCAAAAGCGTCTGGTAGAGCTGCTGCTCGCTGTCCAACTCGCTGCGCAACAGGCTCACCTTGGCTGCCCGCTGCAGATCGCTTGAGACCTTCGCCATCTCCGCCGAGTAAGTCACATTCAGCAGTGCCTCGCGATGCCGCGCCGACGCCAGCTCGTTGTTTTGCCGCGTCAGGCTCGTGGCATCGGCCATGCGCATGCCGTCCTCAGCCGACTTGATCTGCGACTCGAGCGTCTTGACCCGCGGATTCTCTTCCGTGAGCGTCGGCGTCAGCTTGGCCAGCTCTGCACGCAGCTGCGCCAGCTGCCCTTCATACTGCCGGTGTGCCGGGCTATCCAGGACCTCCGGTGTGGTTCCCGGCGCCGCTGTGCGATCCATGCCGGACTCCGCCTCCTTGGCAATACGGTCGCCTTGCGCCTTCACGAGTTCATCCTGCAGCGCGCGCAAGCGGCTCTCACCTACATCGTTGTTCGGGTTGAGCGCGAGACCGTTGCCGCCCAGCGCGGTGTTCAACCGTGCCTCGGTCTCCTGCGCACGCACCTTGACGTCTGCAACCTGCTTGGTGAGCCAGGTGCTTGTCTTCGAGGCTTCCGAACTGCGTGCCTGCATATCGTTTTCGGTGTAGGTGTTCTCGAGCTCGTTGCAGAACTGCGCGGCCAGCGCCGGCGACCACGACTCGCAGCTCACCTCCACCAGGCGGGTAACCCCTACCGGCTTCACCTTGACACTGCGCGCTGTTTGATCCAGGGCCGTCGCAAACGGAATCGGCTCAGGATGTCCGAGGTGCAACGCCCGCTGCATTTCCGAGAGCAGGTCATTGCGCTCCAGAAACTCCGGATGCGGCTCTCCGGCAATCCGCTGGATGGTGTCGGTGATCGTTGTCTGGCTATCCATCAGGCGGATCTGCGTCTGCAGAGAGGTGTCCGCCTCCGCGCCGGCATCGCTGTTGGTCATGTTGACATTGTGGTTGCCCAGGAAGTCCCCATTCAGCTGCCGAAATTCAAGCGACGTCTTGGCCTGGTACACCGGCAAGGTCCGCAGCCCGGCCAGGATGCTTACGAGCACACCCGCGAGCCCGCACCCCAGCAGCGTCCACTTGTAACGGCGCACGGTCTGGAAGTACTCCTGCAGCAGACCTGCGGTCTCTGCCTCCGGTTCCGTGTTGCCGTCCATCGGGTGGTGCGGGTGCATCATGGGGGCGGCAACGAAGCTGGGCTCGGCGCCGAGTTCGAGACGGCGGGGGAATCGCTCTCTCATCTTGTCTCCTCATTCCGACAGGGCTGCGTCGCAGGCCTACGGAATAGATCTTGGGTTGTGGCCGGGCGAAGAAGCTGGGCTTTAGTGGTAAATCAGGACGCCGCTGGTGATGCCGATCGCGGCCTCGATCGCGCGCTTCGATCCGGCCTTCAAACCGCTGTGCGGCACATACAGGATGTCGTCGGGATATAACTTCACGTCCGGAGCCTTGCCGGCAAAGATCTTGTCGACATTGACAGGGATCAACGTGTGGTCGCCCTCCCCGTTCGGGTTGGGTCGCAGGATCCGGGCGCTGCCCGAGGCAGAGTCCGGCGCCAGCCCTTCGGCCAGGGTCACCGCTTCCGTCACCGACATGGTGCGGTGCGTCGACAGTACAAACCCGCCCGCCTTCTTCACGTTGCCCACCACATACACCAGTTCACCCTTCGGTATAGAAACAACGTCGCCGGGGCGCATCAGGATGTTCTGGCTTGGATCTTTTAATTTCGTGAGGCTGTCCAGGTAAATTGTCGCGGTGGTCTTCCCTGTCGCTGCATCCGCGGCCACCTCGCCGCTGTCCAGCTTTCCCCAGTTCCCGTCGCGCGTCACCAGGATGTTCGGACCCGCGTCCGGCTTGATCCCACCGGAAAGAGAGATCACATCCAGCAAACGCGTGGGGCCTGCCAGCTGGTGAATGCCCGGGTTCGCCACCTCGCCGATCACCGACACCGGACGGCTTTCCATCCCGGAGAGGTTGATCGTGATATCCGGGGAGGTCACATACTTGCTCAGCTTCTTGGTCAGCTCGTCGTGCAACTGATCCACCGTCAAGCCGCCGGCCTGCACCCGCCCTACCAGCGGCAGATCGATCAGGCCGCTCGGGTCGATACGGATCGGCCCCTGCGGCATATCGTCCATATCCGCCACATGCAGCGCGATCTGGTCGCCGGGTCCCAGGACGTACTCCGGCAGGGACTCCGGCCGGCGCTGCAGGGTCGACTGCGAGCCAGTCTGCGAACAAACGGGGAGAACAAACGCAAATGCAACAAACAATGTGCCAACAAGACGGTTCATCTTAGTTTTCCGGTATATCAAGGTCATCTTCTCAAATAAGCCGCATAGTACGTGTCGGCTTCAGTCGACACGCTATCCGGCAACCCTCGTGTCTATTCTTGCTGATGCCGGGCGAAATCTACAAATTTCCCGGCATAAGGGGGCTTTTCATAGATGAGATACACAATACCCCGTTGGGGTTGCTATACTCTGTGGTTACCGAATTTCTGCTCGCAGGTAACCTTCTCATTCTTGCTTCTACTAACTGCAGCGCAGCAGGTATCTGTCCCTTTCCACTTCCGGGTTGGTCGACCATCCTATGAAGTTCCTGCACCCGCACCCAAACTCTCTCAGTCACAGCCCGGAGCCCACAAAGACCATGATGGCTAGACCTCGGCGGCACGCCGCCCTTCTTTGCGCTGCCCTTCTCTTCCTTGCACAGCCCAGCTCCGGTCAAAACAGTGCCTCCTCGCCCCTCCAGGTGACCTTCGGCTCCAACGGCCTCCAGACCCTGAGCTGGAATGGCATACCCCTCGCTGATATCAACACACATCCCGCCGACAAGTTCTACATCGGCCACATGAAAGCCACGGATGCCAATGGCAAGCTCCTCACGGGAGGCCAGTACGGCTGGGGAGAAGCCAACGCCGGCCGCTCCTGGAACCCCGCCACCCGCACCTGGGAGTACAAATTCTCCTGGGGCGCCATCAGCGTTCACTACGCCCCCACCCCTACCACCCTCGACATCATCACCACCATCGTGAATAACGCCAACTCCGGCATCGTCTTTGACGGCGCCGCCGTCTTCCCCGCTGTCCTCCACTTTCCCCATCTCCCGAAAGGCTTTGGCCAGCCCAATTACCCGCAGATGGCCTTCAACACCACCGCACCCAGCGTGACCCTCGCGGACTGGGGCAGCGGCGAAGTGGCCGCCGTCGCCCCCGATGCCGCCAAACCGCTTTACACGGGATTCTGGCCCGCCAACAGCCCCGACGGCGTCGCCTACTCCACCGAAATCAGCGGCACCACCCCCGACGGCCTCGCCACCTTCCAGCCCCACAACGACCGCCCCGTTCGCCCTGGCCAAAAGGACGATTACACCGTCTCGCTGCGCTTCGCCCCTGCCAACACACCCAGCTCTTCCCTTGCCACGGACGCCTACACCAGTTGGGCCGCCCACTACCCGCCAACCCTTCACTGGACCGACCACCGCGCCCTCGGTACCGCCTACCTGGCCAGCTCACCACAAGGTCCCGACCATCACCAGCCCGGCGGCTTTCCTACGAATCCACGCCGCTACTTCAACACCGACGCTGTCGACGTCCTCACCCCCTCCGGCCTCGAAGCCTTCCAGAAGCGCATCCTCACCCGGGCAGCCGAAGAGGCGGCCAACGCCCATCGCATGAACGCCGGGGGCGTGATCACCTGGGACATCGAAGGCGAGGAATACTCACAACCCACCAGCTACGTCTGCTCTCCTGACGCGATCGCCGAAATCTCTCCCGAAATGGAATCCATCGTCCACGCATCCGGCTCCCGCTACAACGGCCGGAAGCTTGACGACGCCTACTTTGCCACGCTCCGGGATGCGGGCCTCCGCGTGGGCGTCTGCCTCCGTCCGCAGCACTTCACTCGCGGGGCCGGCAAGACCGCCCAACAGGCCTTTCTCGACCCGCAAGCCATCCTGGCCGAGCTCACCCGCAAAGCGAAGTACGCCCACGACCGCTGGGGCGCCACGGTCTTCTATGTAGATTCGACCGTTGAACCCGATGGCGCCGTCCTCCCGGCCGCCCTATTTCAAAAACTCACCGCCGCCTTCCCCGACTCGCTTTTCATCCCCGAAGAAACCACCCCGCTCCACTACGCCTACACTGCCCCGTTCAAGAGCTTTATCGATCTCGCCGCCCTCGGCACTGACCCCACGACGCGGTTCTTCTACCCCCACGCCTTCAGCGCCATTCTCGTCAACGATGCCGACGCCGGCAAACTGGCCGCTGCCCGCCAGCAACTTATTGACGGTGTCAGACATGGCGACATCCTTATGGCCCACGTCGACTACTGGCAGGACAACGACCCGGTCATCGTGGAGATCTACAAGGCTGCCGGCCTGGTTTCAAAATAGCCGCCGTCCAAACCCCAGCCAGCACTCTCGTCCACACCAGCACCGTGATTTCTCTTGAGCCGAGCCGAAGCGTTCCTCGTTGCGTCAGCGAGGGCACACAGAGTGCGGCGCGTCCTGTGGTACAAGGGATTTCAGGGAGCCCCGTCCCGCAGCTTCGAGCCAACCTACAACTTTCGTGCCCGTTACAGAACATCGAAGACGGTTTAGCTTGTCTAGGTCAGACGCCGTCTGACCAGCAGGAATCAACTTAGCGCTTGCCCCGGAGATCGTACGTGAATAGTCCCATTGAATCGGTGCAGCTCGTAAGCGACGGGATTCTCGTTCGCTTTGGTGACGGCCTTATCACCTACTATCCGCAAGGCTTTCTCCGCGACCACATCGGACGCGGCTCAAACCAGGTCTTCCTCGACCACGACCCCTGCACCGACGGCCCCGGATCCGGCGATCTGCGGGTTCATTGAACGCGGACATCCTGCCGAAGAAGCCGCATCCCGCCAGGAACAAGCCTTCGTTGTCGCTCCTTTCCTCTCCTCCGGATGTGCCCCTTCTCGGAACTTCCCCTCACCCCTCGCATCTGTTTACGTGAGGGGTGAGGGTCAATGGCACAGGAAAAGACAGTTCTCATCACCGGTGCATCCACGGGCATCGGCAAAGCCACAGCGCTGTACTTTCAGGGAAAAGGCTGGAATGTCGTCGCCACCATGCGTGACCCGGACCACGGGAAAGACCTGGGCGCCCTCGACCGGGTGCTGGTCACCTCCCTCGACGTCACAAAGTCGGACTCCATCGACAAGGCCGTGAAAGCGGGCCTGCAGCGGTTCGGCTCGGTCGACGTCCTCGTCAACAATGCCGGCTTTGGCGCCTATGGGCCCCTCGAAGCGACGGACATAGCAACCATCCGCCGCCAGTTCGATACCAACGTCATCGGCCTGCTGGAAACAACCAAGGCGCTGCTTCCCCACTTCCGCGCCCAGCACTCCGGCGTCATCGTCAACATCTCGTCCATCGGCGGCAAGGTCACCATGCCTCTGGGCACCCTCTACCACGGCACCAAGTTCGCGGTTGAAGGCATCAGCGAGTCCCTGTCCTACGAAATGAAGACCATCGGCGTGAAGGTCAAAATCGTGGAGCCGGGCGCCATCAAGACCGATTTCGCCACACGTTCCTTCGCCTTCAGCAACGATGAATCCCTCACCGAGTACCAAGGAATGATCCAGGGCCTCATGGCTGCCGTCCAGCCCATGATGGCCAACGGTGCCGATCCTGTCGTGGTCGCAGAGGTCATCTACAAGGCCGCAACCGACGACTCGGATCAGTTGCGCTATCCTGCCGGGGCCGACGCACAGCCCCTCCTGGAGAAGCGCCGCACGCAGGATGACCACACCTTTATGACGGAAATGCTGGCAAACCTAAGCTAGCAAGCAACTTCTGCCTCTCGGCAAGAACGCACTGCCAAAAAAGCGGGAAGGGCGCCCGGTACCTACTCCGCCTGGCGCTCTTCCGCCGTAAACCGGTCTCTCACCGCCGCATACACTCGCCGAATCCCGTCTTCCAATTCGATTGTGTGCCGCCATCCAAGCTCGTGCATCCGGCCCACATCCATCAGTTTGCGCGGCGTTCCATCCGGCTTGCTTGCGTCGAAAACCAGTCGCCCCTCAAACCCGACAACCCGCTGTACGATCTCTGCCAGCTCGCGGATCGTCACATCCTCGCCCGTCCCGATATTCACCAGCGGCGCATCGTCCTCATTCAGGAAACGGCCGTACCGCTCCTCCGGCAAATTCAACAAAAAGAGACATCCCTGCGCCAGGTCATCGGCATGCAAAAACTCCCGTCGCGGCGTCCCCGAACCCCACACCACCAACTCACGATCACCCCGCGCCTTCGCCTCCGCCGCCTTCCGCATCAACGCCGGCAACACATGCGAGCTGTTCAAATCGAAATTGTCATCCGGGCCATACAAGTTGGTCGGCATCGCCGCCAGGTAACGCGTCCCAAACTGCCGGTTGTACGACCAACACATCTCAATCCCGGCAATCTTTGCCAGTGCATAGGGCCGGTTCGTCGGCTCCAGCAACCCCGTCAGCAGCGCATCCTCGCGCAACGGCTGAGGAGCCATCTTCGGGTAAATGCACGACGACCCCAAAAACAGCAGCCGCTTCACGCCAACCCGGCGCGCCGCCTCGATCACATTCATCTGGATGAGCAGGTTTTCGCGAATAAAGTCGGCAGGGTAGGTGTTATTCGCCAGGATTCCCCCGACCTTCGCCGCCGCCAGGATGACGTACTCCGGGCGCTCCTCGTCAAAGAAGCGATCCACCGCCGTCGCATCCTTCAGGTCCAACGCAGCATGGGTTCGCTTGAGGACGCGGCTATAGCCGGAACCCTCCAGCGCCCGCACCAGCGCCGCGCCCACCAGCCCCCGATGCCCCGCAACATACACCCGCGCATCGAGCGGCATAGCCTGCACATCCGCCGCAGCGCCGATCTCAGTCACACCCGCTTCCATCCCTAGCTCTCCCGGACGTTATAGGCCGTGAAGCCATGCCGAAGCACCAGCGCATCCCGTTCCGCAGCCTGCAGATCGCTTGCGACCATCTCCGTCACGAGATCCTCAAAACTCGTCTTCGGCGTCCATCCCAGCTCGCGTTTTGCCTTGCCCGGATCTCCCAGCAGCGTCTCGACCTCTGCCGGTCGGAAGTAGCGCGGATCCACAGCTACGACCACCTCGCCGGCGCCGTTCAGCGCTTTCTCCTCGACACCTTCGCCGCTCCAGGTCAGTCCCAGTCCCAGCCGCTCCGCACAACGCTGAACGAACTCCCGCACCGAGTACTGCTGCCCCGTTGCGATCACAAAGTCCTGCGGCTTCTCCTGCTGCAGCATCAGCCACTGCATCTCGACGTAGTCGCGTGCGTGTCCCCAATCCCGCTTTGCATCCAGGTTGCCCAGAAACAGCTGCTTCTGCAGACCGACCTTGATCCGCGCGAGCCCCCGCGTGATCTTGCGCGTCACAAACGTCTCGCCCCGGGTCGGCGACTCGTGATTGAACAGGA
The DNA here is from genome assembly GCA_964657685.1 of Verrucomicrobia bacterium Tous-C9LFEB. GTDB lineage: Bacteria > Acidobacteriota > Terriglobia > Terriglobales > Acidobacteriaceae > Granulicella. The sequence continues at coordinate 11,559 of CAZZWG010000008.1, read as the reverse complement.
TGCCGTTGCAGGCGTACATCCCGTACGCCTCGCGGTAGTTCACCGTGATCCAGTAGCCATACAGCTTCGCCACCCCGTACGGCGAGCGCGGATAAAACGGGGTCGTCTCCCGCTGCGGCGTCTCCTGCACCAGCCCGTACAGCTCCGAGGTCGATGCCTGGTAAAAGCGCGTCTTGTGCGTCAACCCAAGGCTTCGGATCGCCTCCAGGATGCGCAAAACCCCCAACGCATCCGAGTTCGCCGTATACTCCGGCTCCTCGAACGAGACCTGCACATGCGACTGCGCCGCCAGGTTGTACACCTCGTCCGGCTGCACCTTCTGCATGATGTGCAGCAGCGACGACGAGTCCGTCATATCGCCGTAATGCAGAATGAACCGCTGATGCGGCTGGTGCGGATCCTCATAGATGTGATCGATGCGCCCAGTGTTAAACAGCGAAGATCGCCGCTTGATCCCATGTACCTCATAGCCCTTACCCAGCAGAAACTCCGCCAGGTAAGCGCCATCCTGCCCCGTGACGCCCGTGATCAGCGCCTTTTTCATGCAAACTCCTGCTGCCATCCCAAAATGTTGGCTCGTTCCGGTCACTTCCTACTCTACCCTTTGGCGACCCTTTCGTATGCGTCACTTCGGTAATCAAGGCATCCCTCGGAGGGGTGATCTGATGGCGTCCAATTACGCTTAAGTCCATGAAACCCGCCCAACCCGAGCCTCCACCGGCGATCCTCCCCGTTCCCGAAGTCGAAATCGTTGCCCACGCCCAGGACCGCACCGCCTGGTCCACCTTCCATCGAATGAGCTACCGCGTTCGGCGCCGGGACACCACCTGGCTCCCGCAGGAACGCGAGTTCCTTGATCGCGGCGACGCCATTGCCCTCCTTCCCTACAACCCCGAAACCGGCAAAATTCTCCTCACCCGCCAGTTCCGCATGCCCGTCTACCTCCGCCACCCCGCCGAAGCCAGCCTCCTGGAGTGCTGCGGCGGCATCCTCGACAACGCCGATCCGGAAATCACTCTCCGCCACGAAGCGCTCGACGAGCTCGGCCTCTCGCTCACGGCACTCGAGAAAGTTTTCGAAGGGTATTCCAGCCCCGGCTCCGTCTGCGAAAAAGTGCACTTCTACCTCGCGCCCTACAGCCCCACCCAGCGCCAACACCCCGGCGGCGGTCTGCTTCAGGAGGGCGAAGACATCGAAATTCTCGAACTTCCCCTCGACGAAGCCATGAACCTCATCCGCACCCACGAGATCCGCGACACCCGCACCATCGCCCTGATCCTTTACCTCGCGGCCACCAATCCTCGCCTGCAACCTGAGCCCTCGCCACTCATCTGATCTCTGCCGGCGCGATCTGTTCGTCCCCAGCCTGAAACAAACCAGCCGCCGTGAGATGCTATCCATGTCGACTCCGGGCTCGGCCAGCATGTTGCAGGGAAGCCGGCGGAGAACGAGGGTCTATGTGTGGGATCGTCGGCGTCTTCGGACACCATCCGGTCAGTAGCGTCATCTACGATTCACTCTCCATGTTGCAGCACCGCGGGCAGGACGCCGCGGGCATCGCAACCTCCTACCAGGACCGCTTTTACCTCCACAAAGAGAACGGCCTCGTCACCAACGTCTTCAATGCCACCAACATGGCACGCCTCCTCGGCAACATGGGCATCGGGCACGTACGCTACCCCACCGCCGGGTGCGCCTCCGTCGCGGAAGCCCAGCCGTTCTACGTGAATTCCCCCTACGGCATCGTCTTCGCCCACAACGGCAATCTCACCAACGTGAAGGACATCGTCGGCAACGTCTACCAGAACGATCGCCGCCACCTGAACACCACCTCCGACAGCGAAGTCATGCTCAACGTCTTCGCCCACGCTCTCGCCCGCCGCGGCGTCATCATCCCTAAGCCCGACGATATCTTCGCCGCCGTGGAAGAAGTCCACGAGCGCTGCAAAGGGGGCTACGCCGTCGTCGCCATGATTGCCGGCATCGGCATGCTCGCCTTCCGCGACCCCCACGGCATCCGCCCCCTCGTCCTCGGCAGCCGCACCCTCGAAGGCAAAGCCAAGCACAAAAAGAAGGACTACATCATCGCCAGCGAGAGCGTCGCGCTGGGCGTCAATGACTTTCATCTCGACCGCGATATCCACGCCGGCGAAGCCGTCTTCATCGATATCAAGGGCCACCTCTTCCACAAGCAATCCGCCCTCACCCAGCCCGCTGCCCCCTGCCTCTTCGAGTACGTCTACCTCGCCCGCCCTGACTCCGTCATGGACGGCGTCTCCGTCTACCAGGCCCGCATCAACATGGGCACCAAGCTTGCCGAAAAGATCAGGCGCGAGTGGAAACACGTCCCCATCGACGTCGTCATCCCGATCCCCGAAACCAGCCGCACCGCTGCCCTTGAAATCGCCCAGCGCCTCGACAAGCCCTACCGTGAGGGCTTCATGAAGAACCGCTACATTGGCCGGACGTTCATCATGCCCGGCCAGGCCCAGCGCAAACAATCCATCCGCCGCAAACTCAGCCCCATCCCCCAGGAATTCAAAGACCGCAACATCCTCCTGGTCGACGACTCCATCGTTCGCGGCAACACCATCCGCGAAATCATCGCGATGGCCCGCGAACTCGGCGCGAAGAAAGTCTACGTGGCATCCACCTCCCCACCCGTCCGCTACCCCAACGTCTACGGCATTGACATGCCCGCGAAGTCGGAACTGATCGCCTACGGCCGCACCGTCCCCGAACTCGCGGAAGAAATCGGCGCCGACTGCGTCATCTTCCAGGACCTCCAGGACCTCGAGGACGCCGTCTCAGAAATCCGCCCCGACATCTGTCACTTCGAAGCCTCAGTCTTCGACGGCAAATACATCACCGGCGACATCACTCGCAAATACCTCAACAACCTTCAGAAGGCCCGCTCCGACGCCGCCAAACAAACCGAAGAAGTCGCCACCCACATCACCCGCAACCTCGCCGCCCACCTCTAAACTCTGCATCACGGCCCGGGCTTCACCGCGGCAGCTTAGGGAATAGGCCGGCCGTGTGCCCCACCGCAAAGTCCCGAAATGCGCGAACAGCCTGCGGCAAGTGTCTCCCACCGAGATGCAGCAGCCAAAGATCGAACGTGCGGAAGCGCCACTTCGGCATCACCTCCACCATCTTTCCCTTCCGTGAAAGATTCGGCAGAAACACCGGAGGAAGTTCTCCGATGCCGGCCCCCTCCAGGATCGCCGGCGCCAGCCCTGCATAGTCATTCATCGAGAGATAGGGATCAAAGAACACCGTCTCTTTGCCTCTCCCATCCACATGCTCGAAGATCCATCGGTCACGCGGCTTCCAGCGCGCAAAGGAGAGAAGCTGGTGCGTCAGCAGGTCTTGCGGATGCCTTACCGGAGCAAACTTTTTTAGATACTCCGGACTTGCAAGCAACTGGTGTCGATAGCTGAGAAGCTGCCTCCCGACCAGGGCGGAATCGCGCAGTTGGCCGATGCGAAAGATCAGATCAACACCATCCGCAATATGCTCCACGGCACGTTCCGCAATCAGCACCTGCACTCGCACCTCCGGGTACCGACGCTGAAATCCATTGATCAGTGGAGCCAGCAGGGAATCCGATATGCTCGGCGGCGCGGAGAGCCTCAACCTCCCTGATACCTTGGCGCCATATTCCGATGCAAGGCTCGAAATGGCATCGCTCAGATGTGCGCCCTGCTGTGCATACTCCAGAAGCTCCGCACCAATCTCTGTAAGTCTCAACCTTCGCGTTGTTCGATCCAGAAGACGCACCCCAAGCTGATTCTCCAACTCGGCAATCCTGCGGCTCAGCGTTGAGACCGGCACCTTCATCCGGCGGCCTGCTTCCGAAAAGCTGCCAGCCTCCACAACACGGGCAAAGGCTGCCATGGAGTTCAAATCCGCCATGACCCATTATCCCAAATTAGAGAAAGCGAATTGCGATTTATCCCCTATCGGAACAACAAGCCTCAAGGTTAGAGTCGTGCACAGGGTGAACCGAAATGCACGACGAGGAACAAAAGATAGCTTCGCTGTTGAAACAGTATGAAGACGCACTCAACGCTTCCGACACAGAAGCCGTGATAAAGCTCTACACTGCGGACGGCGTTTTTATGCCGCAGAACTCCCCTTCCAGCGCGGGCCTCGAAGCCGTTCGTAACGCCTACCAAGCGGTCTTTCGCACCATTCGACTCACAGTGCAGTTCGCCGTTCAGGAGGTCCATCAGGTGGCGCCGGACTGGGCTTTCGCTCGTACCAACTCAGCCGGATCCAACCTGGTCCTTGCCTCTGGTCAAACTTCGAGCGAAGCCAACCAGGAGCTCTTTGTCCTGCACAAGGTGGACGGCGCCTGGAAGATTGCGCGCTACTGCTTCTCCACCACCAACCCGCCCCAGGCCTGAAAAGGGAAACACCATGCCATCCATGAAAGCCGTCGTCATCCGCGAAGCAGGCGGACCCGAAGTCCTAAAAATCGAGAACCGGCCCGTTCCTGAACCGAAATCGGGCGAAGTCCTCATTCGCGTAAAAGCCTTCGGCCTCAACCGTTCCGAGATGTTCACCCGTCAGGGCCATTCACCCAACGTGAAGTTCCCACGCGTGCTCGGTATCGAGGCAACCGGCATCGTCGAAGCCGCTCCCGCCGGCGAATTTCAACCCGGCGATGTTGTCGCCACTGCCATGGGCGGCCTCGGACGCGAGATCGACGGAGGCTACGCGGAATACACCTGTGTCCCCGCAAAACAGGTTCAGGCCATCCGCACACACCTGGACTGGCAAACACTCGGCGCTATGCCGGAGATGCTCCAGACCGCCTGGGGCTCGCTCTTTCGCTCTCTCCGGCTTGCGAAAGGCGAAACCCTTCTCGTGCGCGGAGGAACGACCTCGGTCGGTTTGGCAGCCGCCGCCATCGCCAAGAACTTCGGAGCACACGTGGCCTCCACCACCCGCAACCCCGACCGCAAAAGTATGCTGGAAGCCTCTGGTGCCGACCAGGTCTTCATCGACAGCGGAGCGATCGCGGAAGAGCTCCGGAAAGCCTTTCCCAAAGGCGTCGACAAAGTCCTCGAACTCATCGGAACCACAACCCTCGAAGACTCCCTTGGCTGCGCCCGGGAAGGTGGCATCGTTTGCATGACCGGCATTGTCGGCAACCAGTGGGCCTTCGAACAGTTCGCTCCCATGGAAAGAATCCCCACCGCGGTCTGTCTTACCTCCTATGCAGGCGAGTCGGACGATTTCATGAAGACGCCACTGGAAGACCTCGCGCAACAGATCGCAGCAGGGAAGCTGCACATCGGCATCGGCCATACCTTTCGTATGGAGGACATTGTCGCCGCTCATCGCATGATGGAGGAGAACAAAGCAGCCGGAAAGATTGTCATCGTCAACGACTAGCATCCACCGGGCACCTTCCGTTGGAACTCCATGCCGAACCGAAGCGGATGGGTGGATTCCTACGCTCACAGCGCTACCTGAGCGAGAATAGCTCTTGTGACGGACCCTCAAAGCGCGACGAAAACCCGCTCCTCCTCGCCCGCCCCGCAACACACCCTGCGCACCCTCCCCGGCCCGGCCGCCCTCACACCGATCGAAGCCACACGCCTCCTCACGGCACTCCAACGCCTCGACCCTGCCATCACCGCCGTCGAGGCTGCGCTTCTCTATCTCCTCCATACCTCAGACGAACTCCGAGACACCGAAACCGAAAACCGTCTCCGCGAACTCCTAGGCCCCGCCTACAATCTCTCTCCCGGCCCCCAGCTCTGGATCACCCCCCGCAAAGGCACCCAGTCCCCCTGGTCCAGCAAAGCCACAGATATCCTTCACAACACAGGCTTCCCCCAGATCCAACGCATAGAGCGCGCCCGCATCGTCACCCTCCAGGGCGCCACCGATCTCCAGAAACTGGCCCCCGCTCTCCACGACCGCATGACCGAATCGGTCTTCACCACCGAAGCCGACCTCCACACCCTCTTCACCGCCCACCACCCCAAACCCCTCACCCACATCGACATCCTCACCCGCGGAGCCGCAGCCCTCAACGAAGCCAACCAGACTCTCGGCCTATCCTTAGCTCCCGACGAAATCGCCTATCTCCTCAAAGAATTCACCGATTTAGGCCGCAACCCCACCGACGTAGAGCTCTACATGTTCGCCCAGGCCAACAGCGAACATTGCCGCCACAAAATCTTCAATGCCCGCTGGACCGTCGACGGCGTCCCAGCCGAGCGCTCCCTCTTCGGCATGATCCGCCACACCTACGAGGCCGCGAAAGATCCTGACGTCCTCTCCGCCTACCGCGACAACGCCGCCGTTATCCGCGGAGGCGAAGGCCACCGCTATTTTCCAGATCCCTCCACAGGCGAGTACACAGCCCATCCAGAGCCAATCCACATCCTTTGCAAGGTCGAAACCCACAACCACCCCACAGCCATCGCCCCCTGGCCCGGCGCGGCGACAGGTGCAGGCGGCGAGATCCGCGACGAAGGCGCCACCGGCCGCGGCGCCAAGCCCAAAGCCGGCCTCGCGGGCTTCACCGTCTCCAATCTCCACCTGCCCCACTCCCTCCAACCCTGGGAAGACTCGTACGGCAAGCCCGACCACATTGCCTCTCCGCTCGAAATCATGATCGACGGTCCTCTCGGTGCTGCGGCCTTCAACAACGAATTTGGCCGCCCGAACCTATGCGGCTATTTCCGCACCTTCGAACAGACCGCTCCGGATGGAACCCGTTTTGGGTATGGCAAGCCCATTATGCTGGCCGGCGGGCTCGGCAATATCCGCGAAGGGCACGTGGAAAAGGGTGAAATCCATTCCGGCTATGCTCTCATCGCCCTCGGCGGCCCTGCCATGCTCATCGGCCTCGGCGGCGGGGCAGCCAGCTCCCAAACCGGCGGCGAAACCCCAGACCAGCCGTCCCCAACTCACCAGCAAGATCTGGACTTCGCCAGCGTCCAGCGCGACAACGCCGAAATGGAACGCCGCGCCCAGGAGGTCATCGACCGCTGCTGGCAACACGGCTCCCAAAACCCCATAGCCTTCCTCCACGACGTAGGCGCAGGCGGCCTCAGCAACGCCTTCCCCGAACTCGTCAAAGACGGCAACATGGGCGGCACGTTCAACCTAAACGCCATCCCCCGGGGCGAAGAAGGCCTGAGTCCCCTCGAAACCTGGTGCAATGAGGCCCAGGAACGCTACGTTCTCGCCATCGCCCCGCACGACCTCTCCCGATTTGAACAAATCTGCCTCCGCGAACGCTGCCCCTTCGCCGTAGTCGGCCACGCCACCGAGGAGAAACGCCTCGTCCTCGCCGACCCATTGTCCTCCCGAACGGAGGGCTCGCTTACCGGGGTGGAAAGCACCACCGGTAGTCTCCCCATCGACCTGCCGATGTCCCTCCTGTTCGGCAAACCTCCGAAAACCGAACGCGCCTTCACGCACACTCCCCTGGTCTCTACCCCTTTCGACCTTGCCAACATCACGGTCGCCGACGCCGTCGAACGCCTCCTTCGCCTGCCCACCGTCGCCTCCAAAAATTTCCTTATTACGATCGGCGACCGCTCTGTAGGCGGCCTCGTCGTGCAGGACCAGATGGTCGGCCCCTGGCAGGTCCCTGTAGCCGACTGCGCCGTCACCATGCGCAGCTTTCACAGCAATGAACTCGCCGAGCAAAACCTTCCCGCTCCTGGCGAAGCCATGGCTATCGGCGAACGCACGCCCTTAGCCGTCATCAATGCCCAGGCCTCCGCCCGCATGGCCGTCGGCGAATGCATCACCAACCTTGCCGGCACCGCCATCGAGCGCCTCCAGGACATCAAGTTTTCTGCCAACTGGATGGCCGCCGCCGGCCAGGGCCAGGAAGACCAGAAACTTAATGACGCCGTCCACGCCCTCGGCATGGAACTCTGCCCCGCCCTTGGCATCACCATTCCTGTCGGCAAAGACTCCCTGTCCATGAAGTTGCGCTGGAAGCAGAACGGCGAAGCCCGGTCCGTGACGTCGCCCTTATCCCTCATCATCTCCGGCTTCGCGCCTGTGACCGACGTCCGCCGCACCCTCACCCCCCAACTCCAAATCTCAGAACCCACCACACTCCTTCTCGTCGACCTTGGTGAAGGCCGAAATCGCCTCGGCGCCTCCTGCCTCGCCCAGGTCTACAACCAGACCGGCGACGAAACCCCCGACACCCCCAGCCCCAACCTCCTCAAATCCTTCTTCGACGCCATGCAGCAACTTAACCGCGACGACAAAGTCCTTGCGTACCACGACCGCTCCGACGGCGGGCTCTTTGTCACCCTCCTCGAAATGGCCTTTGCCGGGCGCACCGGCCTCTCCATCGACCTTCCCTCCCCCGCCGCCACTGACCCCCTCTCGCACCTTTTCAGCGAAGAACTGGGCGCCGTCCTCCAGGTCCGCACTCACCAGGTCGAAGCCGTTACAGCTTTCTTCACCCAGGCCGGCCTGCACCCTCAAACGCTCGGCCATCCCGTCCCCGGCAACGAAATCCTCTTCCGCGCCGACGGCCAAACCCTGTACCAAAACACCCGCACTACCCTCCATAAACTCTGGTCAGAAACCTCCTTCCACATCGCCACCCTGCGCGACAACCCCACCTCCGCCGCCGAAGAGTTCGCGCTCCTCGACGACGCCAATCGCCCCGGCCTCACCGTCCAGGTCCCCTTCGACCTGACCGAACGCGTCTGTGCCTCATTTCTGCAACCTGCTGAGCAGGTCGCAGGCGCCCCCTTCCTCAACACCACCCGCCCCCGCGTCGCCATCCTCCGGGAACAAGGCGTCAACGGCCAGAACGAGATGGCGTACGCTTTTGACCGCGCCGGCTTCACCCCCGTCGATGTCCACATGAGCGACCTCCTCGCCAACCGCCAGTTCCTGGCCGACTTCATCGGCCTCGCTGCCTGCGGGGGCTTCAGCTATGGCGACGTCCTCGGCGCCGGCTCCGGCTGGGCCAAAACCATCCTCTTCAACGAAGGCCTTCGCACCCAGTTCGCCACCTTTTTTCACCGTCCGGAAACCTTCTCGCTAGGCATCTGCAACGGTTGCCAGATGATGGCCCAACTCGCCGAGATCATCCCCGGCGCCACGAACTGGCCCCGCTTCGAACGCAACCTCAGCACCCGCTTCGAAGCCCGCCTCTGCATGACCGAGATTCCGTCCACCAACTCCCTCTTCCTCCAGGGCATGGCAGGCGCCCGCATCCCCATCGTCGTAGCCCACGGCGAAGGCCACGCCACCCAAACCCCACCCCAAAACCTCATAGCCCTCCGCTACATCAACGACTACGGCCGCCCCACCCAGACCTACCCCCAAAACCCCTCAGGCTCCCCCGCCGGCACCGCCGGAGTGACCAGCACAGACGGCCGCGCCCTCATCCTCATGCCCCACCCGGAACGCATCAACCTCGCCCTCCAAAACACCTGGACCCGCCGCCTCCCCGCCAGCCCCTGGCAACGCCTTTTCGACAGTGCCCGCAAGTGGGTGGGCTAATCTCCCGCTGCCTTCCCAGCCGAAAGCACCTCTACAGCTTCAAAAACAGCACCCGCTTCCCTCCACCGGTACGCCCGCCCACAGGCCACACAGACCGCATCCCAGGGGCGCACCAGCCGGAATATCACGTTAGGATGCTCAGCCCGCATCTGCGCCACCCGCGCCCTCCACAAGGCCTCCGCCCGTTCCAGACTGCGCTCCCCCAGAACCTCCCCGCACCCCAGGCAGGGCATTGCCTCCGCAACCGCCCGCTGTCGCCGCCTCTCCCTCTTCGTCTGCAGCAACGCAAACGGCAACAGCACCGGCGCCAACAGCACCCCCACTACAGCCACAACTGCCGCCACCGGCGCAGGAAGTCCCTTCGCTTTCATCCGTCTGGGTTCCTCCTTAACTATTCCGTCTGGGTTCCTGCTTAACCATATAGATCCTTTCGCGACCTGGCGCACGGGTTGACGCGCCCTGTAACTAAAGTGCTGTTGACTTCCAGCCCCTCATCGGCATCAACTACACACAGCAGCGAAACGCCCCGCACGGCTGGCACCGTACGGGAGCGGTTGTGAATCAGAAGTGCCCGTGAATCAGCACCTCGATAGCTTTCGCTAACAGTAGGAGAATCACTTCTCCTGGGATCTGCAACGAAAACCGCTTACAGCGCACCAGAAACGGCCGCGTAAGGCATCACCTCCTTCACAAAGAGATCGCCTCGGGACCCTAATCCCGAGGCGTTTCGCTTCTTAGGGCGAAACTTTCACTCCTCAGGCCAATGCCCTGGCGGCGAGCCAGCTCTTCGTAAAGGCAGCCCCGACTATCTCACCTGCCTATGCCTGCCCGCGATACCCTGAAGGGGTGAGCCACACCATCGACTACAAATCCGCGGGCGTCGACATCGAAGCCGGCAACGAAGCCGTTCGCCGCATGAAGTCCCACGTCGCCCGCACCCACACCCCCGCCGTCCTCACCCAGCTAGGCTCCTTCGGCTCCCTCTTCTCCCTCGCCGACGCCCTCAAAACCATGGCCGACCCCGTCATGGTCCAATCCACCGACGGCTGCGGCACCAAGACCCTCGTCACCACCAAGGTCAACACCCCCGAAGCCTACGAAAACCTCGGCCGCGACCTCGTAGCCGCCGTAGCCGGCGACATCGCCGTCATGGGCGCCCGCCCCCTCACCTTCCTCGACTACCTCGGCGTCCACAAAGTCGACCCGAGCATCATCGAATCCCTAGTCCGAGGCATGTCCCTCGCCTGCGAAGAGGCCGGAATCGCCTTGGTAGGCGGAGAAACCGCAGAAATGCCCTCCGTCTACGCCCCCAACGACCTGGACGTAGTAGGCTTCGTCACCGGCCTCGTAGACCGCCCTAAACTCCTCACCGGCGCCACCATCCAGCACGGCGACATCCTCTACGCCATCAACTCCTCAGGCCTCCACACCAACGGCTACTCGCTCGCCCGCAAACTCTTCTTCGACATCGCCGGCCTGGACGTCGACAGCACCCCCGAAGAGTTCGAAGGCCGCACCCTCGCCGACGTCCTGCTCGCCCCGCACACGAACTACGTCGCCCCGATTCGTACGCTGCTCGACGCCGGGATCCCGATCAAAGGCATGGCCCACATCACCGGCGGCGGCCTCACAGAGAACGTCCCCCGCATCCTTCCCCCAGGCCTCGGCGCCACCATCGACCGCAGCTCCTGGACCCCCCAACCCGTCTTCGCCATGATGCAGCGCCTCGGCAACATCCCAGACGAAGAAATGCTCCGCGCCTTCAACATGGGCGTGGGCCTCGTCCTCATCGCCCGCCCCAACCTCCACCCCCAGATCGAAGCCCTTCTCACCCCCTTCCCCCACCTCCACACCTGGCCCCTCGGCCGCGTAGAACCCAACATTACCGGCATCACCTACACCACCTCCACCTCGAACCCCAACTAACCCCCTCACCGTTAACTCCCAGCGCTGAAGGCGCGACAACATAACAGCCTAGGCCGAAGGCCTAGGTCAGCCACAGAGAAGATCCCGAGCGCTGAAGGCGCGACACATAAGTCAGCC
>CAZZWG010000007.1:26281-40301 GCA_964657685.1 Verrucomicrobia bacterium Tous-C9LFEB | reverse complement strand
CCCCACCAGATCATTCCCACTCACACATAACTCCGCGTCCCGCCCATCCGCGGCAATGCGCACGATCCCCCGCCGACCTCCCAGCGAACCGGCCACGTACACGTTACCAGCGGCATCCAGCGCCAACCCCTGCGGCCGCCCCAGACCCCGGTAGAAGACCCGCGTCGATCCATCCGGATCGATCGCATACACCGGCTGATGCGAACTCGTCGTCGGCGCTGTTACCAGCAGCACGCCGTCGTCGCGAAAGGCGAGGTGATAGGCCGCGATCGAGGGCTCCAGCGTGGCATACACAAAGATCTCAGCCGCGTTATGTTTTCCGTGCGGTCCCAGCCGGAAGATCGTCCCGGAACGATCCCCCACATAGAGGTTTCCCTGTGCGTCGAACGCCAAGCCCGTCGCAATGCCCATACCCTCGGCAAAGGTAGACACTGCGCCTTCCGGAGAGATGCGATAGACCGTTCCCTCGGCCCGCGACGACGCATAAAGGTACCCATCTGGTCCGAATGCCAAGGCAGACACATTCAACAGGTCCCGCACAAACGGCCGCACCTGCAGATCGCGCGAAATCCGCACAATGGACACCGGCACACGCGTCCCCCGCGGCCCGGAGATCATTGCGAAGATGTTCTCGTCCGCATCCACCGCCGGGTTCGAGATCATGTGCAACTCGTCCGCGATGGGAACCGCGACATTGACACGCACTACATTGCTTTCGAGGTCTCCGTTGCGCACCACCAGATCGCCGGTAATTGCCCCTTCAGGCACCCGCACCTGCATGCGTGTGGGGCGGAGCAGTTCTACCGCTGCTTCTGTGACACCGAAGAACGCACGCGGCAAGGGGGTGTTTCCGGCAACGCTTGCCAGCCGCGATCCGCTCACCTCAAAGGACCCTCCGGGCAGAGAGGCCAGTGGACGGATCAGATCAACGTGCGGCGCATCCGGCCGAAGACGCAGCAGGCTCATAGCCTTTTAGACTAGAGCGGCCACGCCCGCAAAGCAACACGCTCAGCGGCCACGCCGGCTCAACCTTGCATGTGCGTCAGAAAGTGCAGGGTAAGTTGCGTGGCACCGAGCGCAAACATACCCGCCGCCAGATCGTCAGCCATAATGCCCAGGCCACCGGGAAGGGCCTCTAACCACCGGATCGGGGGTGGCTTCAGGATGTCGAAAAACCTGAAAAACAGCAGCGCCACCAGTGCGTTCGTCCGAAGTGGCGGGGCGAATAACAGCGCCACCCATTGGCCGGCCACCTCGTCAATTACCACAAAACCGGGGTCGTCGCGGCCCGCTTCCCGCGCCACCCGCGTCGCGGCCGGAATGCCTACCGCTGTCGCCAGCACGGCACTCACCGCTGTCACGATGCTCAATGAGATCGTGTTGTGATGGACCACGGAGCCGGCAATGAGCCAGAGGAGAGCCGCAGCGACAGAGCCGTAGGTTCCGGGTCCAGGTCGCAGATACCCCGCCCCGACGAAGGTCGCTACCAGCCATGCAGATTGTGTTTTTCGGACAGATCGCTCCGGGGGAGGAGCCAGGTCACCGCCGGCCCCCACTAGTTCTTCCATTCCTTACGCCCGGACGCGCCAAACGGAGTGTTTTGCTGCTGCGCATGCTCCAGCTCTTCCAGGAGGTCAGGATCCAGGATTGGCGAACTGATCTTGTATTCCCCGGAGGCCCACTTGCCCAGATCGATCATCCGGCACCGCTCCGAGCAAAACGGCGCGTCCTCAAAATTCACTGCCACCACGGTCTTACATGTAGGACACCGAAGGGTCTTGGTCGCCATAGTTAGTCGAGGATCCTCGCCACCACATCATAGTCGTGCGATTCCGTGATCTCCGCCCGGTAGAACGTCCCAGGTACAAGCTGCTCGTGCGGACCGAAATCGTTGATCAGCACCACACCATCGATTTCCGGTGCCTGTTCGAGCGTCCGCCCCTGCCAGAGGAGCTCCGTCTCTTCGCTCGGCCCTTCCACCAGCAACTCAACTTCACGCCCCACCCAGCCCGCCTTGGCCTTGCGGCTGATCTTGTTCTGCAGCCGCATCACCCTGCGCCGGCGCGCCTCAATCGTTCTCCTGGGGACCTTTTCTGCCAGGTCGAATGCCCTTGCACCTTCTTCATCCGAGTATGAAAACACCCCCAGCCAGTCGAACTTTGCCGTTTGTACGAAGTCGCAGAGTTCGTCAAAGTCAGCTTCGGTCTCCCCCGGGAAGCCCACGATAAAGCTGGTCCGCACTACCAGGCCTGGCACAATCTTTCGCGCCTTCTCCAGAATCTGGAGAAAGCGGTCCCCCGACCCTCCACGCTTCATTCGCCGCAGTACCGCCGGGCTCGCGTGTTGCAGGGGAACATCGAGGTATTTCGCCACGTTGTCGTGCCTTGCCACTGACTCGAGCAGCCGCGTCGTGATTTTGTTGGGGTACGCGTACAAAAACCGGAGCCACTTCAAGCCTTCCAGCGGCGCGAGAGCATCCAGCAGATCTGCCAGCTCCGGCCTCTTACCTGTGGCCGTGTCCGGCGGCAGATCTTCGCCATAGCAGGTTGTATCCTGCCCAATGAGCGTAATTTCTCGTATTCCCTGCGCTATCAGTTGGCGCGCTTCCGCTACCACGGAAGTCAGGGGCCGCGACCGGAACTTGCCCCGCAACTGCGGAATGATGCAGAACGAGCATGGGTGATCACAGCCTTCGGCGATCTTGATGTACGCCGAAGCGCGCGCCGTTGTCAGCACCCGCGGCGTGGCCTCCGAATAGAGATACCTGGGCAGTTCCGCAGACGCGCCCTCCCAGGTCTCGCGAGAAAACCGTCCCGCCGCCTCGCGCGCATCTCCCTCGGGCCGCGACCCAGCAGCCTGCATCTGCGCGCCCTCGCCTTCAAACCGGGAGTGCTGCTGCACGGCTGAATGCGCCCGCCGAATCTGCTCACCGCTCTCCACCGCCGCGATTTGCGTAGCGGTCAACACCGTGAATGGCGAATCCGCGACAAGCGCCGCCGCCGGCCGTTGCAACCCGGCAGCCTCTAGAATCGCCTCCAGTTCACCCGTTCCAATGACCGCGTCCACATCGGGGATGTTCTTCCGGATCTCGTCCCGATAGCGCTCCACCAGACAGCCCGCTACCACCAGTTTCTGCGCTTTTCCCCCGTGCGCAGCCTTGTGCCGCGTCATCTCCAGGATGGCGTCGACGGATTCCTGCTTTGCGGCGTCAATAAAGGAACAGGTGTTGACCACGAGGATCTCGGCGTCCTCGGCCCGCGGCGTCAGCTCTGCCCCGGCCCGCTGCAGCAGCCCCATCATCACCTCGCTATCGACAAGGTTTTTAGGGCAGCCCAGCGAAACGAAACCGACGCGTGGACGATGCAGCGCGACAGCCCCGGAGCCGGGTGCGGGAATCTCGGGGGAGCTACGGGGCTCCAGTGCAGCGAACGAAGTCACATCCACCAGTTTACCAGCAACGGAAGCGGGCTCCTCGCACGGTAGCGGCCTTGCGCGCGAGGCCGAGATACCCTTAGAAGCTGTACTCGGGAAGATGCACTGGTGGCAGCAGTTGAAAGCCAGGCCGTCCAAAGAGGTACCCCTGAAACAGGGTCACACCCTGATCGGAAAACCAGCGAAATTCCTCCGCCGTCTCGATCCCCTCCGCTATCAGCTCAATGCCCAGATCTCGGCAAACCTGCAATATGCCTCGTACGATGGCCTGCCGCGGCCCCCGGCTTGCTATTCCACGGGCCAGCTTCTTGTCTAGCTTGACCTGGTCCGGCTGGAAGTCCGCAAGCAGATTCAGCCCTGAATAGCCTGACCCGAAATCATCGATGGCCAGCCGCATCCCCAGGCCCCGGTACACGTCCATCAGGTTTGTAAAGCGCTCCTGATTCCCAAGCACCTCGCCCTCCGTGACTTCCACCACCAGGCGCTCCGGGAAGAAATTGTATTTAATCGCTGCATCCAGCGTCGACGCCAGGCAGTCCCGGTCATCATGGAAGCCTTGCGGCAGCAGATTCAGGTTCAGATCGCAATCGATGCCTAATCGCGAAGCCAATTGCATCGCCGAGGAGCGGCAAAGCTCGTCAAAGCGGGGAAGATCTTCGGGCGTAATGTGATTGATGATCGTTGCCGCGCTTTCACCAACGGGCCCTCGCACCAGCGCCTCATATGCCACAACCTTACGGTTTGGTGCGTCCACAATGGGCTGGAAGGCAAACGTGCACACGGGCAGTTCTTTGTACGGCACGGTGGCCGGACCCCTGGGCGACGCTGGGTTTTGTCGATTCATTCTGCCGTCTGCCTCTCTCTGCCCTGCGACTGAAGGCGGGCACGCCACCGGCCCTAGATCAACGCACGCGATAAACGCTCAGCTGGTCCCTCGTTCGATCGAACCAGCCGGTGTGAATGTGATGCAGGTGATCCGACATATCGAGTCCTGTGTTCTTCGTGAACTCTTGCCGGGATGCCGCCTGACAGCTACGAACCCTATTCTCTGAACGGAAACCACTCAGGTCAACGCCCCTTTGGTGTTACGTCGATGCACGGATGCCGGTTGTGTCCGCAGGCCACGCTCTGCGCCGAGTCGACCCATCCGGCCCGCGAACGTGTCTAGAACTCCCACCGCAAGAGGGTGGCGCCGACTGTATATCCGGCTCCCACGCTCGCGAGCAGGATCAAATCGCCGCGACGCAACCGGCCATCGGTCAACGCCGTTTGCATTGCCAGCGGAATCGTCCCCGCCGTCGTATTCCCGAACCGGTCGATATTGATGACCACCCGCTGCTCGGGTAGCCCGAGCCGTTCCGCCGTTGACAGAATGATCCGCTTGTTCGCCTGGTGTGGGATGAAGCATCCTAAGTCAGCCGCAGTGATGCCGTTGCCGGTCAGCAAACCCTCGGCTACCTCCGCCATCTTGCGTACGGCAAACTTGTAGACGGACTGCCCATCCTGGTGTACAAAGTGCTGGCGCCGGTCGACGGTCTCGTGGCTCGCCGGCAGCAGGCTTCCGCCCGCCGGCATAAACAGGGCGGCACCGCCCGAGCCATCGACCTCATGATGGAAGTCAATCAGCCCCACCTCGTCGTCGACGCACGGCTCCAGGAGCACTGCACCCGCGCCATCGCCGAACAGAATGCACGTTGACCGATCGGTGTAGTCGATGATCGAGCTCATCACATCGGCGCCAATGACAAGTACCTTCTTGTGGGCACCCGATTCCACCAGTTTTGCCCCTACCTGCAGCGCGTACAGGAACCCCGAACATGCCGCCGACAGGTCGAAGCCCCACGCCTTCGTTGCTCCCAATTTGTGCTGCACCAGACAGGCGGTGGCTGGAAATAACATGTCCGGCGTTACCGTCGCGACAAGAATCGCGTCTACCTCGCCCGCATCCACGCCCGCCTTCGCCAGGCAAATCCGCGCCGCCTCCGTTGCCAGGTCGCTCGTGGCTATGCCCTTGTCGACGATGTGCCGTTCGCGGATGCCGGTTCGTTCGGTGATCCAGCTGTCGTTCGTCTCGACCATCCGCTCCAGGTCGGCATTGGTCAGTAACCGGGGCGGTACATAGGTTCCAAGGGCAGAAATTTTGGCGCGAACAGAGACACGAGACTTCAGGGTGAGGCTCAAAAGACGGGACCCTCCAACAAAGGCTTACGCAGCATCTTAACGCCCCGCCTTCGCCGCGCGCGACGAAACAATCGGCCGGACTGACTGGGCGACGCTTTCATGGTTGGAAAGGGAGAAAAGAAAGTATGTACCGGGTTTACCTACTGCGCCCGCGTTGGCCCGTTGCCGTTGCTTCCTTCCGGACCTGGCGGGGTTGGCGGGTACGCGTCGCGTAGGACCCGGCACACGGCATAGTCTACCATCGGCAGCATCTGCAAGGCACGCTCGCCCGACAAGCGCTGCCACCTGCGAACCTAAGCGGCTTCGGCGCGCGCCCCGGCGGCCCCGCCCGTCTTCGCTCCCCGGAGTCCTACGGCCCTGGAGGTTTTGACCAGGTTCCAGATGCCTACTGCCGTAAAGATCAGCGTCACCGACCAGAAAACAATCAGAATCGTAACCGCCCAGCGCGCCGAAAAGTGGTTCCACATTTTGAGCACCTGCGCCCCATACCGAATCCCGAGCCACACCGCAATGACGTGACGCAACAGGCGGCTTGCGGTGAAAGCCACCATGAAGCGCCGCCGCGACATCCGTACCGCCCCGGCTACCAGGACGAAGGGCGATAACGGCACGGGCGGAGGCAAAATGGCCGGTAAGGCGATCGAAAGTATGGAATGCTCTTCTACCCACCGCGTGATCCTGCCCAGCAGCTTGGCCGATACTCGCCTCTCGAGGAAGGCCATGCCTCCGGCCTGCCCCACCGCGTGGGAAAGAAAGCCACCCAGGGCCGAACCCGCGGTCGCGATCGCCACCAGCAAGACCGGGTTGGCGTGTCCTGCCGCATAAAGCACCAGCATGATGTCGGTGACACCCGGAACGGGCAGCGGAATGAACGAGCTGTCCACAATTGAGACAAGCCCGAGGCCCATCATTCCAAAATGAAACAAGAACGGCAGCATATGCGACCCAGCGTGTCCGGCGGCAAAAGCAAGGGCAGGAAAAAAGGGAAGGCGCATGGCTTGCACTGTAGGACGCGCCTGAAACCCTGGAAGTCGCGGATATCTTGCTTAACTGCCCAGCATTTGCAGCGGCGGCAGCAGCGGCAAAACTTCCGCCTCGGCGGCATAGGCCCGAAATACCCGTATCGCTTCCAAGCACCTTTGGTCCAGCCGGTAATGGATGTTGCGAGTCAGGTACGTCCGGATCGTTTCGGCGCGTAAGGGCAGCCGGGGCAGCCATTCGGCCACTATTTCCTCGGTGTGCGCCATCCCGGCATCCCTGCTAGCGGCCAGATCAGCACAAACCTGCGCCGCTGACACCCCATCCTGGGGTAAACCGCCGGCGCCTACAGCCCACACCGCCGCCACCCACGGCAATCCCGTATGCTTCCGCCAGAGCTTGGCTACGTCGAGCCACAGCAACGCCGTGTCGGGCTCAGAGAGGGCCGACTCGATGGCAGTCCGCCTTTCCCGCGCCAGTAAGGCATGATCTCCGATCAGCAAAGCGGCATCATGCTGCCCCAGCATCGCCACTGCATCCGCCTCGCTCTCCCCCATCGGCGGATCCACTCCGTACCACCGCCGCAGGATCGTCCGGACATAAGCCGCGGACGACCTCGATGCACTGTCCGCCGCAACGCTCCGGATACCGCGCAGCGCCTCTTCCTCCGTCTGCCCGCCCCGGCAGCGTACCAGCAGCAAAATGCTTCTTACCTCGTCCAACGACGCAATCGTGCACCCCGGTACCACCGCCAGGTCCGGCGTAAGCTGCGCCACCGGGATCAGTCCCAGGTCCGCCTTACCCGACAGCAGCTCCGCCGCACAGCGCGCCGGCGTCGTGTAGTGCACCTCGTACCTCGTTCGAAGCTCAGAGGCTGCCGGTTCGTGCTCAAAGTTGTAGAGCAGGGGAGCGGGATTCAGAAACGAGATCGCAGCGACACGAACCGGCACACTTTTAGCGTAACCCCCCACGAAGGTTGCATACCCATGCAGATGAAGGCGATGTAACCTTGCGCAAAACGCAGCACAGCTAAACGCCGCAGAGAAGGTTCCGCGTGAACGCAACAGTATCGGCTGAAGAAGCCCAGCTTGGCTGGCTCGCCCTGGCCCTTAGTCCCGGCATGGGACCTACGCGCTGCCTCCGAGCAGTCCGTCGCCTGAGGGGAGCCGAGCGCGTCTGGGGTGCCTCCCTCACTGACCTCGAAAGCCTTGGCATGCCGGCCGCCGCTGCCCAGTTTTGCTTCGACGGTCGCGGGCGGAAGGCTGCCGAAGAGGAGATCCGCCGGGTTCACGAACATGGCGCCACCCTCGTGACGCCGGACATGGAGGCCTACCCCGGCCCGCTTCTCGAAATCTACGATCCCCCGACGATTCTCTGGGTACGCGGCAACGTCGCCGCGCTTGGCCGCCCGGGCATTGGTGTCGTTGGCACCCGTCACCCCAGCCCCTACGGCGCCGGCATGGCCGAAATGCTTAGCCGCGACCTGGCCCGCCGCGGTCTTGCCATCTTCAGCGGCATGGCCCGTGGCGTCGACACCGCCGCCCACAAGGGCGCACTCGATGGTGGCGGCATTACGGTCGCCGTCTGGGGAACCGGCATTGACGTCATCTATCCCAAGGAAAACAAGCGTCTTGCGGAAGAGATCGTAGCGTCAGGCGGCGCCGTCGTCAGCGAGTTTCCAGTCGGCACCTTTCCCGCCCCGCAGAACTTTCCAATCCGCAACCGCACCCTCAGCGGCATGAGCGTCGGTGTACTTGTGGTGGAAGCCGCTGAGTACTCTGGCACGCGCATTACTGCCCGCTGCGCTATCGAGCAAAACCGCGACATCTACGCCGTCCCAGGCAATGTCACCAACAAAAACGCCTGGGGACCGAATACGCTTATCAAGCAAGGCGCGAAACTCACCGCCACCTGGGAAGACGTCTGGGAGGACCTTCCCTCCCAGGTTCGCCTTGAGCTCGAAAACTTCGCCGAAGCTCAGGCGCGTGCCCGGGGTGAATCAAATCCGGGCAGCACAGCATCTTTATTCGGCAGCGCTCCGGGCAACAGCTTGTCGACCCCGCCGATGAGCGATCATGAGCGCGCCGTCTATCAGCTCCTCCGCGCCGACGAGTCTGTGCAGATGGACGAACTTCTGGATCGCCTTGACGGCGAACTCGCCTCGGGTGAGGTATTTACCGCCTTATTCGAACTGGAACTCGCGGGACGTATTCGGCAGATGCCTGGTAAGAATTACCTCCGCAGCCTGTGAAGGCATCTCTCCAGAGAAGTGGAACGAAGCGTAACAGGCTGCGTCTATACGGGACGGGTGCACGCTCCGGACGGCCCGGGTTTTCGGGATTTGTCCACAGCCGATTCCCGCATGGTTGGCAACCCGTGGTAGTTTGCAGGCTATTGATGGTTGAAAAGAGCAGCCCATGGGCAAGCTCAGGGCAGGAACTCAGGTATGGCAAAAAATCTCGTGATCGTGGAGTCGCCCGCAAAGGCCAAAACGATCAATAAGTATCTCGGCAGCGACTACATCGTGGAGGCCTCCATCGGCCACATCATGGACCTGCCCAAGAACGACATTGGCGTCGAGCTCAAGCACCGCACCTTCGAACCGACTCTCATCGTTTCCCCCGGCAAAGAAAAGGTCGTGGCTCATCTTAAAAAGCTTGCAGCCAAAGCCGACGCCGTCTTTCTCGCCCCCGATCCTGACCGCGAAGGCGAGGCCATCGCCTCGCACCTCAAGATGCAGCTCCTGCCCTCCATGCGGGACAAGACCAAGCTCCGCCGCGTCACCTTCAACGAAATCACCAAGAAGGCTGTGAAAGCCGCCTTCGAACGCACCCGCGACGTCGACGAAAACCTGGTGGACGCGCAGCAAACCCGCCGCGTTCTCGATCGCCTCGTCGGTTACCAGATTTCACCCCTTCTCTGGGACAAGGTGAAGCGTGGCCTCAGCGCCGGGCGCGTTCAGACCGTCGCGCTTCGCCTGATTGTGGAGCGTGAACGTGAAATCAACGCCTTCCGCAACGTTGAGTACTGGAACATTGACGCCACGCTCCTCCCTGGCGCGAAAGGGGACGGCGCACAGGAATTCATCGCACGCATGGTCGGCGTGAAGGGCCAGCCCATCCGCGTGTCAAATGGTGTCGACAAGGAAGGCAAGGAGCAGTTCCTCTCGAACGCCCTGCCTGATAAAGCCGCAGTTGATGAGATCATGGCCCAGCTCGAAAGAGCGACCTGGAGCGTCCGTGGCATCGAGACCAAAGAGCGCCAGCGCCGCCCACCTGCCCCCTATACCACCAGCAAACTCCAGCAGGACGCCGCCGGCCGCCTGGGCTTCAATGTTCGCCGCACCATGGGCGTGGCGCAACGTCTTTACGAGGGCATCGAACTCGGCCCCGAAGGCACTGTCGGGCTTATCACCTACATGCGTACCGACTCCACCCGCATGAGCCCCGACGCCATCGCCGAAATCCGCGACTTCGTTGCAAAGAAGGTCGGCCCCAACTACCTACCCAAGACCGAGAACGCCTTCAAGAGCAAGGCCGATGCCCAGGACGCTCACGAAGCCATTCGCCCGACGAACTTCAACTTCGTCCCGGACCAGGTCCGTCGCTACCTTGCAGACGAACAGTTTCGCCTGTACAAACTCATCTGGGAGCGCGCCGTCGCGAGCCAGATGGCTCCCGCCATTTTCGACGCCACAACGGTCGACGTCGAAGCGAAATCCGGCAGCATGAGCTACGATTTTCGGACGACCGGCAGCATCCTAAAGTTCGAGGGTTTTCTCCACTTCGAAGAGAAGAACAAGAAGGCGCGTGCCGCTGCCAGCAGTTCTAAACAGGTTGCGGAAGACGCAGAAGACAAGAAGCTATCTGAATCCAGCTCCGACGCCGACAGCTCCGAGACCGCCAAAGACGCCACCAGCGAGGACTCCGCCGCCGACCGCCGCCTTCCACCCCTCACCCGCGGCGACGACCTCACCGCGACCAAGCTCGACCCGCAGCAAAAGTTTACCCAGCCTCCGCCCCGTTTCAACGAGGCCAGCCTCGTGAAGGCCCTCGAGGAGCGCGGCATCGGCCGCCCGTCTACGTACGCCTCCATCATCAACACCATCCAGGAGCGTGACTACGTCAAGAAGATCACGCAGAAACTCATCCCTACCGAGATCGGCATGGTCGTCACGGACCTGCTCGTAGAGAATTTTCCTTACATTTTCAAAGTGGACTACACCGCTGGACTCGAGAACGAACTTGATAACGTGGCCGAAGGAAAGGAGAAGTGGACCGACCTGCTCAAGGGCTTCTACGGCCACCTTGAGCAGGAACTCAAAATCGCCGAAGTGCAGATGGAAGACATCAAGGCCTGGGAGAAGCCTACCGACGAGATCTGCGAAAAATGCGGCGCGCCCCTCATCCTCAAATGGGGCAAGTTTGGCTCCTTCTACTCGTGCTCCAACTTCACCAAAACCAAGCCCGTCAACGTAGCCCTCGGCCCTCTGAAGAAGGATCCCAAAGCCGCTGTGGTGAAGGTCACCAACACCCACAAATTCCCAATGATCGTGAAAGCGCTCAACGACGACGTGACGGAGTTCTCCCGCGAAGTCCTCGATAAAGCCGAGCTTCTCAAAGCTCTCCAGGAAGGCGCCACCCGCGGCAAAAAGCTCATCGTTGAGCCCCAGACCTGCGACTTCACCAAGGAGAATTTTGCCTCCAAACCCGACCTAAGCTCCCCCGAAGCGCAGGACGCCGAGGCCGAGGAAGAGTTCTGCGACAACTGCGGCCGCCTTATGGTGCTCAAGAACGGTCCCTTCGGCCCCTTCATGAGCTGCCCCGGCTATAACGAGGACCCGCCCTGCAAAACGATCCGCAAGCTCACCCAGAAGGTGCAATCTAAACCCCCGGTCCAGCTGGAAGAACCCTGCCCCAAGTGCGGCAAACCTCTCCTCCAGCGCGAGGGTCAGTATGGTGAGTTCATCGCCTGCTCCGGCTATCCCAAGTGCAAGTACGTCAAGCAGGATCTGCTCGACGTCCCCTGCCCCAAGTGCGGCGCCGAAGTGGCCGCCCGCAAGAACCGCCGCGGCGACACCTTCTACGGATGCACGCGCTATCCGAAGTGCGACTTTACCACCAACCAAAAGCTGATCGCCGGCCCCTGCCCGGAGTGCAAATCCCCTTACCTTCTCGAGCTCGCCGACAAGGAAGCTACGTGGCTCGTCTGCCCCAACAACCTCGAGCGAGTTCCCAAACGCCGTGCCAAGAAGGGCGGGGAAGACGAAAAGCCGACCGGTCCCGCCTGCCATTTTGAAGAAAAGATTGGTCCTCCGAAAGCGCCGAAACCCACGGATCCACCCACAGCGCTTCGTCTTCCTGACCCCTCCACGACCCGCCCGGTGATTGAAGCGGTGGCCTAGGAACCGCCGGCGTCTGAACAGCAAGTCGAGCTCTCCAAGCTTTCACTTCTCTCGGTCAGGTACCAGCGCGGAACCTCGGCGCACAAACAGCACTGTCTTGAATGGGTGCGTTAACGGGTAAAGCCGACGGATTGGGCGAGATGTTTGCTGTCGTACATGCGGCCGTTTGTGATGACGGAGACGACGTTGCGAATGTCCGTGATGCTTTCGAGTGGGTTGCCGTGGACGAGGGTGAGATCCGCGCGTTTGCCAACTTCTATGGTGCCTGATTCGCTTTCCATCTTCATGGCTCTGGCGGCATCCAGCGTGGCTGTCTGAAGGGCGGCCATAGGCGTCATGCCGGCCTGGACGTAGAGTTCGAGTTCGCGGTCGAGACCGTAGCCGATTAGGCCGGTGTCGCTGCCTGCAACGATGGGAACACCTGCTTTGTAGAGAGCTGCGATGACCTTTTTGTTGGTTTCCATGCGGTCATGGAAGGCGTTGGCGTCAGCAGCCGGAGTGCCCATGGCTTTGTACTTGGAGGCGAGGGTGTAGGGCGCGCTGTTGATGCCGGGTTCGAAGGTGGCGACGTCGGTAGTGAGGGGATGGCTGGCCATCTCGCCCCAGCCGTCGGTTGGGTCTACGACGATCCCGTGTTGCTTGAGCAAGGCGATGAGATCCTGAGCGCGTTTGGAGTTGAGGTCGAGGGGACCCTTGTCTCCGGGTGTTCGCATGGAGTTGGTGACGAACTGCAGATGGTTGATTTGGTCCATGCCGTCGGCAATGCCTTCGAAGGCGTCTACCGCGGCGGGCACGTGGCCGGTCACGGTCATGCCGCGACGGTGGGCTTCGACGGCTACTGCCTTGAGTACATCGGGTTGGAGTTGGGTGTAGACCTTGATCTGGTCGAAGTGGGCTTCGGCGTAGACGTCTACAGCGGTTACCCCTTCGGCTGGTGTGTTGGCGTTGACAATGCCGAAGGCTGGAGCGCCACCGCTATCGATCAGGCCAGCGAGCAGGAGTCTTGGTCCGAGTTCGTGGTTTTGATTGATCTTCTGGCGGACGGTGGTGAGGAATTCGAATTCTCCGCCGCAGTCGCGCGCGGTTGTGATGCCGCGGGCCAGGAGAGCGGGGCCGAACTCCACACCGGAGTAGTGGGTGTGCATTTCCCAGAGGCCGGGAAGCAGGGAATCGCCGTCTGCGTGCACGATGCGCATACCGGGGGGCGCGGGGAGCTGGCCTGCGGCGGCGATTCTTCCGTTGCGAATGACTACGGTTGCGTTGTCGAGGGCGGGGGCTCCGGTGCCATCGATGAGGCGCGCGCCGACGATGGCGTAGGTGCCTTGTGCCTGCGGTTGCACTTGCCTGGTGAGGTTGGCGAGGTCGAGCATTTCCTGTTCCACGGCGCTGTGCACGAGGGCGCCGAGGACGGGTTCGTATTCGTCGAGAACGGTCTCCTGCGGGAGGCCTCCGGCGAAGGTCATGACAGCGGCGAGGCGATGGCTGTCGTTCATCCAGAGGATTTCGCGACCGAAGACGAGGTTGCCGATTGTGTAGCGGGTGAGGCGGACGATGTGACCTTTTGACTGCAGGGCCTCGTGGCCTACGAGTTTGATTTCGAGGGGCAGGGCCTGGTCGCTGGAGCGCAGCAGGGGCAGGTGTGCGGGTCTTCCGTGGCGCTCCCAGTAGCGCATCATCATCATCTCGAGGGAGGCCGGCATGGAGGCTGAGCCGACGAAGCTTGTTGTGGCAGGCTTGAAGGAGCGGGTTGCTTCGCCTTCGTGTACGACGGCCAGGGTGGGTGTGAGCTGTGTGTCGAGGTCTGAGCCGGGGCGTGCGGGGAGGCTGTGTTGCTCGAAGTGGAGGGGCGTGTAGGAGGCGTCCATTTCGAGTGAGGCGGTGGAATTGCGCTTCATGCCGCGATCGGAGGCGGTGGATTGCGTGGTGAGTTGGAGGTGGCCTGAGGCGGGCTGCGTGAGGGTGTACTCCTCTGTGCCGATGGCGTGGAGGAGGAGGTGAATGTTGTAGGTGCCGTGCTCGATGACG
>CAZZWG010000007.1:0-26181 GCA_964657685.1 Verrucomicrobia bacterium Tous-C9LFEB | reverse complement strand
TTGTCCATGCCGAGTTTGCCGGCGTGGTACTTCGCGAGGAGGGTTGCACGGTCTTGGGTAAGATCTTTGCCGGTACGGAAGAACGGATAGGGCTTGTTGCCCTTCACGCCTTGCCAGACGATGCGGTTGAATTTGGCGCTGTCTAGATGGTCTTCCACGGAGAAGTCCATCCCCCTGGTATGAGCGCTCCACCATTCGGCATCATGCAGCGGACGGACGGAGGCTGACACCGTGGGTGCCGTGAGGACGGGGATGGGCAGCGTGGTCATGGCGAGGTAGGGGGATGGTGTAGCGGTGAAGCTCCACTTGCCATTGCTGTTGATGTTGAAAACGTCGGCCATGGGAGCGGCGTTGGCGTCGTTGATGTTGAGCGGCGGGATGCCGAGGATGTACTCCATGGTGGCGAGGAAGTTGACGGTGTTGTAGCGGGTGGAGTCAACGTAGTGCTTTTTGACGTAGGGGCCGACGATGAAGGCTGTGCTGCGGTGGGCGTCTACGTGGTCGCCGCCATCCTGGGCGTCGTCTTCGATGACGAAGATCAAGGTGTTGGAGGCATAGGGGCTGTTGGCTACCGCCTGGATGACCGAGCCTACGGCGTAGTCGTTGTCGGCGATCTGGAGTTCAGGAGTGTTGACGCCGTTGATGGCTGTGGTGAAGTTGCCGAAGTGGTCGTGCATGAGGCGCACGAGGGAGAGGTTGGGGAGGTTGCCGCCGGCTACATAGCCATCGAACTCACGCTTCCACTCGGTGTAGCGGAAGTAGTCCGGGAAGCTGTTGTCAAAGCCGCGGAAGTAGGGATCGGTGTACTGGCTAAGAACGGTGTTGCTGGAGTAGGCGACCTGGAGTTTATCGGCGAAGGGGGTGGGATCTTCGGGGATGCTTAATGAAGGGGCTGCGGCGAGGTTGTAGCGCACGATGTCGAGGAAGAAGCCGTAGTCGCGCACGGTGAGGCCGGCTTTGAGGGCGCCGTTCCAGATGTAGCCCTGGCCCTGGCTGCCGTCTTCGCCATCGGGTGCGGCGACGTTGGCGTTGCCGGGGAGGAGGTTGGGATCGGTTCCGGTGAGGGGGTCGGCCGCGTAGCGTGCGGGGATGGTTGGGATGCCTACGTTGAGATTGCGGTTGGTGCCTTCGGAGTCGTTATTGATACCGCGGCCGGCGTAGTTGACGGGGATTTCTTTTTCGATGACATCGGTGGTGCGCGCGGAGGTCGACCAGGGCCAGCCGTCGCCGCTGACGTCGGAGACGTCGAAGAAGTTATCGAAGTCGACGAAGTTGCTGGCGATGTTGTGGAAGTTGGGTGTGTTGGTTTGGCCGAACTGGGTGATGGTGGGATCGCCGTTGCCGACGGGGAGATCGCCGAGCACCTGATCGTAGGTGCGGTTCTCTTTGATGATGTAGATGACGTGCTGGATTTTGTTGTGAAGGAAGCTGACGACTTCCTGCTGATTGGCATTCAGCGGGGTGCCGATGCGGTCATTGGTGAAGACCTTCTCGGTGAGGTTGGCGAGCTCAGCAGAGGTGGGAACGGGGACGGTCTGGAAGCCTGCTTTGGTGAGCTGCAGGATGTAGGTGTTGGTGGCATCACAGGCACTGGATTGGGAGTCGTCGCAGTACTGCGGGTTAGGCCCGGTGGCGCTTTTGCCGTTGGCGATGTAGAGCGTCTTGCCGTCAGCGCTGACGCTTACGGAGTTGGGATAGAAGCCGGTGGGGATGAAGCCCTTGAAGGTGCTTTGGCCGGGTCCGGCGAGGTGGTAGACGGCGACGGCGTTGAGGCCGCCTTCCGTGACGTAGAGTGTTTTTTCGTCGGGTGAGAGGGCGAGGCTATTGGGGTTGGCGCCGAGGAATTTGTTGGTGCCCCCATTGGTAGAGATGAGGGTGGGGGGTGCGATTTCGTCGATAACGACGTTGTTGTTGGTGTCGATCACGGCGATGCCGGGTGTGTTGTCCTGGGCGACGTAAAGGAGGCTCTGCGCCTTGTTCATCAGCATCTTGTTGGGCTGGCCGGGAACCGCGATGCGGGTGACGACGCCTGCCCCATTCAGGACGACGATCTGACGGTCACGCACGCTGGAGATGTAGGCGGTGCTGTTGCCCTTGCCCTGGATCCAGAAGGGGTACTCGCCGCCGGGGACACCTGTTGCGGCGGAACTCTCGACGCCGGGGCGGAGGTCGTAATCCTGGGCGCGGCTCCAGCCGTTGGCATTTTTTACGAGCTGGGTAACGGAATCGTTTTCGTAGTTGGCGACGACGAGCTGGTTGCCATCGGAGGAGACGGCGAGGCCCGCGGCTTCGGGCTGGGTGGCGAGTCCGAGGCCGCCTGCGCTGCCGACGGCGCTGGTGGGGGCGTGGCCGAGGGCGACGGGGGAACCGGTCTCTTCGGTCCAGGCGTTCTTGACCTGCGAATAGATGTGGACGTTGTCTTTGTTGCCGCCGGAGACGAAGAATTCGGTGCCGTTGGGGTTCCAGGCGATGCCGTTGTAGGTGTTGAGAACGGGAATCGCCTGCTTCTGAACGGGCTTGCTGTTGGTGGTGACGTCGAAGACGAAGATCCACTCAGTGGAGTCGGTGGGGTTAGCGGAGCCGGCGCTGGCGCCTGAGGTGTAGTTGAAGAGGTTGTAGCCGCTGGTGAGGACCAGCAGGGTCTTGCCGTCGGGGCTTAGCGCGGTGGTGACGGCTTGGCCCACGGTGTAGCTGGGGTTGTCAGCGAGACCGGGATTGAGCGGCTGGAAGCTGGCGCCCTTGGGGGCTAGGGGGGTGATGGTCTGGCCGGTGCTGAGGATCTGGGGCTCACCGGAGTTAGGTGGATTTTGCGCCTGGGAAACCGGAACGAAGGAGGCTGCGACACAACCGGCGGCGAAGAGCGAACGGCGCT
This sequence comes from Verrucomicrobia bacterium Tous-C9LFEB, assembly GCA_964657685.1. Taxonomy (GTDB): domain Bacteria; phylum Acidobacteriota; class Terriglobia; order Terriglobales; family Acidobacteriaceae; genus Granulicella. Next base: position 23,309 of record CAZZWG010000007.1, on the reverse strand, counting down.
TCATACGTGACATCGAGTGACTCCGAAAAGAGAGGTTAAGGCGGGTTGTAGGGGTGAGTTCCGGCGCACGCTGCGTCGACAGTCTGTTAGCTGGGGGCTTGCACGAGGCGGCATGACAATCCTGTCGCGAGGCAAGCAGATGACGCAGAAGTTGTACCTCCGCACTCTCTCACGGTGAGGAGTTTCGGGGCGCCAGCACAGCTTTAATTTCGTGTGAAAAGCAGAGCTGAGTAGCTCACTTACATCGCGAAGCGAAGGCGCCATTTACCGTGCGCGCGTTTTCAGGTCGCGCGTGTGCACCGCCCGGGGAGGTGCGGCTCTGGGATGGAGGGTGCGTGCTGGTTCCAGGGAAGATCAGGAGGTGGCGGACTGGGTCTGGGTAGGACTGGACTGGCTACTGATGGTTTGCGTGGGCGTGTTGGTCGCGGGAGGGTTACCCGGGGTGACGTCCTTTGGGATGCCTGCGGGGCGCGCCAGCTTGTTCCCCGCTTCATCGACCTCGTTGGATTCCACGTAGAAGGAAGCGAGCGGTGTGGAACCGAAGCTGGTGGTGATGGCGACGTCGGCGGCATCGCGTCCGGTGGCCATAAGAACGCGGCCGAGGCGGGGATAGTTGTGACGCGCGTCAAGATCCATCCACTTGCCATCGAGGAAGACCTGGTACCAGGCGCTGAAGTCACCGGGTCCGCTGTAGGGCATGCGGATGTCACCGATGTAGCCGGTGACGTAGCGGGCGGGGATGTTCATGCAGCGGGAAAGTGAGATGGCGAGGTGCTGGAAGTCGCGGCAGACACCGATGCGCTCGATGAAGACGTCCATTGCGGTCTTGGTGGGACGTGCGGCGTTGTAGTTGAAGGTGACCCTGTCATGAACCCAGTCGCGGATGGCGGTGGCGCGAGACCAGCCTTCGGCAAAGCCGCCGAAGAGGTCCTGGGCGATAGGACCGAAGCGGTCGACCTCGCAGTAGCGGCTGGGAAGCAGGAACTGGAGGGTGTCTGACGGCAGATCTTCAATTTTGGCTTGTTGTGCGTTGGCGTAGACGGGGTCTGGGTGGTCTTCTGCGGTGATGGTGCTGGAACCGGACAGCCGGAGATGGCCGGGGGGCGCGATGAAGCGGGCGCAGCGGTTCCCGAAAACGTCGAAGTAGTCCGTCGAGGGAATGATGACGTTGTCCCCTGGGTTGGAACTGACGAGCTGCTCGACTTTCAGTTGATTGCCGAAGCGGAGGCGAGATTCCAGGGAAGGGTGCAGGTGCAGCACGGTGATCATGGGCGTGCGGAACGGAAGCAGGAACTGAATATCGAACTCAGAGAAGATGAGCATGCGGTTCCGGAGAGTGAATTTAGTTGCGATGGTGCTCGAGGAAAACTTAGTTTAGCGCACGCTCATGGGATATCCGGGCAGGGAGAAGATCTGCTGCGGGATGCGGAGACGGGCGGATACCCGGGCGGCGGCGTGCGGTGGCACTCGGTGGCAGGGCCGCAAGTTGGGTAGGATAGGAAGCAAGCCTGCAAAGTTCTCAGAAGATGTTCGCTTTGAGCCGAACGGGCCCACAGATCCTTCGAGGGTGCATGGGAATTCCGGTTGCGCTGCATCATCGAACGCAGTATCGATACGCGAAGGCTGTGGCTCTTGGGCCGCAGATCATCCAGCTACGGCCCGCGCCCCACGGCCGGACACCCATTCTCAGTTATGAGTTGAAGGTTACGCCGGAAGAGCATTCGCTGGGGTGGCACTTTGATGCGCTCTCGAATCACGTGGCGCGTGTGTTGTTTTCCGGCAGATCGGCGGAGTTCATAGCCGACGTTCATCTGCTTGTCGACATGACTCCGTGGAACCCCTTCGATTTCGTGGTGGAGCCTGCATATGGGAACTACCCCTTTGCTTACACGGCTGCGTTGGCCCAGGATCTTGCGCCTTTTCTGGCGGGGGAGCCGGTCGGCCCGTTGATGGAGGCATGGCTGGCGAGCCTTCCTGTGCACGCGCAATCGACCGTGACCTTTCTGGTGGACCTGAACCAGCGGGTATGCGCGGAGGTGGCTTACAACCTGCGTATGGAGCATGGAGTGCAGAGCTGCGAGGAGACGCTTGCGCAGCGAAGCGGCTCTTGCCGGGACTCGGCCTGGCTGCTGGTGCAGACCTGCCGGCACCTCGGCATGGCGGCGCGCTTTGTTTCGGGCTATCTGATCCAGATGGCGGATGCGGCTGCGAGCGAGGTCGGTCACGCGCCGAAGACGGACTCTGCGGATCTGCATGCGTGGGCGGAAGTTTACCTGCCGGGTGCGGGTTGGATCGGGTTTGATGCAACGTCCGGGTTACTTGCGGCCGAGGGACATATCCCGGTAGCGTGCACACCGACGCCATGGCAAGCGGCTCCGATTACGGGTACGGTGGAGCCGGCTGATGTTGAATTCAGCTTCAGTTTCTCGGTTCGGCGTATGAACGAATCCATCAGCTTCGCAGTGCCGTACACCGACGCGGAGTGGAGCAAGGTGCGCGAGGTGGCGCATCGGGTCGATGGGGATCTGGAAGCGCAGGACGTACGGCTGACGATGGGTGGGGAGCCAACGTTCGTGGGGATCGACGAGCCGGAGAGTTTGCAGTGGAACTTTCACGCACTTGGGCCTTTGAAGAGGACGCGCGGGCTGGAGTTGATTCGTGCCTTGCGGGCGCGGACGGCGCCTGGTGGGTTGCTGCATCTCGGGCAGGGCAAGTGGTATCCGGGTGAGCCGCTGCCGCGGTGGGCGTTCTTCTGTATATCGCGTGTGGATGAGGTTCCTGTCTGGCAGGATGCCGCTTTATTTGCTTCCGAGACCAAGCGCTATAGCTATGCCGATGCGGATGCCCTGGCGTTTCTGCGCGCGCTCAGTCGGCGGCTTGGTGCGCGCGCGGAGAACATCCTGCCCGCGTTTGATCCGGGCGACGAACAGTTGCCCAGTGCACCGACGGGGTATGTTCTTCCGTTGCGTCGCCGTCAGCCGGATGGCCAGCTGGCGTGGTCGAGTCAACTGTGGTTTGAGCGGCCGGAGCGCCTCGTGCTCTCGCCGGGAGATTCGCCGGTTGGCTACCGTATCCCCGTGGAAGCGATGCCGTGGGTTGCGCCGGATGCGCTTGTTTATGTGTACGAGGATGGGTCCAGCGGGGATGCTGCTTCGGGCCAGGTCGCGCTGGCGGCACATCCCGGCTACCGTGCTGACCTCTTCCACACCGAGCCTGAGCCAGATGCTCTGCCGGCTGTTCCAAGCGATGTAGAAGGAGCGGCTTTGCTGATCCGGCCATCGCTTTGTGTTCAGGTGTGCGAAGGGCGGATGCATGTCTTTCTTCCGTTTGTGCCTGTGCTGGCGGACTATTTTGACCTCGTCGCAGCGCTAGAGGATACATGCGTGAACCAGGGAGTGCCGGTGTGGATCGAGGGCTATCCGCCGCCGGTGGATCCGCGGGTGCGGTCGTTCGGACTTACGCCTGATCCCGGAGTGCTCGAGGTGAATCTACCACCGACGAAGACATGGGACGAGTTGGAGGAAGTGAATGCTGTGCTTGCCGAGGAAGCGCAGAGATTGCGGCTGATTGAGGGAAAATTCGGATACGACGGAACACACCAGGCGACGGGCGGCGGCAACCACATTGTTCTGGGCGGGGCAACGCTGTGGGATAGCCCGCTGCTGCGCCGGCCTGATTTGCTGCGGAGTTTAGTGGGCTTCTGGCAGAACCATCCTTCGCTTTCGTATCTGTTCTCCGGCATGTATGTCGGCCCAACCAGCCAGTATCCGCGGGTGGATGAGGCTCGCGTGGATGCTTTGTATGAATTGGAGCTGGCGTTTAGCCATCTTCCAGGGGAGGGCTGCGCGCCATACATCCTGGATGGCTTGTTTCGAAACTTGCTGGTTGATGTGACAGGCAACACGCACCGTGCGGAGTTCTGCATCGACAAGCTCTACCCGCCTGAGGGAAGTGGCCTTCGGTTGGGGCTCCTGGAATTGCGTGCTTTTGAAATGGCACCCCATTACCGTATGGGGCTACTGCAGATGTTGCTTGTGCGGGCGTTGGTGAGCCTTTTCTGGAGGCAGCCGTTTAGGGGCAGCCTTCTTCGTTGGGGCACCGCGCTTCATGACCGTTTTATGCTGCCGCATTTTGTACAGCGAGACTTCACAGAGGTGCTAGGCGTCTTGCGCGGCCACGGCTTTGCTCTTGAAGATGCGTGGTTCCGGCCGCATGTTGAGTTTAGGTTTCCGCTTATTGGAAGACTGACTGCGGAGGGTGTGGAGCTTGAGTTGCGGCAGGCGCTTGAGCCCTGGAATGTGTTAGCGGAGGAGACAACGTCGGGTGGTACGGGGCGTAGTGTTGACTCGTCGCTGGAGCGCATGCAGGTGATGCTCAAGGGAGTGACTGCGCCTTCACGCTACGTTGTTACATGCAATGGTCGCAGGGTTCCGCTCCAGTCAGCGGAGGAACCGGGCGAGATGATCGCGGGTGTTCGCTATCGCGCACGCCGGCTTGCTGCCACGTTGCATCCGACGATTCCGGTCCATACGCCGCTGACATTCGCGTTGATCGATACATGGATGGACCTGTGTGTTGGTCGATGTGTTTACCATGCCGGATCGCCGGACGGGCATGTGCACATGACACGTCCCACGAATGCGGTGGAGGCCCGCGAACGGCGCGAGCACCGGTTTCAGATTGCCGCGTGCGACGGTGTGGTTCGAGGTATTCCGGACCCTGAGAAAAATCCGGTTTTTGCGATGACACTTGATCTGCGTTGGCCTGCACCAGGGGACCATAGTGAGCCCGATGCTAGTCTTTCCGGTGGCCGATGAGTCAGCTCAGTGGAGATCTATACCAGTCCCCGCTGCATTACGGCGCGACCTATGAAGAGTCGTCTGCGGACGGGGTGACGCCGCGGCCGCACTGGGCCCGGTTGATGGAATCCCTTCGCTCCATCGGTCCCGAGGAGTTGGGCAAGCGTTGGTCTCGGGCAGAGCGACGCATTCGCGAGAACGGCATTACTTACAACATCTACAGCGATCCGCTTGGAGCGAACCGTCCATGGAAGATTGACCTTGTTCCGTTGCTGGTGCCTGCGGAGGAGTGGCGCCGGATTGAGGCGGGCGTGAAGCAGCGCGCACACTTGCTAAGCATGTTGTTGGAGGATCTATACGGTCCGCAGAACCTGCTGAAGCAGGGACACTTCCCGGCGGCGCTGCTCTATGCGAATCCGGCTTTTCTTCGGCCCATGGTAAACGTGAAGGTTCCTGCGCATAGCTATCTGCACATGCTGGCCGTTGATCTGGCCCGCTCTCCGGATGGGCGATGGTGGGTGCTGGCGGATCGTACGCAGGCGCCGTCCGGAAGCGGGTATGCCCTGGAGAACCGGCTGATTGTTTCTGATCTTTTGCCGGAGTTGTTTCGGGAATCCAATGTGCAACGGCTAGCGCCTTTTTTTCGAGCACAACGGGAAGCCCTGACCAGCCTCGCGGGGCGAGAGGATGCGCGCATTGTGCTGCTTACGCCGGGGCCGCATAACGAGACTTACTTTGAGCACTCCTACCTTGCAAAGTATCTTGGTTTCACGTTGGTGGAGGGTGCGGATCTCACAGTGCGGGATCGCTGTGTGTATCTGAAGACGATTGCGGGTCTTGAAAAGGTCGATGTGATTCTGCGGCGCGTTGACGGAGATTATTGCGACCCGCTGGAGTTACGAAGTGATTCTCTGCTGGGCGTTTCGGGACTGGTGGAGTCGATCGTGGCGGGCAATGTGAAGGTGGCGAATGCGCTTGGCAGTGGGCTGATTGAGTCAGCTGCCATCATGCCCTTTCTTCCAGGGCTGTCGCGTCATTTGCTGGGTGAGTCGCTGAAGCTGCCTTCCGTAGCGACATGGTGGTGTGGGCAGCCGCGTGCGCTCGACTGGGTACTGCATCATCTTGATGCCGTGGTGATCAAACCGGCGTTTCCCAATTTTGGAAGCGAGCCTGTGTTTGGGTCGGAGCTTCCGAAAGCGGAGCTGGAGAAGTTTCTCGGACGGCTGCGGGCGAATCCCCACGAATACGTAGCCCAGGAGCAGGTTGCGCTTTCGACCGCCCCGGTGTGGGAGCAGGGATCCCTGCAATCGCGCAGCGTGGTGCTCCGCACCTATGCCGTGAACACGGGTGACGGATGGTGCGTCTTTCCGGGAGGTTTGGTTCGTGTGGCCGAAGCGAATGGATCTGTCGTTTCCATGCAGCGCGGCGGGCATAGCAAGGATGCGTGGATCCTGTGGGATGGTCCGGTAGAGACGTTCAGCATGCTTCGTCCGCGCGATGAACCTGTGGAGTTGCGCCGTGTTCCGCGCGTTGTGCCGAGCCGTGTGGCGGACAACACATTCTGGCTGGGCCGCTACGTGGAACGTGCGGAGAACATGGCGAGGATTTTGCGTTCGATGCTTCCGCGTGTACGTATGGCGGAACCCGCGCATCTGGGAAGCCTTCTGCGCCTGCATGCGTGCCTGGCATCGCGGACCGGCAAGCTTCCAAAGCGTAAGCCGCCGACCTATGCCGCGCTTGAAAAGGAGATGCTCTCCTTGCTTACGGATCACACGCGCTGGGACAGCTTGCCCGCGACGCTCCGCCAGGTAGCCAGGGTGGGCGGCAATGTGCGCGAGCGGCTTTCGGCTGACATGATGCTGTTGATCAATCAATTACGCGATGCCATGGAAGGCGAGCCCGGGGCACAGTTGTGGGATTTGTCGGCAAAGCTGACCTCGTGCCTGGAGTTGTTGTCCGCCTTCTCCGGGATGGAACGCGAGAACATCAATCGCGGCTCCGGCTGGTTGTTCATGAGCACGGGGCGACGCCTGGAACGGGCTGTGTACCTGACGAGGGAACTGCGAGAGATTACGAAACCACTTGCCCCGGAGAACTGGTCTTACCTTGAGTGCCTGCTTGAAGTGGCGGATAGCACGATGACGTACCGGGCTCGTTACTTCACCACATTGCAGCCGATTGCCGTGCTCGACGTTCTTATGGCGGATGAGACGAACCCCCGTTCCCTTGATTTTCAGGTGGAGCATCTTGCGGAGCTCTATGGGAAGCTGCCGGGTTCGTCCACTGCGGATCTCCGGGCTATGGAGGATGCTTTGAAACGCTTGAGGAGTATCAACCTGCGTTCTGCTATGGACACCGGGGTTGCAAGAACCAGGCGCGAACGGAATTCCTTTCTTCACATCGACCGTTTCCTGATCGAATTGGATCGACTGTTTGCTTCGTGGTCGAATGATTTATCGGACCGTTATTTCAGCCATGCGCGTCCCTTGTCCATCAGTGTGGGATGAAAGGCCAGATGCTCTACAAGATCAGCCATCGCACGACGTACAAGTACGCCCATCTGGTTTCGGTGGGGGACCATGTGGCGTGCCTGAAACCGCGATCACTGCCGCATCATCAAGTCCGGCAAAGCAGCCTTCACATACATCCGGCTCCTGCTACGCTCACGGAGCGGGCTGACTATTTTGGGAACACCCAATGCTTCTTCACGATCCACGAGCCGCATCGTGAGTTGGTGGTTGAGTCCAGGAGTGAAGTCCATGTGAGCGGCGACAGCGCTGAACCAGCTTCTTCCTCCCCTTGGGAAGAGTCGACGCAATCGCTTGCTTCGGATTACGGTGCCGAGAGTCAGGCGGCGCACCAGTTTCAATTTGCGTCGCCCCGGATCAGGTTGCGACCGGGTTTTGCGGCTTATGCTCTTGAGTCCTTCACCCCGGGGCGACCGATGCGCGAGGCCCTCCTGGAGCTGACGTCGCGTATTCACCGGGATTTCCGCTTCGATGCGAAGGCCACCAACGTCCGCACTCCCGTAGAGGAGGCATTTGAAAAGCGTCACGGAGTATGCCAGGATTTTGCCCATGTACAGATTGCCTGTCTCCGTTCTATCCACGTGGCGGCGCGCTATGTGAGCGGCTATCTGCGCACCTATCCACCACCGGGACGGCCGCGACTTATCGGCGCCGATGCTTCGCATGCGTGGTTGTCGGCGTACTGTCGTGGTGCCGGTTGGATTGACGTTGACCCTACGAACGATGTCGCACCGACGGATGGGCACGTCACTGTGGCATGGGGGCGCGACTATGGTGATGTGAGCCCGTTAAGGGGACTGATCCTGGGAGGTGGCGGCCACACGCTCCAGGTAGAGGTTGACATGGAGCCACTTGACACACTGGGATCCTAGCTAGTGGGCGGGACGGTCTTGCTGCGTAGGGAACTGTGGAGAGAAGCGGCTATACAGAAGAGGCAAGATATAGAGGGTTAGCACCGTTGCGGTTACGAGACCACCGATGACGACGGTTGCCAGTGGGCGCTGTACCTCCGCACCGCGGGACGTGGACAGCGCCATAGGGATGAAGCCGAGACTAGCCACCAGCGCTGTGATCATGACCGGGCGCAAGCGGTCGGCGGCTCCGTTTTTCACGGCATCTTCTACGTCCTGGCCTTGCTGCCGCAGCAGATTGATGTGACTCACCATGACTACGCCGTTGAGCACGGCGATGCCGAAAAGCGCAATGAAGCCGACGCTGGCTGAGAGGTTAAGGTTGATGCCGCGGATCCACAGCGCAGCAATGCCGCCCACAAGGGCTAGAGGCACGATCAAGAGAATCAATGACATCTGTTTTGCGTTCTGGAAAGTGGCGTAGAGCAGCCCGGCGATGATCAGCAACGACACGGGGAAAACAATGAGAAGGCGTGCCTGGGCGCGCTTCTGGTTTTCGTATTGGCCACCCCACTCTAGGTGATAGCCGGCAGGCAGCGGAAGTTGCTTGGCAACAGCCGCCTCAGCGTCCGCTACAAAGCCCCCCAGATCTCGTCCTTCTACATTTGTGGTCACGACCGCGCGGCGGTGCGCCTGCTCACGGTTGATGAGAATGGGTCCACGCACTTGCCTGATTTGCGCTACCTGATCCAGTCTGACCAGTTCGCCGTCGGGTGTTTTGAATTGAAGTGCGCTTAGCTGTTCGGGATTGTTGCGCAACGTGGATGGAAGACGAAAGGCAATGGGGAAACGCTGCTCTCCCTCGATCATTTCAGAGACCTGGCGGCTGCCGTAGAGGCTTTCAATGACTTCCTGGACATCACTTACGTTAACGCCGAATCTGGCGGCAGCCGCTCGATCTACTACGATTTGTAACTCTTCCGCACCGGAGATGAGTTCCATCTGCGTTTCGGAAGCGCCTTTGACGCCACCGATGATCGTGCGGGCCTGCATCCCAAGCTGTTCGAGTGTGCCGAGATCCTGACCGAAGATCTTTAAAGCAGCGTCGCCGCGTGTGCCTGTGATGGTTTCATCCATGCGCATTTCCATGGGTTGCGTGAACTCATAGTTGACGCCGGGAATCTTGCTCAGTGCGGTGTTTATGCGATCGGAGAGCTTCTGTTTGTCGACAGGGCTGGCGTCCTGAGTCTTCTTCTTGTAGCTGATGTAAGAGTCGGACTCATACTCGCCCATGGCTTCGGTTGCGAGGTCAGGACGGCCAAGTTTTGTGACAACACCGGAGATTTCCGGGAAGCTCATGATAGTTTTTTCGATCTGATTGCCGATGCGGATCGATTCAGTGAGCGAGATGCCGGGGAGCTTTTTGGAGGTGATGACGAGCGAGCCCTCATCGAGCTTGGGCATAAATTCTGTGCCGATGAACTTCAGAGAAAGAAGGGAGATTACAACCGCCACCGCAGCGACGATGAGGATAGGCTTGCGGTGCCGTTCGGCTGCCACGAGAGACGACATGTAACGTCCGCGAAGGCGATCGAACCAACCCTCCTTCTTCTCTTCACTCTTTTGATTCAGCTTCTCTCTTTCAATCTCGCGCAGGCGGTGCCGGAGAGCGAAGGAGCATAGGGCAGGCACAACGAAGAGCGCAAGGAGCAAAGAACCGGTCAAGGCGGAAACGACAGTGACCGCCATGGGTCGGAACATGCGTCCTTCCAGACTCTGCAAGGTAAGGATGGGCAGGTATACCGAGATGATGATTAAAACACCGAAGATGATGGGCCGTGCGACCTCATGGGCTGCGCCGCGGATGATGTCTACAAGCTTCTTATTCTCTTCCTCGCGCTTCCGCTTCTTCTCCTCGGGATGATTTGTGTTCCGCTGGTCACCCTGGGCCTGCTGCTGCGCCAGTTGCCAATGGCGGTATTGTTCACCTTCTTCGTTTTCATGTTCGTTGCTCTTTTCGTTGAGGGGCTCCTGCTCGTTGTTCTGAGATTCCAGACGATGCATGCAGTTTTCAACCATGACCACGGATCCATCGACGATGGTGCCGAAGTCGATTGCGCCGAGGCTCATCAAATTGACGGAGATGCCGAAGACGTCCATGCCGAGGAAGCCGAAGAGCAGCGACAAGGGGATGGTAAGAGCGACAACGATGGCTGCGCGCCAGTCGCCGAGAAAGAGAAGCAGGATGACGAGTACGAGCACCGCGGCTTCGATGAGGTTGTGTTCTACCGTGTGCGTGGTTGCGTTGATGACGTCGCTCTGGTCATAGAAAGGAACTATTCTGGCTCCGCCGGGAAGCTGCATGGTGCTTATCTTCTGCTTGACCTCTTCAATAAGCTTCTGTCCGTTTTCTCCACGCAGAATGATGACCATGCCGCTGAGTGTTTCGCCGTGGCCGTCGTGCATGACGGCACCATGGCGCAGGAGCGGGGCGGCGCCGATGGTAGCTACCTGATTGAGTAGCACCGGCACACCGTTTGCCGTATTGACCGCGATGTTGCCGAGATCATTTGCGTCCTTAGCGCGTCCGATGCCGCGGATGGTGTACTGCTGTTCGGCGTGTTCGATGTAGCTTCCGCCGAAGTTGGCGTTGCCGTTCATGACTGCCTGCATCACGTCATGGAGAGTCAGGTTGAAGCGCCGCAATGACTCGGGGTCTACCTGGATCGTGTACTCCTTGGTGAGGCCGCCCCAGGAGTTGATTTCACTGATGCCGGAGATCTCCTGCAAACCGTAGCGCACTGTCCAGTCATGCAGTGTTTTCAGTTGCATCAGGTCCATGCGTGGTGACTGCACGGTGTATTGATAGACCTCGCCGAAGGCGGTGGCCATGGGACCCATGACGGGTTGGAGCCCCTGCGGCAAACGTCCCTGCACCTGATTGATGCGCTCGGAGACGAGTTGCCGGACGAGGTATTTGTCCATGCTGTCGTCGAAGATGACGGTGACCATGGAGAGTTCGAGCTTGGACGTTGAGCGAACCATCTGCAGATTGGGCAGACCCATCATGGAGGTTTCTACGGGGAAGGTGACGAGCTGCTCGACCTCGACGGGCGACATGCCGGGGCACTGCACTGTGACCACGACCTGGTTGTTGGTGAGATCAGGGAAGGCCTCCAGAGGAAGATTCAACATGACCACGACGCCGCCGATTATGAGCGCCAGCATCAGGCCGGCGACGAGCCAGCGGTTGTCGAGCAGGAAGTCGATCGCGCGTCCCATCAGCCCTCACCCACGCTGCCCTTGAGCAACTCACCCTTGACCATGAACGCGCCGTCAACGACGACGTGATCAGTCGGGTTGAGACCCTCGAGCACTTCCACCAGACCCTGCGATCGCGAGCCGATTTTGACCGCGCGTACGGTGAACGTCTGATTGTCGCCGGTGACGAATACCGCTTGTAATCCGTTCACATCCTGCACCGCGGATTCCGGGATGAAGAGGGCGGATCGCGTTGCGGGCTCGTCGATTGTCGCGGAGGCAAACATGCCGGGACGGAGCCGTGTGCCCGGGTTTGGAACCGCAACTCTCACCGGAATGGTCCGGGTTTGCGGGTCAACTTGATCGCCAACCATGGCCACCGTTCCGTGAAAGTTCTGGTCCGGATAGCCTTGCGTAGTCACCTCGGCATGGGCTCCCCGATGCACGCCGGCGAGGTCTTTCTCGTTGACCGCCGCGCTTACCCAGACGGTGGAGAGATTGGAGACGACAAAGGTCTCCTGCCCTAAGTTCACTACCTGCCCAGGCGTGATCTCACGTTGGAGCACAGTGCCGCTTTGAACGGCGCGGATGGGGATGAGCTCTTTATCGTAGAGGTGATCCGGAGTAAGTGATGAGGGTTGTACACCCAGGAGTTCCGACAGGTGCTCGCGCTCCATGTGGACATTGGCTTGCGCGTCGGTAAGGTCCTGCTGTGCTTGCTTCACCTGCTGGTCGGCGCGTTGCGCCTCTTCCTGGGAAGCTACCTGCAACTGATAGAGATGCTGGTAGCGATCGCGATTGATCTCCGCGAACCTGACTCCGGAGGTTTGCCGATCGACAGCGGCGTAGGCCTGCACCAGCGCGCCTACTGTCTCATGCACCGTGTGGCTGTGCAGCAGCGCGAGGGTCTGACCCGCTCGCACATCATCGCCGGGGAGGACAAGAACCCGCTCGACCTGGCCGTCGGAGTACACGCCGATGTGGTCGGTATGCTTCTCGTCTGTCATCACCTGGCCTGCAACCGTGAGTTGCCGAGGAACGCTGCGTACCTGAACGGCGGCAACGCGGATGCCTGCTTTGCTGAGGTTGGACGGATCGATCTTTACGCTTCCGACAGGCGTTGCTGCGTCGCTCGATCCACCGTCACCTGACGACGCAGCACCCTTAGAGGAGCTGTCGGAATTGGCTGACGTGTCAGCGCCTTTCGCTCCCTTGCCCGATCCATTTGTTTTGGAGTCCTGGCTACTGGAGGATGCTCCCGGCTTTCCGCTTTCCCCGCCGCCCTTGCATCCGAAAGGAACGAGTAGCAGAGCGCAGAGAAGCACAGGTGCTTTGTACCCGCGCAGATTGGAAATCATGGTTGCACCCCATAGCTTAGCTGGAGGCGGAGTGCGGCCTGCTGGTACTCCGCGAGTGTCCGCAAGGCACTCACCTCGACATCGAACTCTGTGCGTTCCGCGTCGAGGTATCGCAGAAGATCGACGCCCCCGATTTTGTAGGCCTCTGTCATGAGTTGAAGATTCTGCTTGGCTTTCGCGCGCATGTCGGGCAGGAGAGTTTCCGTGAGTGTACGTTCACGCTGGTAATTTGCTTCGCTCTGAACGATTTCTGCCCTGACCTGAAGATCGCGCGCGGCAAGGGCAGCCCGGGCATAACGAACGCTTGCCTCCGCGCGCTGGATCTCCCCCTGGTTCCGGTTTCTGAACGGCAGCGGTATTTGCAGGGAACCGTAGCCGGTGTTGGTGTTGTTGTTGCGCTTGTAACCGCCGATCAGGTCAAGATCGGGAACGCCGTTGGCGCGTTGAAGTCTAACGTCCGCCTCAGCTGTGGCAACGGCTTCGCGCGCCTGCAGCAGGTCTCCTCGTTTTGCAAGAACAGCGTCAAGAGGAACTGGCTCGACTTGACTGACCACGTCGACGGGGTCGCTCAGACGGATGGAGGTGGGTGCCGCGGGCCGGCCCATCTGCTTGAAGAGTTCCAGTCTTGCCTGCTCGGCGTCGCGCTCTGTAGAAGAGAGCGCTATTGCCAAGCGGTCGCGCTCTATCTGGATCCTGAGCAGGTCCACGCCGCGCATGGCGCCCGCGTCCACACGCTCCTTGTGGTAGCGCACCATTTCATCGACAGCCACCATGTCTTCCCGCAACAAGGCTGCCGTGCGCTCAAGCACCGCTGCATTCCAGTACGCTGCGGCGACCCGGCCGGCGATCCCAAAGCGAACCATGCCTTCTTGCAGACGTGTTTCTTCCAGCCGGGCACTGGCAAGTTCCACGCGTTTGCGCCGCTTGTTGTCGGTCTCAACAGTCTGGCTTACAAAACCGAAGTCTTCCGTCTGGGTCGTAAAATCGTAGTCGCTAGCCCAGGGCCGCCAGTCTTCTGCTTCCAGGAAGAGCCGTGGGTTCACCCCGAGTCCTGCCTGCCGCAGAACCCCTTTCGCTTCGTCGGTCTGTGCCGCCGCGGCCACTATCTGAGGGCTGTTCATCGCCTGCTCAATGGCCTGATGGAGGCTCAGGTCCTGAGCCGCTGCGGAACCGAAGCACGCAGTGCCAAGCAGGATGGCGAGTGCCGCGAGCCTCTGCCCGTGTAGGGATGTTGGAGTTTTCAGCATCAACCGTTGACTTTAGAATCGCCAGTGTTACCGTGGCGGTGCTGTATCTATGATGAGTGACAACGACGGATAGACGTGGCCGCCATGAAGAAAGAGGGACGGGTACACGGTCCAGATGACGGCGCCTTCATCTGGACCGGTTTTTATGTTGAACGGATTGCTAACGGCCGGCGGCAATCTCTGCGATTTGTTGAATGGTGTGCGCGACTTCGTTATCCGCGGTGTAGAAGTGCGGGGCGATGCGGATGCCTGCACCGGGCCGGTAGTCTACGAGTATTTCGCGGCGTGCCAGCTCCGCTGTGACTTCACGCCCGTTTGGTATATCGAGGATGACGGTACCGCCGCGATGATCGGGATTGCGCGGGCTGCGCACGGTGAGTCCATGCTGATCAGCCAGGGAAATCAGGAGTTGCGTTTGCCTGCGGGATTTGGCGCGTATGGCCTCGACGCCAATTTCATTCACGATCTCGTAACCGGAGCGGGCCGAGTACATGGCGGGGACGTTGGGTGTGCCGTTGAGGAAGCGGTGCATGTCGGGGGCGTATGCGATCGGGCCGTCCTGGAATTCGAACGGTTGGGCGTGGGCTGCCCAACCGGTGGCTGCGGGTTGCAGGTGCGAATCCAGGTCAGGACGGACGTAGAGGTAGCCTGCGCCTGGGCCGCCAAGCAGCCACTTGACGGAGCCGCCGGTGGCGAAATCTACGTTGAGGGCTGTGACGTCAAGAGGCACGATGCCAGCTGACTGATAAAGATCAGCGACGATGTAAGCGCCGACCTCATGGGCGCGCTGCGTGATGGCCTGGATGTTCTGCAGGTAGGAGCTGCGAAAGGCCACGTGCGAGATGCTGACGAGTTGCGTTTCGTGATCGATGGCGTCGAGGATGCGCTCGAGCGGGATGGTCATGTTGTCCTCGGAAGGAACAGACACAATACGGGCGCCCTGCCTTTCGAGGCCGTGATAGATGTAGTCGTTCGAAGGGAAGTTAAGGCCATCCGTGACGAGTTTGTTGCGGGGGCCGTTCCAATCGAAGCAGGAGGTGACGATGGTCTGGCAGATGGAGACGTTCTGATGCATGGCGACGCGGCCGCGGGGTGCGCCGATGATGGAACCAACAAGATCGCCGCAGGTGAGCGGCATTTCCCACCAGCCTTCAGCCCAGGCGCGAATGCCCCTTGTGGCCCAGGTGTCTGTGTATTCCCCGAGTGCGGTAACGGCGCGGCGCGGCATGGGACCCAGCGAGTGGCTGATCATGTAAGTGGTGTGTTGGAGGATGGGGAACTCGCGGCGCCAAGCCAGAAGTGGATCGGTGATCGTGTCTTCGACTGTTGATTGCATTGGCACGCTCAGGGTGCTCATGAATGGAGGGTCTCCTTGACTGGATTCGTAGTTGCCGCGGCGGTGGATGTGCGCCTGATGTAGTAGAAGCCGCTCAGAAGGATGAGGAAGGGTACGCCGTAGAGCAGTGTCGGCCTGAAGGCGGGAGAGAAGAACGTTGTGACTAGCGCGGCCGCCATGAGGATGACGCCGACGAGGCTGGTGTAAGGGTAGCCCCACATACGAAAGGCCAGGTGAGCGTTGCGGTTGCGCCTGCGAAAGGCCAGGTGGGTGACGAAGATCATCAACCATGTGAAGAGCGGGCCGAAGAGGGAGAGCGCCAGCATGAGAAGAAATGACTGGTCGCTATATTTTATGCTGGCGACGGCAGCGAGTCCGATACCGAGGGTGGAGGCGAGCAACGCCGGTAGGGGAACTCCGTTGCGGGTCAGATTGCCGAGTGGGCGGGGTGCGAAGCCGCTTCTGGCTAGTGAGAAAAGCATGCGGGCTGTGATGTAGAGCTGACTGTTCATCGCGGAAAGGGCGGCGATCAGGATGACGAAGTTCACGGCTCCTGCTGCGTGAGGGATGCCGGTGCGTTGCATGACGGTGACGAAAGGTGACTGTGAAGTCCCGGAGGCTGTCGTGGTCCAGGGTACGATGGCGAGCATCAGGGCCAGTGTGAGGACATAGAAGAGCACGAGACGGAAGACGGTGGCGCGTAAGGCATGGCGGATGGCGCGTTGCGGGTCTTTCGCTTCACCTGCGGCGACGGCGATCATCTCGATAGAGAAGTAGCTGAAGAGCGAGACCAGGACAGCGACCCACATGCCCCAGACACCTTTGGGCAAGAAGCCGCCGAAGTCTGTGTAGTTACGGAAGCCGATGGGTTGTTCCGCGCCGGTAGGTACCCTGTGGAGGGATCGCAGGACAACGTAGGAGCCGAGGCAAAGGAAGGCGAAGATGGCAGTCACTTTCAGGGCGCTGAGACCAAACTCAACGATGCCGAAGTGACGGACGTTGAAGGCGTTGACGAGAATGAGGATAAGGGAAAAGGCGAGAATCCAAATCCAGCCGGGGATGGTTGCGAACCAGTAGCGCATGTAGACCGCGACGGCGGAGACTTCAGTGCCGAGTGCGAGTACGACGCCTGCCCAGTAAGCGATGCGCACCAGAAAACCGGCGAGGGGGGAGAGATAGAACTCCGCCCAGGCACCGAACGATCCCGCGGTTGGATGCGCGACGGTCATCTCCGCCATGCAGCCCATCAGCAGCATGGTGATGAGCGCGCCAATGAGGTAGCTGACCAGCACCGCTGGGCCCGCGAGACCGATGGCGAAGCCTGAACCGAGGAAGAGTCCCGTGCCGATAGCGCCGCCAATGGCAATCATGGAGAGTTGGCGTGCAGAGAGGCTTCGTTGCAGGCCGCCTTCGCGTTCTGCAATGCGGTTGAAGCCGGAGGGCGTGGAAGTCTCCATGGCGTCAATGTACCCTTTTCAGTGATGGACCTTCTATCCCGCCCCGTGTTGCCCGCCGATCATCGCCTGGCGTATGGCGCGGACACCTCTCAGTTTGGCGATCTCTGGCTGCCTGTGACGCATGCGCAGGAGCGTTGTCCTGTGGTCGCTTTTTTCCATGGCGGCTGGTGGAAGTCAGCGTACGACCTGGGCTATGCGGGGTATCTTTGCGCGGCGTTGAAGCGAGCGGGCATCGCGACGTGGAGCGTGGAATATCGGCGGCTTGGCGCAACCGGGGGCGGCTGGCCGGCTACGTTTCAAGATGTGTCTAACGGCTTCGATCACCTGGAGATGCTCGCAAGGACGTATCCGCTTGATCTATCGAGATTGCTTACGATGGGCCACTCCGCTGGGGGACATCTTGCATTCTGGATTGCGGGGCGTCACCACATTCCTCATGCCGGCGAGCTTGCGGTGCCGGCCCCACGTGTGCCGGTGCGGGGGGCGATTGCCCTTGCCGGAGCGGTGGACCTTGGGCTTACGATCGAGCTGTCCGGGAGTGGTATTTTCGCCCATGATCGCGATGAGGTGTATGCGTTCATGGGAGGGAGACCTTCTGAGGTGCCGGCCCGATATGCCGCGGGGGATCCGGGGATGCTGCTGCCGCTGGAGGGCAGGCAGGTGTTGTTGCAGGGCAAGGAAGATGACCAGATACCACCAGAGTTACCCATGCGCTTTGTGGAGAAGGCTCGACTTCGCGGCTCTCTGGCGACGGCGGAGATCATCGCTGGTGCAGATCACTTTGACCTTGTGGACCCTGAGAGCAGAGCGTGGAGCAGGGTATTGGCCCAGGTGAAGGCCATGCTGTCGGTGTAAGTTGGGTTTGGCCTTGCGTTCGCTTGTCTAAGTGCGGGGCATGTCTCCCTCGGCGATGACCACGGCCATGGCAATGGCGGTAGTATGCGTGAGACTTAGGGTCAAGCGCGTGATGCCGCGGGCACGAGCGATCTCTGCGGCACGTCCGTGCAGCAAGATCTGGGGTGCTTCGCCGCGGTTTCGGATTACTTCCAGCTCCTGCCAGGTGACGCCGCGGCTGATGCCGGTGCCCAGGGCTTTGGCGGCTGCCTCTTTGGCGGCGAAACGGGCGGCATAGCTTTGCGCGGCGGTCTTCTTACGGGCCTGGCAATAGGCGATCTCGCCAACGGTGTAGATGCGGTTGAGGAAAGGCTGGCCGTAGCGTTCCAGGCTGGCCTGGATGCGATGGACTTCGGTGATGTCGGTGCCTAGACCAAGGACCAAGGGCGCTCCTAAGTGTTTCGATATATCGACTGGGCTACACTGGGTGAGTCTATGTCTGTTGTGATTGAGGCCAGTCATCTGGGCAAGGTGTATCGCCCGGGCAAACTGGAGGTTCAGGCGCTTCGCGATGCAACGTTTTCCGTGGAAGCGGGTGAGTTTCTGTCGATTGTAGGGCCGTCGGGGTCGGGGAAGTCGACGTTGTTCTATATTTTGGGCGGTTTGACGAGCGCGAGTGCGGGGTCGTTGCGTGTAGCTGAGAAGGACTTTTCGCGGCTTTCCGATGCGGAGTTGACCCGGTTTCGACGGGGACATATTGGGTTCATCTTTCAGCGATTCAATCTGCTGCCGACTCTTTCGGCGCGCGACAACATTGAGCTTGCGCATACGATTGCAGATACCGGCAAGCCGCTGGACAAAGCGCTGCTGGACAAACTAGCGGGGATGCTGGGCATCGGGGGACGGCTGGATCATCGGCCCAATGAGTTGTCCGGTGGGGAACAGCAGCGGATTGCTATTGCGCGGGCGCTGATCACAAAGCCGTCGATCGTGCTGGCCGATGAGCCGACGGGGAACCTGGACACGGAGAACTCGGATGCTGTGCTGCGAATGCTGCGTGAGTCGAGCAGAGAGCTTGGGCAGACAGTGTTGATGATCACGCACAATCCGGAGGCGGCCACAATCGCGGACCGGATACTGCATATGCGGGATGGGCGGACGGTGAGTGTTGAAGCTGGACACGGGCGCGCCGTGGCCGAGGCGCGCTAAAGGTTATCGTTGGTAAGCGGGATTCATGTTGACGACGATCGTCGTCATTACGTCGACCGGTTCTCCATTGAGCAGATACGGCTTGTAGATCCAGCGCTTTACGGCGTTGATGGCTGCGGCCTGTAGCACCTGGGGCCCTGAGACCACGGCCAGGTTGATGATGTGACCATCTTTGCCGATATGAGCGGACATGACGATTGCGCCCGCGATGCCATGCGCCTCGTCCGGGTAGACTGGCTCAGTTTTGGCCAGAAGTTGCCCTGCCATGACACCGCCGGAAATGCGGATTGCATGGGGCCGGGGGGTAGGTGAGGTTTCGTTGCTGCTTACGCCGGGGGCAAAAGAGGGCGGCGCCAGAGGAATGGCATTGGGATCGGTGGCGGGCAGCGGTTGTGCAGGAGGCGGACCGGGTTGCATGGGCTGGCTGTTGGGAAAGGCGGTGGGGAGCGTTTGCGCTCCGCCTGCGGCGGCAGTGAAAGAAAGACCCAGAATCAGCGAACGAAGCATAACGGGCTCCGGAGATCACGTCTGGCGAGTCTACACCCCTGGAGATGGGTTCGGCATCATCGAGAGACGGGCTGTGGTGTTCGCGAAGGCAATGGTGGTCAAAAAACTGGGCGACCAGCTTCCCCTGTGGAATGATGGCAGCCGAAACAGAAGTGATAGTCCGTTGGAGGTGAAAGGGAATGTCTTTGAGAACTCTACATCGTTGGCTGACGACTCTGGTGGTGGTGGTGTGCGCGGGGCCTGGTGCCGTTATGACGCAGACGCCAAAGCCCGCGGTCGGGGCTACAGCAAAAGCCGGCGACTTGGTCGATCTGAATACGGCGACGGTGGCGCAGTTGAAGGCGCTGCCGGGCATCGGGGATGCGTATGCGAAGCGCATCGTGGACGGACGTCCTTACCTGGCCAAGAATCAACTGGTGGGCAAAGGAATTGTGCCGCAAGCGACCTACGACAAGATCAAGGACAGCGTAGTGGCGCGGCATGCGGCGAAGTAGCGAGATCTTTGGTGTGGAAAGCCGGGATCTAATTGGGGCTTGCAAGGTAACGTGACTTTCGTTACCATCGGAATCGCAGCAAACAAGAGCTAGCCTCGCCGGTAGTGGACTCCCGTTCGCGCCGGCGGGGCTGATTTTTCGTGGTTCATGCGCCTAAACGCGGCAGCGGGGGTGGGATTGCTTGCGGTGAGGTTTCCTCCTCCATTTCGCATCGACCTCGCTGTTGGAATTGCCTACGTATGAACAGGTCGTTTCGAGCGTACAAGCGCAAGCGCGGCCTTGTG
Source organism: Verrucomicrobia bacterium Tous-C9LFEB (assembly GCA_964657685.1). Classification (GTDB taxonomy): domain Bacteria; phylum Acidobacteriota; class Terriglobia; order Terriglobales; family Acidobacteriaceae; genus Granulicella. Next base: position 3,144 of record CAZZWG010000007.1, on the reverse strand, counting down.
AGGGTTCTTCTGGCCTGTATCTTTGCTGCGGCGCTCGAGGGTTGCGGCAGCCTTGGTATGGACGGCTCGTTACGGGCGGCACAGGTTCGTTTTGTGCAGGTCTCGGCGGGCGGGCCGGAGATGGACTTCTACGTGAACGGGAGCGGCGCGGCGTACGGGCTTGGCTTTGCAAGCTTCACGTCCTATCTGCCGGTGAGCCCTGGATCGGTGAGCCTGGGCGTGACGAAGGCGGGAAGCGGCTTGACGCTGGTGCAGGCGCAGAGTGGGCTGACCGGCGGACACCAATATACGGCGGTTCTTAGCCATGGCATGGCTGACCTGCGGGAGGTAGTCTTTGCGGATCAGGATAGTCCCGCGCCGCAAGGGCAGATTGCACTGCGAGTGCTGAACGAGGTGGACGGTGTCGCCGCAACGACCGTCTATGTGATCGCGGTGGGGAGCGCGGCGAGTGCTGGAGCGTCGACTTCGACTCTCACTCTGAACACCGGGGCAGCGAGTGTTTATGTTCTGCTGCCTGCGGGCGGGAGTTACACCGTGACATCCACGGTCCTGGGGGGTGCCCTGAACGTGCCGATTGCCAGCGTGACCGTGAAGGCGGTCTCAGGAGCAGTGCGGACCGTGGTCTTCGCGGGACCCGTGCAGGTTGGCGGACGTGGGATAGTAGGATTTGCGCTCGAGGACCTGAACACGCCTTAGCCTGCTACGATCCAGCGGAACAGCGGAAGCTTACGACGGGAAAATAATTCGAGGAAGCGCAACCCTTGTGAAGGGTCAGTGTTTCGAGAGGTGTAAGCAGCCCGGCAAACATCCCGGGACAGCAGACGAAGAAAGATCCGAAAGGAATTCAGCCATGAAACGCATTGTCATTCTGAGCACTTCCCTCTTGTTTGCACTCTCTTTTGCTGCTGGAGCGCAGACCACAACGAAACCACGCCAGACTATCGGTCAGCGGAAGATGAACCAGCAACGACGCATCGCGCAGGGGGATCGGAGCGGGCAGTTGACGCCCAATGAGACAGCCCGCCTTGAGAACCAGGAGCATGGCCTCAACCGGGAAGAGCGGGGGATGCGTGCACAGGACAACGGCCATTTAACTAGGCAGGACCGGCGCACCCTGACGCAGCAGCAGAACCAGGAGTCTCGGCGCATTTACCGGGATAAGCACAATCAGGCGACGGATCCTGGGGTTCCTCCGGCAAGGTAACGAATGGGTAGAAAGACGAAAGGGCTGCCTATCTGGCAGCCCTCTCACTTTGTAACGATCAGGTGCTAGTAACGGTAGTTGTCGGTCTTGTAGGGACCGTCCGTCGGCACGCCAATGTAGTCGGCCTGCTTCTTGCTGAGGGTGGTGAGCTTGACGCCGATCTTCTCGAGATGGAGTCGGGCAACTTCTTCGTCGAGCTTCTTGGGCAGGACGTAGACGCCGATCTTGTAGGTGTCCTTGTTGGCCCAGAGGTCCATTTGCGCGAGCGTCTGGTTGGAGAAGCTGTTGCTCATGACGAAGCTGGGGTGACCGGTGGCGCAGCCGAGATTAACAAGGCGGCCTTCGGCGAGGACGAAGATGGAGTTGCCGTTGGGGAACGTGTACATATCCACCTGCGGCTTGATGTTGGTGTGCTGAACTTCCTTGGCAGACTGGAGTTCAGCCATCTGGATCTCGTTGTCGAAGTGGCCGATGTTGCAGACGATAGCCTGATCTTTCATCTGCTGCATGTGTTCGAAGGTGATGATGTCGACGTTGCCGGTGGCGGTGACGTAGATGTCGCCGCGGCCGAGGGTTTCCTCGATGGTCGTGACTTCGTAGCCTTCCATGGCGGCCTGTAAGGCGTTGATGGGATCGACTTCGGTGACGATGACGCGAGCACCCATGCCACGGAGGGAGTGGGCAGAGCCCTTGCCTACGTCGCCGTAGCCGCAAATGACGGCGACTTTGCCACCCATCATGACATCAGTGGCGCGCTTGATGCCGTCGGCGAGGGATTCCTTGCAGCCGTAGAGATTGTCGAACTTGGACTTGGTGACGGAGTCGTTGACGTTGATGGCGGGGACGAGAAGCTTGCCCTGTTCCATCATTTTGTACAGGCGGTGAACGCCGGTGGTGGTTTCTTCCGAGACGCCGCGCCAGTCTTTGGCTACGCGTGTCCAGCGTTGGGGGTCCTCGTTATGAACGCGCTTGAGGAGGTCCTTGATGACGGCTTCTTCTTGCGAGTCGGCGTTGGCGTCAACCCACTCGCGCTCACCCTTTTCGAGCTCGACGCCCTTGTGGATGAGGAGGGTTACGTCGCCGCCGTCATCGACGACGAGTTGAGGTCCGAGACCGCCTTCGTGGCGGAGGGCCTGATCGGTGCACCACCAGTATTCTTCGAGGGACTCGCCCTTCCAGGCGAAGACGGGGATGCCGGTGGCGGCGATGGCGGCGGCGGCGTGGTCCTGGGTGGAGAAGATGTTGCAGCTTGCCCAGCGGACTGTGGCGCCGAGGTCGACGAGCGTCTCGATGAGGACGGCTGTCTGGATGGTCATGTGCAGGGAGCCGGTGATGCGGACGTTGGCGAGAGGCTTTTCGGGCGCGTATTTGCGCCGGATGCTCATGAGGCCTGGCATTTCCTGTTCGGCGATCGAGATTTCTTTACGTCCCCACTCCGCGAGTGAGATGTCTGCGACTTTGTAGTCGAGCCCGACCTGCTCCAGAACTGCAGTTGCCATGGTGTTCTCCTTAAATGTATGCATTCTCAGGGTATCAAACGGCGATCCGAGGCTGCGGTGCCGTTACCGTGGAACTCCACGAGAGACACAATGGTTTGATGCGGTGATGGATGTCTTGCAGCTTGGCCTTTGACTTTGGCTAAGATGCGTTGGGCTGCCCCCCTTGGTCCCCCCTGTTTTCGGTCAAAGTACTCAAAGCGGGACACTTAGAAGGTGACGGGCGTTTAAAGTACTCAATCGAGATACTTTAGCTCTAAAGTGTTCATTTGCGGAGGTTTAGCTGGAGTAGCGCAACCTCCGACAAAGAAACACGCTTAACTCTATGTTAGTTGATCCGGGGCTAATTGTGCGCAACTCAGAGGGTGGGTTTTCTGTCCTGAGGCAGGTCGGCCTGCTGGCGTAGCTGGTGGAGGATCTCTTCTGTGCGGCGTTCCAGGGCTT
>CAZZWG010000006.1:0-41156 GCA_964657685.1 Verrucomicrobia bacterium Tous-C9LFEB | reverse complement strand
ACTGACTTGTACGCACTTTAGGCGCGTAGCTCAGTTGGTTAGAGCGCTACCTTGACACGGTAGAGGTCGTTGGTTCGAATCCAATCGTGCCTACCACTCCTCCGGCTGACATCAGTCCGCGCCGGACCTTCAGGACTCCACAAGATTCCCCAGGGTTGGAGATTGCGACACAAGTTTCGTTTCTGGAGAGAGTTCGATGGCACAGGTTTGTGAGCTTTGCGGCAAGGGTCCGCAGTTTGGCAACAACATTTCGCATGCGCACAACGTGACGCGGCGTCGCTGGAACCCGAACCTGCAGCAGGTCAAGGCACGCATCAGCGCGGGTGTCTCGAAGCGGATGAAGGTCTGCACCAGTTGCATCAAGAGCGGCAAGATTGTGAAGGCCGGCAGCTAAGCGTCGGCCACGGAGCAAGTGGCGAGTTCTAACGCAAGAAGCCCCGATCAATCATCGGGGCTTTTTGCTGTCCAATCCTAATCTGCCGACTCAACGTTCCCCAACGGTGGAACCGTCTGGCGTGAAGCCAAGCGAGGCGGAGTTAATGCAGTAGCGTTGGCCGGTGTGTTCCCGCGGGCCGTCCGGGAAGACGTGGCCGAGGTGGGAGCCGCAGGTAGCGCAGGTCGCTTCCACGCGGCGCATGCCGTAGCTGGTGTCTTCATGGAGTTGCACGGCTGTGGGGGAGACTGGGTCCCAGAAGCTGGGCCATCCGGAGCCGGACTCAAACTTGGTGTCAGACTTGAACAGCGGCGCATCGCACGCGGCGCAATGGTAGATCCCATCGGCATGGTTGTTGACCAGCTGACCGGTAAAGGCGCGTTCGGTGCCTTTCTCGCGAAGCACGTGGTATTGCTCCGGGGTTAACTTTTGGCGCCACTCGGCTTCAGACCTGGTAATCTTCGGTGCCTGGTTGGCGGAAGCGGCGTCGCTGAGGGGACCGGCAGTAGGAATGCTGGGCATGATGCCTCCTGTGTATTGGATGCGGGCGTGGGCAGTTCGGTAGGGGTCGCACCGCGCCCGTCGCGGAGTCTATGCGCTGAAAGCTGGGCCGGTTTCGGTTCTCGGGAGGGTTGCTGGCGTGCGTTCAGTGGCGCGCAAACTGCCGCAAGCAGGTCAGCGGTCGAGGCCGGCCATGGCGATGCACTCGATCTCCACGAGGGCGTCTTTGGGGAGGCGGGCTACCTGGACGGTCGAGCGCGCAGGGGGCACATAGCTCTCTGGAGCGAAGTGCCGGGCATACACGGCGTTCATGGCGGCAAAATCGTCCATGTTCTGCAGGAAGACAGTCGTTTTCAGAACGTCGGTAAGGGTAAGGTCGGCGGCGTTGAGGACGGCGCGGAGGTTTTCGCAGACGCGTTCGGTCTGTTCGGTGATGCCGCCTTCAACAAGGCTGCCGGTGGCGGGATCAAGGGCGACCTGGCCGGAGGTGTAGATGAGACTGCCGACGCGGACGGCTTGCGAGTAGGGGCCGATGGCGGCGGGAGCGCTGGTGGAGGAGAGGATTTCTTTGGCGGGCATAGGTAGATTCTGCCGTTGGTGGGGGTGGGCTGTCGATGGGCGTGTTGTTGTCCCAGGCGAAGGAGGTCACGGGTGCGCGGCGGAACCTGCTAATGCCTCACGGAGCCGCTGGCTGGATCGTGGGGGTTGGAGGGGGGAGGAACGAGGGGATGTTCTATCCCGTGAAGGAGGATGCGCTGGTAGTCGGGGTGAATGGTCTGCGCCAGATGGATGGCGGTTGCCATATGTTGCCCACCTTCGGCAGGCTGGCCGGCGGCGAAGAGGATTTGGGCGAGGATGGCCTGGATGTCTGCGGATGCGGGTGCCTGGGCAGCGGCGGCGCGGGCGAGGGGAAGGGCTCCTGTGGGGTTCCCGGATCGCAGAAGCGCCGTAGCGAGGGTTGCGTTGTTCTGGGCGGCAAGGAGCGGGGCGTTGAAGGTGCCGCGATAGACCAGGACGGCATTGCCGATGACGGCTTCGGGACGGCTGTCGCGGAAGGGTGCGTAGGGGTTCAGTTCAGCGGGACCCCATTCGAAACCGGCGATGTCATTTGCCGAGACCAGGACGGTACCGGAGATTTGCGAGGGTACGGGTGCGGACGGGACTCCCATGAGGTGTCCCATGCCGGTCAGCAAGGGGCGGCAGTGAATTCCATAGTAGGCGAGCGGGATCGTGGGGGAGGTGTAATCGATCCAGCAAGGTCCGGCGGGGTGGCGGTCGAGGTAGGTCCGGGTCCACTTGAGGGTTTGGCCCCAGTCGTCGTTGGAGTCTGCAGCGACCTGGTACGTATGGGCAGGGCCTCCAACGAACTCATTGGAATAGGCAAGGTAGTCCGGATAGGCATGCAGGGAGGAAACGACGGCGAAGGCGATGATCGCGCCCACGGCGAGGCGGGCGGGACGGGAATGGCTGGCGAAAGCCGCCGCTGCGGCGCCCGCGAGGACGACGCAGAAGGCGTACATGGGGAGAAGGTGGCGAATGCCCATGTTAACGAGGGAGGCGGCTCCCGTGAGAAGGAGGAAGGCTGCGGGGAGGACTAGAAAAAGCAGCTCGCGACGGTAGCGCCGGCCCAGGTGGGCGAGGGGAACGAGTGCGAGCAGGACGAGAAGCGTGAGAGTCGTCTTGATAAGGAAGAGAGCCGGGAGGTAGAACCACTGGCCGGAGCTATAGATGTGGCCCAGGAGGAAAGTGGGCCGGTAATCGGGAATGAGCAGAATGTCGACCCAGCCGTAGAGGTAGGCCTCAGGCAGGAGGTGATGGTTCACGAGGAAGGCGATGATCGATTGCTTCAGGGGTGAAAGCGCGTTGGCGTAAGCAGTGAGGCCTGGGATGATCTGTTGGCCTCCGGGGCGGGCGGCGAACCGAAAATCGTAAATAGCCCAAAGGCTTGCATAGCCGACAAGCGTTGCGGCGATAAGAGCGAGGGCATAGAGGGCGGCGCGGTGTTTAGGTTGCGCCTCGCTTGCCGGTGTGTTCGAGGCCTGGAGCCAGAGGTCGGCTGCGGCAAGAAGAAGGAGCGTAGGCAGGATCAGGATGCCGGAGTGTTTGACGGTAAGGGTAAGCGCGGCGCCAAGGGCTACGCACAGGAGCCGGGGGATAGAGGTTTGCCTGGTGAAGCGGTAAAAGGCGTACACCGTGGCGAAGAAGCAGCAGGCCAGCGGCATGTCGGTGGTGACGATGGCCCCATTGGCGAGCAGGACGGGTTCGAAGACGAACAGGGTAAGCCCGAGAAGGGCGGGAAGATTGCCGAACATCTCACGTGAGGCGAGGAAGACAAGGAGCGCGAGAAGGAGTGAGAAGCAGGCAATGACCAGGCGTCCGCGGAAAAGAATCTGGTTGGCGTCGGCACCGTTAGCGTAGAGCAGCTGGACGCTGCCCATGCCGTCTTCTGCCTTGTAGTAGGGAATACCTGGAGGGATGAACGGCTGTTGGAGGTGAAGAGAGAGGAGAGGCGCAGCGGCAAGGAGTTTGGCGAGCGGGGGATGCTCGGGGTTACGGCCGAAGTCGCCGGTTTTCCAGTATTCGAAGCCGGCGAAGAGGTGGACGGGTTCGTCAAAGGTGGGGGATTGCTGGCGGACGGAGGTAATCAGGAGGAAAGCCAGAAGGGCGAGGAGGGCAGCGGCGAAAAGGGAGGTCGTGTGGGCCCCCAATTCTGTTTTGAGGGGTGCAAGTGGCTGAACGGTGGTGGTTGCGGCCATCGGGGCCTCCTGGGGCGCAGCGGGTCCGGCGGTGGGACAGAGTGATGGTAGGTGTGGTGGCGTAACCTCTGTGTCGCCAATGGGCTGCTTTCCGCAGAAATCTTGGGGTGGGTTCAGGGCGAGCGCGGCTGAAGACGGTTACTCAAATAGGCCGCGGAGGCTGCGATGGGGTCTCAAGTGAGGGAGTCTGCAGTTCGGGAGAATCGCCATGCCGCGAAAGCGCAAGTTGCCATCCAAGCTTGCTGGAGGATTTCTGCTATGGGCATTTTGGACACGATCGAGGGTATGGCCGCCGGCGCGATGGGTGGCGGGCAGGGGCAGGTGCAGGTCCCCGAGGGGGCGAGTGAGCAGGGGCGTGTAGCGGGAAGTTTTCTGCAGCAGGCGAATGAGCATCCAGGTGGTTTGGGCGGAATCATGGATATGTTTCGCCAGAACGGCATGGGTCAGCACGTAGATGGCTGGCAGAACGGGCAGGTGCAGCAGGCCACGCCGGAGCAGGTGCAGAATGGGCTCGGCGGCGGGATGCTGGACTCGATCGCGCAGCGGGCGGGTGTCTCGCCGACAGTGGCGAAGGTGGCACTGGCGGCCGCGTTGCCGATGATCCTGTCGCACATGTCAAATGGCGGGCAGCAGGGCTTTCCGGAGCCTGGTGGTGGTGGGTTCGGCGGGTTGGCGGGATCCTTGTTGTCCCGACTGTAGAGGTTTAGGTACAGGGGCCTTGCCGAAGGTGTGTTGTGTGCGAGAGCATGCGTGCACCCGATGGCAGGGCCTTTTTGCGTTTTGAAGAGGCTGCCGCGGAGTTGAAGCGTGCGGCGGTGTGATGCAGTTAAAGCGGCTTTTGTGGTTATGTGCACTTGCGTTGCTGTGGGCGATGGTGGTGCGGGCGCAGGTGGCGGGTGGCGTCAGGATGGCGGGGGTGCCGCGGGAGTTGGACCCGGCAGTGGAGAAGCGCGTCGAGGGGCTGCTCAAGCAACTCACGCTGGATGAAAAGATCGACCTGATCGGCGGACAAAACCCGTTTCGGATGCATGGGGTGGAGAGGTTAGGAATCCCGGCCCTCGGGATGGCGGATGGGCCGGTAGGGGCGCACATTCCAGCGCCGACCATCGCCTATGCGGGTGGGATCGGCATGGCGGCCTCGTGGGACCGAGAACTGGCGTACGCGCTGGGGCAGCAGTTGGGGCGGGATGCGCGGTCGCGCGGGGCGGCGTTCTTGCTGGGGCCGGGGGTAAACATCTACCGGGCTCCGATGAACGGTCGGAATTTCGAGTATTTCGGCGAGGATCCTTACCTGGCGAGTGCGATGACGGTTGGCTACATCGGCGGCGTGCAGTCGGAGGGTGTAGCCGCGACGGTGAAGCACTATCTCGGGAATAACTCGGAGTTTGGGAGGCATACGACGGATTCGGTGATTGGGGAGCGGGCGCTAAAGGAGATCTATGAGCCGGCGTTCGAGGCGGCCGTCAAGGAGGCGCACGTAGGGGCGGTGATGGATGCGTACAACTTCACGAACGGGGCGCATATGACCCAGAATGGACCGCTGAATCTTGGGGTGCTGAAGGAAGAGTGGGGATTCAAGGGCGTCTTGATGTCGGATTGGAATGCAATCTATGACACGGTGGGCGCGTTCAATGGCGGATTGGATCTGGAGATGCCGTTCTCTATGTATTTCTCGCGGGAGAAGGTGCATGCGGCTTTGAATAGCGGGGCTGTAACGATGGCCACGCTGGAGGAAAAGTGCCGTCGAATTCTTCGGGTAGATGCCGAAATGGGGTGGCTGGATAAGCCGGTATTCGATCCCGATGTGCCGCGCTACAACCTGGCGGGGAAGGCGGTCTCGCGGCGGGCGGTGATAGAGGGAGCGGTTTTGTTGGAGAACCGGGCGGGGACTTTGCCGTTGCGGGAGGGGGAGATCAAACGGCTGGCGTTGATTGGGCCGAACGCGGCTCTAACGCAGACGACCGGGGGCGGAAGTGGCGAAGTGGTAAGTTTTGCGCCTACAAGCTTGCTCGTGGGCTTGTCGAACCGTTTGGCAGGCAAGGCGGATGTGCTCTACTCGCGGGGGCTGTATACGGGGCCGCAGTTGGCGCGATTGACTCGTTTCACGACGGATGAGGCGGGGGAGCATCTGGGGGTGACGCATGAGACTTTCCCGAATGGGACTTTGAGTGGAGCGGCTACGGAGACTTCGGTCGAGACAGGGATGACGATGGTGGGGACGACGCGGCGGGAGCCCGAGGAGCAGGAGGCGCTCGCGTTGCACTCGACACTAAGTACGTCGGTCTACGACCAGAAGCTGGTTTCGTACCGGTATACAGGCTTTTACAAGGCCGAGACCGCGGGGGAGTATCTGGCGTTTGTGCAGACGGAGCGGCCGTTTCGGATGACCGTGGATGGCAAGGTGATATTCGATAACTCCGTCATTCCCAGGCAGATTCTGAATCAGGTGCACGTGCCGATGACGGCGGGGGCGCACAAGGTTGTGCTGGAGTTGCTGGGGGCGGGGCGTACAGGTGGCCTGCGGTTTGCGCTGCTGGTAGGGATCTGGCCGGTGAAGGATCTTGTGGATCCGCAGACCCTGGAAGTGGCGCGGCGGGCGGATACGGTGGTGCTTTCCGTGGGGTTCAACAATAGCTCGGAGACGGAAGGTGGTGACCGCGGGTGGGAACTGCCGCTGGGGCAGGATGAGTTGATCCAGGCGGTGGCGGCGCTGGGAAAGAAGACGGTAGTGGTGCTGAATGCCGGCGGAAGTGTGGACGTGATGCCGTGGAAGGACAAGGTGGGGGCGGTGATGCAGGTGTGGTACGGGGGTGAGGATGGGGGGACGGCGGTGGCTGCGCTGTTGATGGGCGATGCAAGTCCGTCGGGGCACCTGCCGATCTCTTGGGAGAAGAGGTTAGAGGATAATCCGAGTTTTGCGAACTACTATCCGGCAGCGGGGTCTCGGGAGATCAAGTACGGGGAAGGGATCTTTGTCGGGTATCGGGGATACGACCATCTGGGGCGGAAGCCGCTGTATCCGTTCGGGTATGGGCTGTCGTACACGAGTTTCGCGTTTTCGGGCATGGCGGTGACGGAGGGACCTGTGGGGTACCAGGCGGTTCACTTCAAGGTCAGGAATACGGGGAGGGTGGCAGGGGCAACCGTGGCGCAGGTGTATGTGGCGCCGCAGGGAGGCGGGGTAGAGCGGCCGGAGAAGGAGTTGAAGGGGTTCGCGCGAGTGGAGTTGAACGCGGGGGAAAGTAAGGATATTACTGTGCCCCTGAAGCCTCGCGATTTCGCCTATTTTGATGAAGCAGGGAAAGACTGGCGGGTGGCGCCGGGGACGTACCGGGTGCGGGTGGGGGAGAGTTCGGAGGCGTTGCCGCTGCAGGGGGAGGTGAAGGTTGGGAGGGAGATGCGGATTGGGGTGTCGGAGTAGTGTGGTCGCATGACGTCAAACGAAGTTGATCTTTGTATTAAGGCGTTTGCGGCCATTGTTGGCGTCGTGTCGGCTGGCTTCGCGGTTCGCACGTATGAGCGAAACACACGCACAAAGGCAGCGGAGTTCTTGATGTCGCTTCATAAAGCATTCTTCGTGGATGGAACATACCAGCCCATGAAGGATCTTCTCGACTGTGACGGCGCGGAAGAGGAAGAGAAGTTGGCGAAAGCTGTAGCTGAGCAGTCGGCCGCTTTCACCGACTTCCTGAATTTCTTCGAATTGGTTGCGTATTTGACAGAGATCGATACTTTGACAACGGACGATACCGAGGCTCTGCTCGGCTATTATCTAGACAAGCTTGTGGAAGCTCCAGCCGTATGGGGCTATGTCCGCCGGTCTTCTACAGGATTTGAGAACCTGAGACGGCTCTTGGCGGAGCGGGACGCAAAGAAGTCTTGAATGGAGGGCAGAGTGGCGGATAACCTTTTTGTATACGGCACTCTGCATCCCGACAGAGCACCTTCGGAGATTGCTGAGACTGTTCGGCAATTTCGGTCGCTGGGGAAGGGCACTATACGTGGCCGGATCCACCGCTTTCAGGAGTATCCGGCGGTGAAGCTGGACGGAAAGAACGGCTCGCGCGTAAGTGGACAGGTGTTTCAGGTACCGAACGACGAAACTCTGCGGAAGCTTGACGAGTATGAAGAGTTTGACCCTGCAAACCGCGAGCAAAGTCTGTTTCTCCGACGGAAGGTTCGAGTCAAGCTTAGTGACGGCCCCTCACTTGATTGCTGGGTCTATGAATACAACAAGAGCTTGCCGGATTCGACACGGAAGAGGCACGCAGGCGTTTGAACTTGTTGCAGCCCCGCCTCGGCATGAGTAGGTCGAGAAAGGAAAGAGCCGGCGCGGGGCCGGCTCATAGTGGTATGGAAAGAAATTACGCGGCGACGGGCTGCTGAGCAGCCTGCTTATTGATGCGCGCCTCAGCAATGTTCGTCAGCTTCTCGTCGCCCTGTTTGGCTTCGTCGAGGCTCTGCTGAAGTTCCTTGACCGCGTCCCCCTTGCCGATCAGCTCGGCATAGGTCTTCAATGAGCCGTAGGAGGCGACGCGGTAGGCCTGCTGCTGGTTGAAAGCTACGATGAGCGCGGCGTCGCGGACGGGGCCGGCTTCGGAGTTGGAGATCATGCCTTCCACTTCCTTCACCATTGCCGCAGCGATGTGGTTGTCGTTGGTCTCAACCTTCTTGCCGAGTTTGCCGAAAGCGGCCTGTACGCGCTCGGCGTACTTCTGACCCTGTGTGACGCTCTTGGAGAACATCTCCTTGACCTCGGGATCTGTGGAGGCCTGGGCCATCTTGTTGGCTTCCTGGGAGAGCTGGTTCTCGGCGTCGAGGACATAGGTCATGCCAGCGGTAAGAAGGTCTTCGATATTCTGCATTTTCATGGTGTTGCTCCGGGAGTCTGATAGCGGCGCGGGCTTTTGGGAGGCGTGCCGCGTTGGTACAAGCCATTGGGTGCAGAGGCTAGATCGGTCGTTGTCCGAGGTATCGCAAGCGATGGTGCGCCATGCTTCCCAGACCACACGTGGGTTGACGGCGTGAAAAGGCCGCCACCTTGGGGGATGGCGGCCTTGGTGTAGCGCGAATCTATGCGCGGCGGCGGCGGGAACCGGCGTTGCGGCTGCGATTGGCGTTGCCGGCGGGGCGGCCGGCGTTGGAGCCGCGTGGGCGGCTGTGGTTTGCGTGGGCCTGGGTGGGAGCCTGATCCGGGGCATCCCCGTTCGCACCCTTCCAGGACCGGGTTTCAAGCGCGAGGAGCCCGTCGATATCGCTTCCACCCTGCTTGGCCAGGTCGATGGGCGTGTTGCGCTCTTCTTTCGCGAGATCCTTGTCGGCCTCGCGCCACTCGAACTGGATTTTGAGCTCCTTCTCCAGCTTCTTCGCGTCGCGCTTTTCTAGCGGCGTCACGAAGGTAGTAGCCGTGCCTTTGGCGCCGTTACGGCCGGTGCGGCCGATGCGGTGAACGAAGTCATCGGAGGCATTAGGCAGGTCATAGTTGATCACGTGTGCGATGTGCGAAACATCGATACCGCGGGCGGCAACGTCGGTGGCGACGAGGACGCGGGACTTGCTGTCCGAGAAGCGCTTCAGCGCGCTCGTGCGCTGCGACTGAGAGCGGTCGCCGTGAAGGATTTCGACCTTGTGGCCGAACTTCTCCAGCTTGCGGCCGATGCGGTCCGCGCCGTGCTTCGTACGGGTGAAAACGAGGTAGCTGCCCTCTTCGTCGGCGAGCATGCGGTCCAGCTGGGAGAGCTTCTGGTCCTGCATGAGGGTGATGACGCGGAGGGTGACGCGATCGGAAGGCTTGGAGGTCTGGCCGATCTCCACCCGGACAGGGTTGGTGACGTAGTCACGAACCACATTGCGGATGTTGGCGTCGAGCGTGGCCGAATAGCACATCGTCTGGCGGTCTTTGGGGAGCGCGGCGACGATGCGGCGCATGGAGGGCTGAAAGCCCATGTCCAGCATGCGGTCGACTTCATCGAGAACTAGCATGTCGACGTCGCCAAGCTTGACCTGGCGGCGATCGAGGTAGTCCTCGAGACGGCCGGGCGTGGCGACGACGATACGCGGACCGCGCTGCAGGGCGTCGAGCTGGGGGCCTTCCGAGAGCCCGCCGCAGACCAGGACGGCATCATTCTTCACCTGCGGGCTGAGCTTGTAGTAATGCTCAAGGACCTGCATGGCGAGCTCGCGGGTGGGGAGCAAGATAAGCGCGAGAATCGGATTCTTCTTGCCGCGGACCGAAGGATCGGAGATCTCATTCAGCCGCTCGACCATGGGTACGAGGAAGCTCAGGGTCTTGCCGGTGCCGGTGGAAGCGGTGGCCAGGATGTCGTCCCCTTCGAGGGCGGGCGGGATGGCTCCGGCCTGGACGGGCGTGGGCTTGGTGAAGCCGGCGGCGGTAAGGCGCTCTTTGAGCTCGGCGGAGATCGCGAAGTCGGTGAAGTTGAGCGCGGCTGCCTCGTCCTGGGTGATGTGGCGGGCGGGCGGAAGGGGCTCAGGGTTCAGGATCGAGTCGAGGGTGAGCTTGGAGGTGTCGGGCGAAGGTTTCACGACGTCCTTGTTGCTATGTTTGTGGTGCTGTTTGGAAGAAGAGTTATGCCCTTTGTTGGCGAATCGCTTTTTAGGGGCATATACGGAGGAGGTGGTAGGCAATGGATTCCTTTGCGGTCTGCGGCTGCAGGATGTGCAGCGCGGTAGGGTCGGATCGTCCCAGGGAAACGCACGGCGGTACAGACGCCAGGGTGCGTGGGCGGGATCCTGTGTTCAGCATTGCGGGATGTTCTATCGATCATTCAGGGAAAGAACGGCACTGCTGCTGCACGGCGAGACTGATCCCGTTTGGATCGCCTCTAAGCCAGAGCAACCAACGTGCGGGGCCACGGTATTCAGCGGCTCGCCCGATGGGCGGTGGGCGCGCTCGCGGTCTCTGGCCAGGTGTTGAGCCTTAAAAGGCTGGCAACCTGCTCGCGGTGCGCTGTGCCCAGACGGACACAGCATCAATATAGCACAACTTCTTGGTCGTGTACGCAGAGGGGTTCCGGGGCGGAACGGAAATCCGCTCAGAAACTGTAAGCTGGGCGTAGCTTGGGGGTGGATCATCGGTAAGGCAAGGTCGATAAGAACAGCAAAGGGTGCAGTCTGGGTTCTTGCTGCGCTGGCGACAGCGTCCGCAGCAGGGCAGGGAGCGGCTTCGGCGGGCACCACCGTGGGGAAGGCGGAAGAGGCGATAACCGCGTCGCAGCTGCTGGCGCACATCACGGAGTTGTCGTCGGACGCGTATGCGGGGCGGGCTCCCGGAACAGAGGGTGAGACAAAAAGCGTCGCGTACCTGATTGCGCAGTGCAAGGCGATCGGATTGCAGCCGGGGGGCAGCGCGGGGGCATGGACGCAGACGGTTCCGCTATGGGGCATGCTTTCGCATGGCACGTTGGCGATGAAGGTGAATGGCCGCACGGTGCCGCTGGTAGCGGGGACGGATTATGTTGCGTGGACCTTCCAGCCGGTCCCGAAGGTGAACTTGCAGGCGGGTGTGATCTTCGCGGGGTACGGCGTGGTTGCGCCGGAGTACGGCTGGGATGACTATGCTGGCACAGATGTGCGCGGCAAGGTCGTCATGGTGTTGACCGGGGATCCCCCCGTGGCAGACCCGCGGGATGCGACGAAGCTGGATGAGAAGTATTTTCTGGGGCGGGCGCTTACGGTCTACGGGCGCACGGGGACCAAGCTGGAAACCGCCTACAAGCATGGGGCAGCGGCAGTGATTTTGCTGGCGACGGGCACGCAGTCGAGTCCCGCGCTTTTTGCGAACTACACGCGGGAGAACATGATTCTGCGAGGGCCGGGGGAGCGGGAGAGGGTGCAGGCAAACGCACTGGTGCAATGGAGTAGCCTGTCGCCGCTGTTCAAGGCCGCGGGTGCGGACATGGAAGGTCTACGGGCGAGTTCGGCAAAGGTAGGCTTCCATGCGGTGCCGCTGCCCGCGGAAGTGGCGATCCATGTGGAGTCGCGGGTGCGCTCGATTGATTCAAAAAATGTGCTCGCAAAGCTGCCCGGAAGCGATCCAAAGTTTAAGGACGAGTACGTCGTTTACAGCGGACACTGGGACCATCATGGCCAGGTTGGATCGCAGATCTTCCACGGCGCGAGTGACAACGCAGCGGGGAGCGCGGGGGTGCTGGAGCTCGCGCGGGCGTTTCGAGCGCTGCCGGTCGCGCCCCGGCGGTCGGTGCTGTTTTTCTGGCCGACAGCGGAGGAAAAGGGCCTGCTCGGAGCGCGGTATTACGTGGAGCATCCGGTGTACCCACTCGTGAAGACGGTCGCGGACATCAACCTGGACTACTTCAGCAATTGGGGTTGGGGAAAAACGAAGGACTTCAGCATCGTGGGTTTGGGGAACTCCACGATCGATGACGATACGGCAACGGTGGTGCGGGCGCAGGGGCGGACGCTTACAGGGGACACGGCGCCGGAGCAGGGCTTCTATTTCCGCTCGGATCACTACGAGTTTGCGCGGGTGGGGGTGCCCTCCATGGAGATGAGCCCGGGCATTGATTACGTGGGCAAGCCTGCGGAGTATGGGCTGGGGAAGCGGGCTGAGTACATCAGCCGTGATTACCACCAGCCGTCCGACACGGTGAAGCCGGATTGGAATTTAAGCGGCGCGGTGCAGGATCTGGATGTGCTGTTTGAGGTGGGGTACCGGGTAGCGCAGGAGAACGGGCGGCCGGCGTGGAAGCCGGACGCGGTTTGGCGACCGAAGGCGAACTAACGTGGGCTGCCCGGCCTTCTCAGGTTCTTTTTCGCCAAAAGTTGGGAACCTGGGCCATGTAGAGGAGTTTGCTGGCAGCAGCAGTACCGCGGGTATACAGGCGGGCGACGGGTAGCGGGAGTTTGAGGGCGGGGTAGGTGAAGAGCCAGTAGCGGAGATTGCCGCCATAGACGGCGCGGAGTTCGCCCTCGGCTTCTTCGAGGCGAAGGGGATCGGAGGCGCTGTCACGAAACTCGAGCAGGACCGAGGGGAACCAGCGGCGCAGGGCTACGTTCAGGATGGGCGCGGAGAGATCGGAGCGATTGGGGAGAAGGCGCCGCGTGACGGCCGCAAGCTGAGGGCCGAAGACTTTGCCCAGCGAATAGCCATGCGCGCTGCCGACCTTCGCGGCCACAGGGCGGGTCCAAAGGACGGCGGAACGACGGTGGTCAAGAAGAAGAGGAAGGCTCCAGGAAAGTTGGACGAGGTTGGTGCCGACAAAGGCTTCGGGCGGTTCAGGGGCCAGCTTCCGGAGGCGGTCGCGGTTCACGATAATGCCGCTGATGAAGGTGAACATGATGTTCACGACCAGAGCAACGGTTTGGGGGTTGCGGATCGTATGAACGCGGCGCCCAAGGGGGTCTTCGGTGCGCTCGGCAAGGAAGTCCTCGCGATAGCCGTAGCTGGTCGCATAGAGCAGGTCGAGGTCGGCAGGTTGGCCGGTCGGGGTGGCGAGAAGGGCAAGAACCTCGTCGATGGCACCGGGGACAATCAGGTCGTCGTCACCGCACATCCAGAAGAAATGGCCGGTGGCTCCGGCGAAGCAGAAGGCGAAATTGGCGTCGGAGCCGAGGTTGGAAGCATGCCGGTGCGTGCGGAGGCGCGGAAAGCGCTCGGTGGCGGCGGCGAGGATCTCCGGGGTGCGGTCCTCGCTGGCGTTGTCGGCGATGAAAAGCTCGATCTCGGGATGGTGCGCGAGCTGCGGCTCGAGAACGTCGAGCAGGGTTTGAAGCGGGCCGGCGCGATTAAAGGTCGGAATGGCGATGGTGAGGAGCGGGGTCGCCAGGCTTCTTTCGGAGGTCTGCGGACGCTCCAGGAGTTGGAGTTCAGGCGGCATGCCATATCCTCCGCCAGCGCAGAAAGGTGAACGTTCCGTAGCCGAGCCCAATGATCAACGTGCCCACAGCATACGCGGCCGCGATGCCCCATGCCCCTCCATGGGGGTTGTTCCAGCGGCCCAGAAGGAAGGCAACAGGAGCGATGTAGACGGCGCCAAGGACGGAGTTGATCATGAATTTTTCCTGCTTGTGCGCCCGCAGGTAGAGTGCCTCTCCAAACACTATGATGTTGCCCACGGTGCCGAAGAGCAGCAGCGCAAGCGGAACGGGGGGAAGCAGACGGCTCGCAAGAAGGGTGCCGTGGGAGCGGATACCCCATTTACCCAGGAGGCTGAGGACGATCCAGACAGCGGTGCAGCCCAGGACGGCAGCCAGGGTGGATTGCCAGAGCGCGCGGAAGAAAGCCCGGTCCAGCGCGGGGTACTCCTTCCGGGCGATAAGGCGGCCGAAAGGGGCGGCCTTGGTGTTCATCCAGGCCACAGCCATCGAGGAGAGAGTGCCACAGACGGAGAGGCTCATGCCCATCTGGCCGGCTTCCACCGGCCCCCGGGCATTCATGAGAATAGGGTTGAAAAGTTGCGAGGTGATGTAGCCGGCGAGCCAGGAGACAGCGATGCGCCATTGAAACGGCCAGACCTCGTTGCGCCAGTCAATGCGGAACGGGCCGGAGACATGGCGGAGAAGCGGGAGCAGCAGCAATCGCTTGCTGTAGATGAGGTAGAAGCCAGCCAGGGCCTGGCCAAGAATGAAGCAGCCAGGGGCAAAGAGGCCGCCGTGGAGGAGGAAGGCGCTCCATCCAAGGACAGTGCCGGCGACAGACTGGCGCAGGCGGGTGCGGGCAACCTCCGGAACGTAGCCGCAGCCTTCCAGGAAGCTGAACAGGGGATCAACCTGAAAGGTAAGGCTGGACGCGATGACGACCAGCAGCCAGGGAAACACATAGTGGACGGTGGGGGCAGCATGCGGACCGCGGTCAGCGTGGCGGAAAAAGGCAAGGCCCGTGGGCACAAGCGTGACGGCCATCAGGACCGCGGCGGTGGTGTACCAGCGGATCGATTTCTGAAGGACGTTGGCAAGGCGGCCATGGGGCTGCGCGGGGCCGGTGATGGTGCCGTCGTCGGCAAGGTTCAGGTGGGCGGCTTCGTGGGAAGCAGTCTGGAGAATGACGACGGAGAAGCCTAGCTCAAAGACGATCTGGAGGGCGACCAGGGAATAGAAGGTGTAATAGAAGCCTTGCTCGGCGGGGCTGAGGAAGCGGGCAATGAAGAGCAGTGTGCCGATACCGGCGAGGGAGGACCAGAGGCGCGCAAGGACGGTGAAGGCCACAGCGCTGTCGATGCCGAGAGTGTCGGCGAGGCGGCGGAGAAGGGTGCTCGGCAGAGTGGTGGTGGGGAGCGAGCGGAGGCCCGGAAGGAGCTCCGGAACCTGCTTGATAAGGGCTGGGGTAGATGGAGTAGATGGAAAGGATGGAGAAGATGGATTCCGCGTGGGGTCTGTGCTGCAGGCTTCGGCATCAGTGGGCGGGGTTGGTGGCATTGTCGGCGCTTACGCCGGGTTGGGGAGCGGCGAGTCGTATGTAAGTTTAGCGCGATGGTGTGGAGAGAGGCTCCTTTGTGCAATTCGATGGCGCGAGCAGGGATTTGTGTCCGGCCGCGGCAGGACCGTGGCGGGGCAGAAAGTGTTTGTTACTCGTGGAGTGTGAGAGAGCGTCTGATTTAGGTCAGAGAAGTAATGGGGGTTTCCGCGCCGCCGCGGTGGGGTTGCTCGGGTGTGGATGGCGGTGGCGGAGGTGGCGGGGCATCCGGTTCGGGTGAGGCGGCGGGATCCTGGGGATCGGGCTGGGGGACGGACTCTGTGTGGTGACCGGGAGGCATGCTTCCTGCGAAGAGGCGAATGTCGGGGTTAGTGGGCGATGTCATTGGGAATGGCTCCATTTTCCTCGCGCAATTGAGCGAGGGTCTGCAGGTCTTTGCGGCGATCCGGCCGTTTGGCATAGATCTGAAAAGCGGGAACGCCCCAACTTTGTTCCAGTTGGTGGAAGATGTCAACTGATTTTTTGCTCAGGGCGCCGGCTGCGGCCTTGTCCCCTTGCAGGTGTGCGGCCTGCGCGGATGCGAGAAGACCCAGTGCCTGGGATTCACGCATGGCGTGGGCCTCGAAAAAGTTCACAGCGGTTTGTGCGTGGACCAGGGCATTGGGGGCGTCCCCGGCCATGAGATCGAGGTTGGCGGCGAGAAGTTCCGCGCGTGCGGCGGCGTCCTGGTTTGCCTGGGCGTGGATAGAGGTCAGCAGTTGCGCGGCACCCTGGCGGGCTTTGTCCAACTGCCCGGTTTGCGCCTCGGCAAGAAGGACGATACGGTCGAGATCCTCCCGGTCGGCCTGGTTCGCGGGATAGTGCTGCCGGGTTTGCTGGGCGAGGCTAAGGGCGGCTCGAAAATTGAGGAGACTTTGCAGTGATTGCAATCGCAGACCGGCGATGGAAGACGCGATGTCAGTGCGTTTCTGCATACCCGGCGAAATCGCTTTCAGGGCGGCTTCGGCTTCCTCGTACCGGCCAAGGGGGAAGAGCGCTTCGGCCCGGTGGAGCTGAAGATAGCCGGGGTCTTCCCCGATCGATTCGAGGTTGTGGGTACCCTCTTCGAAGCGGGTAAGAGCTTCCGGATAGCGCTCGAGCCGCCGTAAGACGTCGCCGACAAATTCGTTGGCGAGCGCAATGTAGTAGGGGCTGTGGGTTTGATTGGCAATGGCGAGAAGCTGATCGCCGGCGTGCAGGGCATCTTGAAGATTGCCTTTGTCGCGTTCACCACGCAGGATAAGGGTCTGGGCCTGGTCGGCCATGTTCAGAAAGCCGTAGTCCTGGTAGTACCTGAGCGCGCTTTGGGCAAAAAGGATCTGTTCATCCCAACGCTTTTGCTGGTTCCGGACGCTGGCAAGTGTGAGCGCGGCGGCGGCGTGGAGCCGCGGATGGCCGTCCTGCTCGGCCCTGCTCAAGGCCTGCTGCAATACGGGTTCGGCAGAGGCGAAATCTCCTTTGACCAGGTCAGCGTTGCCAAGGCGGACAAGGCCGTCGGTGGACCAATAAGGAAGACCGTTTGCATCCGCCGTCTGGATGACCTCGTTTGCGTAAGCGATGGCGAGATCTTCCTGGCTTTCGCGATAGGCCACGCGGCTTAGCTGGGAGAGGCTACGGACTTTCAATTGCACGCTGGGTATCTGTCCGGCGATCGTCAGCGATTGGTTCAGGTACTGCTTCGCGTCCTTGAAGGCTCCCGCTTCGCTGGCGGCAAAGCCTCGCTGATAGGTGACTTCTGCCAGTCCTTCAAGGTCGCTCTCGGCCTGGTAGAGGCTTTCCGCTTTGGCAAAGGCTTTCTGGGCGGCCTCCGGTTGGCGGAGGCGGCTGCGCAGAATGCCAAGGTGGAGAAAAGGGGCGGGGTCGTCCGAGTTAAGCTGGGCGGCCTGTTCATAGGAGGCCACGGTTTCGGTCACCTTGCCCGCTTTTTCGTAGGTGCGGCCGAGATCTACGTAGCCGTCAGCTTTGCGGTCGGCTGGATCCCCGCTGAGGATGGCCTCGTAGTCCTGCGCGGCCGCGGTGTAGTCGCGGATGAGGGTGCAGCGGACCGCGTCAATGTAACGGCGATCGAGATCGGAAAGGCCGCGCTGCTCTTTCGCGGAGGAGGCGAGGAGCATCTCGTGCTGGGCCTGTTCAGTGAAGTCGAGTTCGGACCAGGCGTCGGCAAGAGCGGCGTGGGCGACGGCGTAGGTGGGATCGCGCTGCGTGACCTGGCTTAGAAGCTTGGTCGCTTTCAGGTAAGAGCCTTCGCGAAGGGCCGTCATGCCGAGCTCATTCCAATGCGTAGCTTCCGGCGTGAGCTTCCGGCGTTGCGCGTTCGAAATCATGATCCAGCCAACAAGCACAAGGATGAGGACAAGAGCGGAGCTGACCGCGAAGAGCAGTGTGCGGGGAATGCTAAGGCGGTGGGTCTGGCCGAGCCGGAGGGCAACTTTGCCAGGGTGCTTGAGGGCGTGGATAACTTCGCTTGCGGACTGAAAGCGCTTGGCCGGATCGTACTGGAGGCAGCGTTGAATGATGTCGTCCCAGGCTGAGGGAAGCTCGTGGCGGAGAGCGGAAGCCTCGCGTGGTTGCTGGCTGCGGCGGATCGCCGCGGCGAGCGGGGTATGCGCGGCAAAGGGCTGAACGCCGGTAGCAAGCTCGTAGAGGATGAGGCCGAGCGCGTAAATGTCTGTCGGTGGGCCGGCTTCGCGGCCCTCAAACTGCTCCGGCGCCATGTAGCTGGGCGTCCCGGCAACGAAGACAGGTTCGCGCTGGCTGTTGGAAGAATGTGGCTGGTCGGGTGCGGAGATGAGAGCGAGGCCGAAGTCCATCACCACAACCTTGTGAGCGCCGGCATGCGGAACGAGCATCACGTTGCGGGTCTTTAAATCGCGGTGGATGATGCCCGCTTCGTGGATGCAGCAGAGCGCACCGCAGAGTTGATCGGCGATGAGGCGTATCTCGGAAACAGGGAGCGGGCTGTGGGCTTCAATGTGATCGTGAAGTGTCACGCCGTCGAGGAGCTCCATGGTGAGGAAAGCTACCGGCATGTCTTGGCTGTTGCTGCCCGTAAGGTAGAGCTCGTGGATCCGGCAGATGTTGGGACCGGTAATCTTGCGGGCGAGCAGAACCTCGGCTTTGAAGCGCGCAAGGGCGTGCGGATTTCCAGCGATCTCGGGACGAAGCGTCTTCAGCGCGATGCGGCCTTGTTCGAGCTGAAGGTCTACCGCTTCGTAGACGTCCCCCATGCCGCCGGAGCCAAGATGGCGGACGATCCGAAAGCGGCCGGCAAGGACCGTTCCGGGTTCAAGAGTGGTGTAGCGAATAGGGCCGAAGAGGGAGAAGCCGGCCAGGGGTGAATCAAGCGTGTTGGCGGCGCTTCCGTTGGCGTGGATGAGGGCGTGCAGCTCGCGGGCAAGCTCGGCGTCGCCCGCGCACATCTGTTCAACGTAACCCGAGCGGCCTTGCTCAGGAAGTTCAAGGGCAGCGCTGTAGAGGGGCTTCAGGCGTTCCCAAAGTTCAGGGTTCATGCCCGCTCCGCGAGTTCGGTGCGAAGCCAGGCGCGTGCCATGCTCCACTCACGCTTCGCGGTGCGTTCTGAGATGCTGAGGACCAGGGCGATTTCGTCGAACGTGAGCCCACCGAAAAAGTGAAGTTCGACGACGCGGCCCTGGCGGGGATCAAAGGCGGAGAGACGGTCGAGCGCTTCGTGAATGGAGAGGATGTCGACCGTACGGTTGGCGGAGGAGAGCAGGGCCTCATCCAGGGTGACCTGCTGCTGCACGCCGCCGCGTTTGCCTGCACGTTTCGCGCGGGCGTGGTCGACAAGAATGTGGCGCATGATCTGCGCGGCGGTGGCGAGAAAGTGCGCGCGGTTCTGCCACTGCGCCTGCGGCTGTTCCACGAGATGGGCGTAGGCCTCGTTGACCAGCGCGGTCGGTTGCAGGGTGTGGTCGTTGCGCTCGCGGCGCATGTAGGCGGCGGCAATGCGGCGAAGCTCGTTGTAGACCTGCCGGATCAGCCGGGCCTCGGCGTCGCGATTGCCTGCGCTCAGCTGCGAGAGCAGCGCGGTGACGGAGGTGTCGGCGACGTGCGGGGCGATGTGGGGCGCGGGCATGGCGGGTCTCCGGACTGTGGCGCGATTCTAGCGCATGAGGAACCGGAAACCTACTGAAATGGCCGGTTTGGTGGTGGTGGCGATGTTATGGGGCGAGGGTTGCTGCCGGCAAATTGGAGCGAAGGCCGTCAAGCGCCGAGATCAGGCTGGAGGTGCCGCTATCCTTCGCTGGACCGGCCCAGTCGGTGGCGAAGTGGTTGCTGCCGGTCCTTGCATTGGTCCAGAGGCTGTCCGCGTTGGCCTTGATGAAAGCTCGAAATTCGGACGTGGGAGAGGACTGAACGAGGCTCGCGAGATTGCGGAGGAAGACGCCTTTAAACTGGGGGCCGTCGTCGCCGCAGTCGGGCTCGCAGGGATCGTGGAGGACGCCGTTCTTGTCAGAGAGCCCGGTGATTGCGGCGGAGGCGATGCGCGTCGCGGTGGGGAGTGCGGCGGGGTCGTGCGTGAGTTTGTTGTAGTTCAGAAGTCCAGTCAGGAGAACGCCCTGGTTATAGCTCCAGGGGGTTCGCCCGTTGTTGCGGCAGGCGGCGTCCAGGCCGTCGTTGACAAGAAATTGCCCGTTGATCATGCCGGAGCTGAGGAACCATTCCTCTTCCTTCTTCGCCCACTGCAGGTAGCGAAGGCGCGCCGGGCCGGTATGAAGCAGAGCCAGGCGTGTGGCTACAGAGAGGAATAGTTCGTTGGCAATGGCGTTCTTATAGTGCTCGTTCTTCTTCCACCAGATGCCACCGCCGCAGGTGTCGGACCAGCCGCCGGTCATATCGTCGAAGATGTGCTCAGAGGTGGCAAGGTAGCGTGGGTTTTTGTCGAGGTCGTAAACGTCAAGCCAGGCCAGGGCCCACCAGCCTTCATCGTCGTAAAACTCGTTGAGGAAGCCGGCGAAGTGGGTGGGTGCAACGCGGTAGGTGTTATCGAAGACGGTGTCGTAAGCGTGGGTGCCGAGGTCATGGCTGACGAGGGCAAGGGCAGTGATGCCGTTGGCGGAGTTCCACCAGCCCGTGCCGTTAAAAAGGCCGGTGGTCGTGTTGTAAGTGGCACGCAAGGCGTCGGCGGTGAGCACAACGCGCATGGCGGCTGTCGAGCTGGGTGCTTGTGCGCGGGGAGCAACGGCGACGAGGAAGGCAAGAAGGCCTGGAAGGGCGCGGCGAGAGAATTTGTACGGCAAGCTGGGTGGCTCCGGGGATCGGCGGCATGTTCCTGCGCCAATTGCGGAAACGTTACCACACTGATGTTCCTGCGGTGTAGGGTGTAGTTACTGTTGATGCAATGAAGGATCCCATGCAGGAAGAGACGCACGTGAGTGCGATGAACCGTCGGCACTTCATCGGCGCTGGATTGTGTCTGGGCGTGGCGTCTGTCGGCATGTCCCCGGGAACGATGTGGGGGCAAAGTGCGTGGAACGCCCACTCTGGCGAACGCCCATTGGAGGGGCAGCGGCGGTTCCGGAGCCAGGCAGTGGAGGCCTATCTTGTAAGCACCGGCGCGCGGATTGGCGATCCTGTGCTGCGCAGGCTGTTCACGAATTGCCTGCCGAATACGTTGGATACAACGGTGGAGCCAGGAGACTTTGAAGGCAAGCCGGATACGGCCGTCATCACCGGCGATATTGCGGCGATGTGGCTGCGGGATTCTTCCGCGCAGGTGTGGCCGTATCTGCGCTTTGCCAGGCAAGACCCGCCGCTTCGGCGGTTGCTCGAGGGCGTCATTCGGCGGCAAACGCGGTGTTTGCTGATCGATCCCTATGCCAACGCGTTTATGGCAGACTTGTCGGCACCGCCGTTGCCATGGAGCCGCGGAGACAAGACCGAGATGAAGCCCGGCGTGGCAGAGCGCAAGTATGAACTGGATTCACTCTGCTATCCGCTGCGGCTGGCGCACGGGTACTGGAAGGCAACGGGGGATGCGTCACCCTTCGATGAGCGCTGGCGTGCGGCGATGCGGCGGGTGCTGGAGACCATGCGGGTGCAGCAGCGGAAGGATGGCGAAGGGCCCTACCGGTTTCAGCGCGAAGCCGGGAATCCAACGGATTCGCTGGTGAACGGCCTCGGGTATCCGGCCAGGCCTGTGGGTTTGATTGCTTCGTGTTTCCGTCCCTCGGATGATGCCTGCGTGTTGCCGTTCTTCATTCCGGCGAACCTGTTTGCGGTCACGTCCTTGCGAGGACTGGCGGAGATGGCACGAAGTGTACTGCGGGATGAGGCAATGGCAAAAGACGCGACCGCCCTTGCGGAGGAGGTGATGGCCGCACTGCAGCGGTACGGCACCGCGGCCACAGCCGGGGGGACAATCTGGGCCTATGAGGTGGACGGGTTTGGTGGGCAGGTGCTCATGGATGATGCGAATGTGCCGAGTCTGCTGGGGCTGCCGTACCTCAACGCATCGCCGGATGCGGCGATGTATGCGCGCACGCGGAAGTTCGTATGGAGCCACGCCAACCCGTGGTTCTTTGGGGGCTCGGCAGGCGAGGGGATCGGTGGACCGCATATTGGGCGTGACAGCATATGGCCGATGTCGCAGATCGTGTACGCGCTCACGAGTGACGCGGAGGCGGAGGTGGGGCGCATGCTGATGATGCTCAAGACGGGCTCGGCGGGCAGCGGCTTTATGCATGAAAGTTACCGTAAGGACGATGCGCGGCAGTTTACGCGCGCCTGGTTTGCATGGGCCAATACGTTGTTCGGTGAGCTGGTGGGCCATGTGGTGGAGCGGTACCCGCAGCTCCTGCGCGGATAGGTCTGCATGGGCGGCAATTTGGGGCCGGTTGGTAGTATGCGCTGGGATGTACATAGCGAGAGAAGGAGACCCATGGGCTGGGTCGTGGCAATATGACAAAGCAACGAAAGCACTCGACGCTGAACGAAGTCGCAAAGGCGGCCGGGGTTGGGACGACGACCGTGTCGCGGGTCATCAACGGTGGGCTAAGTGTCGATCCGAAGACGCTGGAGCGGGTGCAGAAGGCCATTCGCGCCTTGGGCTATATGCCCAACCAGGCAGCCCGGACTCTGAAAGGCGACCGGACCCGGACCATTGGATTCGTCATTCCGAGTATTGCGGATCCCTTCTTTGCCAGTTGCGCGGAGGCGGCGCAGGCAATCGCGCGTAAAAACGACTCGCTGTTGATTGTGCTGACGACCCAGAACGATCCTAAGGCGGAATTGGAGGCCGTGCATGTGCTGATGCGGCACCGGGTAGATGGCTTCGTGATAGCGCCGTCGAATCCTGACAGCACGGAGTTGCGCGAACTTGTACGGCGCAGCCCCGTGCCGGTCGTGTCGCTTGACCGGCCCATCTTGGGGGCGCAGGCCAGCTCTGTGCTGGCGGACAGCTTCCATGGAGCGCAGATGGCGATCAGGCACCTCATCGGGCATGGCTATAAACGAATCGCGTGCCTGACCGGCGAGCCGCAGCTGTACACCATCCGGGAGCGGATGCGAGGCTATTGCGAGACGATGGAGGCAGCGGGGATGGAGTGCCTGGTCGATACGTCGGTGGTGGATCACAAAACCGCAGAACGTGCCCTGGAGAAGCTGTTTGCCCGAAAAAAGGCTCCGCATGCAATCTTCTCACTGAAGAACAGCACGACCATCGACACGTTTGAAATGCTGCAGAAGCTGGAGATCGCGGTTCCAAAGAAGGTGGCTCTGCTGGGGTATGACGATTTCCAGCTGGCAGAAACGGTGCGGCCTTCCATTAGCGTCATTCAGCAGCCAATCGCCGAGATGGGGCATCTGGCAGCGGAACTTCTGTTCGAAAAACTGCTGGGGACCAGGGACGGCAGCGGAGCCGAGCCGCACCATGTTCTGTTGAAAACGACATTGATCGCGCGAAGCTCCTGCGGGTGCCATCCGGGCAATTGAAGCGCTTCAGATCGGCGCCGCCTCTGACGTGTCGCCCGTTGCCGTCGAACAGCCAGCCGCCGTTTATAAACGTGGGTTGACAGAGCTGGTAAGCGGGAGCAACAATGCGTGACACAAGCATGGAAACGCTACCATACGGTTTTGGAAACCATACCATCGGACCGGGCTGAAGGTTCTTGCCGCAGCGGGGCAGCCAAAGCACGACCTGAACAGCCATAAAGGGAGATTGTGATGTCGGGATTCTCAAGATCATGGAAACGGGGGGCCGTGCCGGCGGCCCTGGCACTGGCTGCCATCACGTGTCAGGCGCAGGAGTCGCGCGCGACGCTTACAGGGGAGGTCAGCGACTCTTCAGGCGCTCTGATCCCTGGAGCAAAAATCACAGCCAGGAACGTGGACTCGGGCACCATCTACAACGGTGTGACGTCGTCCAAGGGTGTGTATTACATCAACTACGTCATTCCCGGGAGTTACACGATCACGGCGGAGGCCCCTGGCTTCAAAACCGTGAAGCAGGACAAGGTCACGACCTTTGCGACGCAGACCTTCAACCAGAATTTCAAGCTGGCCACGGGTGGCGCCACGGAGACGGTGGTTGTGGATTCGGAACCGCCGCAACTGGAAACCTCGACCGGCTCGGGCGGCACGATCATCAGCGGGACTGAAGTAGAGAATGTGCCGATCAACGGCGGCCAGGTGTATGCGCTCATCGGGACCACCGTGGGCAGCCAGATTACCGGGAACAACTACGCCACGAGCGGATGGGATGTGAACAGCTCGTACAGCCTGGGCGGAGGCATCGGCGGCAATAACCAATTCACGCTGAACGGGGCCAACATCACAAGCCAGTTCGGCTATGACAATCACTCGCCGGGGGAGTGGTCCGCGTCTCCGAATGCGGACACCGTGCAGGAGGTGAATGTCCAGATCAACACCTATGACACGCGGTATGGCCGGACCAGCGGCGGTACGGTGAATACGGTCACGAAGAGCGGCAGCAATCAGTTCCACGGAACTGCGCGTTACGGGTATGAGAACACGTTTCTGAACGCGAATACGTTTCAGAACAATGCCGCCGGTGAGCCGCGCAACGGCATTCTCCAGAACCAGTACTGGATCACGGCAGGCGGCCCGGTCATCAAGGACAAGCTCTTCTTCTTCTTTGGTTGGGAAGGTTTCTACCAGAAGCTGCCGCTCTCGACGTTTTACAACGTGCCCCCGGCCTTTTTGCGGCCTGGATACCAGGGCAACTCCGGGGTGAACTTCGGCCTGGTGCAGTCGCTGGATGCCGGGGAGTTTCCTAACGGACTTCCAGTCTTCCAGCCCGGCACGGCAACCTGCCTGGACGGCGGCCCCGCCACGGCGTGCAACAGCAACCATGTCGCGCAGCAGCTCTATCCAAACGATACATTGCCCGGATCGGCCATCAATCCCACGGCTGCCGCGGTGCTCGCGTATGTGCCGCTGCCGAACATCCCCGGCAACACAAATCTCGTCCGGGGCAACAATTACTTCGCGAGTACGCCCGGGACAATCAACTACAACCAGCCCTCCGTCCGAGTGGATTACAACCTGTCGGACAAAACGAAGCTCTACAGCTATTTCCTGTATTGGAAAGGCAACCAGAACCGCTCCACCAATGGCCTCTCGGGTCTGGCGGAGAACGGCAATATCAACTGGAGTCACCAGACCTATGTGGCGGTGCAGGATCTAACGCACGTGTTCTCGCCCTCCCTTACGGGTGACTTCCGCGCTTCCTTCACCCGCTTCTTTGAGAACAGCCCGGATGGCGCGACCTCCGCGTTGCCGGCCGCCAACGCCATCGGGCTGTCGATGCCGCTGCCAGGGACGACGAAGACGTCGCTATTGCCTGAGTTCTCCGTCAGCGACGGGTGGGGCACCGGTGTTCTCGGCGGTTCTAGGCTCTTCGGCAACCAGTCTGATCCGGACGTGACGAATAACTTCGGGATCAATCTGGATTTCACAAAAACGCACGGCGCGCACACAATGGAGTTCGGCGCGGAGTTGGACGAGTACCAGTACGGTGGTTTCCCGAGCAGCGGCGGCCACCCGAACGGGTCCTTCAACTTCAATTCCGGATGGACGCAATACAATCCCCACCAATCGAACTGCTGGCCAATCACGCCGACAGGCACCGATGCCAATAGCTGTAACAACGGTTCTGGTCAATCGCCGCAGCCGAACGGATCGGCGCTGGCTTCCTTCTATCTTGGCCAGCCCGCGAGCGGCGGTGTGGATTGGTATACCTCCGAGATGGAAGGCTACCCGGTCGTGGGTGGCTACTTCCAGGATGCCTGGCGTACGAGCCCGAAACTGACCATGACGTTTGGCATCCGCTATGACGTGCAGCGCGGTTTGCGGGAGCGGAACAACGCCTTGAACCGCGGCCTCTGCCTGACCTGCGTGAATCCGCTGGGGACCGACCCAACGTACCAGGCGAACGTGGCGAACGGAGCCAACACCGCGGCTTGGCAGGCAGCCGGGATCAATCCATCTTCGCTGACGCAGGTGCTGGGTGGCATCCAGTTTGCCGGTGTCGGTGGGCAAAGCCGCGACGCGTACAACACCGACTGGTCCGGCGTCGGACCTCGCTTCAGCTTTGCCTACCAGATCGACAAGAACACGGTGATCCGCGGCGGTTACGGCATCATGTACTCCTATGGCCTGGAGGGTGGAAGCAACGTTGGCGAGGCGCAAACCACGAACTATACAAGCTCCGCCGACGGCGGCAACACACCCACGAACTACTTCCAGAATGGCAATCCGTACCCCTCGGGTTTGCTGAAGCCGACGGGCAGCAGCCTGGGGCTGCTGACAAACGTGGGCAACGGTGGCGTCTCGGTTGACTTCCCGGGCCGCAAGATTCCCATCGAGCAGATTTCGTCACTCGGGATTCAGCGGGAGTTGCCGGGCCACATGGTGCTCGACGTCTCGTACGCTGGCAACTTCACCAACCGGCTGCGTACGTTTCTGTGGATCAACGGCACGGCGACGCTGGCGCAGCAGCAGCAGGCAGAAGCGAACCCGCAGTACTTCAACCAGCAGGTGCCGAATCCCTACTACAACGTGCCCGGGATCTCCGGTCCTGGACAGTGCGGCACGTCGTCAACCGTGGAGGCGGTATCCCTGCTGCTTCCGCTCCCGCAGTATTGTTCACCGGGAGGCGTAGGCCTGGTGGGCGAGTACAACGCGCCCATCGGGGGCAACTTCTGGAATGGTCTGGAGACGCAGGTGACCAAGCGCGTCTTCGGCTCCGGGGGAAAGGGCTTCACCTACCGGATTGCGTATACCTACTCGAAGAACATCGATGAGGATGGTTACCGCAACGGGTGGCCCTACCAGGATCCGGAGCGCACGCACCAGTTGAACTCGTTCGACCGGACACATGTGTTATCGGTAACAAGCGTCTACGACCTTCCGTTCGGCAAGGGACGGCAATTGCTGAACCAGGCGCCGGCGTTTGTGGACAGACTTGTTTCCGGGTGGACGCTCAGCGGCGTATTCAACGCCCAGAGCGGAACGCCTGTGCAGATCTCCACGAGCTGGTATGACAACTGCCCGAACAACCTGAAACCCGCGGGAGGCTCCACGCTGGGGCACTGGTTCTCCACCGCAGGACCGAACCCGGACACCTGCTGGACGCAGGTCCCGGCCTATGGGCTGAGTCCCATCAACAATGACACAGCCCAGGTCCGCAACCCCACCATTCCTGATCTCGACGTGTCCTTGCAAAAGACGACACAGATCTTCGAGCGGCTCCGGTTGGATCTACGGCTGGATGCGTTCAACGCGACAAACTCTGTGCTGTTCGGAGGACCCAACAATAATCCGGGTGCCGGGCCGGCAAGCTTCAATCCGGTTACAGGTTGGAGCGGGTTCGGTACCGTGGGCTTCCAGCAACAGAACCCGCCCCGCACCCTTCAGTTGATGGGCAAAATCATCTTCTAAACCGACCCACCCATCCGCAGTGAACTGCAACAGGGCGGAGGGCCTCCCCGGAGGTTCTCCGCTTCCTTACTGGACGATTCCCAAACCCGGAGTGTAGATGTCTTTCTCACGAGCGCGCGCCTTTTCTGTCTTCCTTTTCACCGCTGTAGCCGTTCCAGGCGTGAATGCGCAGTCGACCAAACAGCCCGACCTCACGAAGCAGCCGACGTTGTATGCGGTGGGGTATGCGCACCTGGATACGGAGTGGCGATGGGAGTATCCGCAGGTGATTGATGAGTATCTCCGGAAGACCATGGAGGACAACTTCACGCTGCTGGACAAGTACCCACACTACATTTTCAATTTCAGCGGGGCGAATCGCTATCGGATGATGAAGGAGTACTTTCCGGAAGATTTTGCGCGGGTGAAGGGGTATGTGGCGCAGGGGCGATGGTACCCGGCGGGATCCTCGATGGAAGAGGGCGACGTGAATGCGCCAAACGCCGAAGCGTTGATCCGGCAGGTGCTGTATGGCAACCGCTGGTTCCGGCATGAGTTTGGTGTGGCCAGCGAGGAGTACATGCTGCCGGATTGTTTTGGATTTCCTTCCTCCTTGCCCAGCATTCTCGCGCATGCGGGCGTGAAGGGGTTCTCGACGCAAAAGCTTTCCTGGGGATCCTCCGCGAATGTGGGTGGCGAGGAGTCGCTGGAACGGACGCCGGAAGGTACCCCCTTCAACGTAGGGGTATGGGCGGGGCCGGATGGGGCAACAGTGCTCGCGGCGCTGAATCCTGGAGCTTACAACGGCAGCGTCAATACCGACCTCAGTGCACCGTTGCCGGCAATGGGGCCGGATCCTGCGATGGCAGATGTCGAGAAGCGGATGGCAGCAGCGCAGGCGAATCTGCAGGCTGCGCCCAAGGGCAGTGCTCCGGATCCTGCGGTGATGCGGGAATACTTTGCTCTGCGTGCGGAGCAGGCGGCGCTGGTGCGTGGGCAGGATGAGCGCGAGATGCAGAGGTTCCAGGGCGACTGGGCCGGGCGGGTGGAGAACAACGGCAAAGTGACGGGGTTGTTTGCGGATTATCACTACTTCGGGACCGGGGACATTGGCGGCGCCCCAAGCGAGGAGTCGGTAAAGCGCCTGGAGGCGATCATCACCCGGGGGTCGGTCGACATGCCGCCTGGGGATGCTGGGTACCAGCGAGGCGGGCAGCATCCGGCGTGGCCCGTTGTGCCGGTAGGCAATGGCCCAGTACATGTCGTTTCGGCAAAGGCGGACCAGATGTTCAAAGACATCACGCCGCTGGCGGCCGCGGCCTTGCCGCGCTATACGGGCGAGTTGGAGTTGACGAACCACTCAGCGGGGTCGTTGACGTCGCAGGCATATCAGAAGCGGTGGATTCGGAAGGAAGAGTTGCTCGCGGATGCGGCGGAGAAATCGTCGCTTGCAGCGCAATGGCTGGGCGCGCGTACGTATCCGCTGGAGCGTTTGAACGATGCGTGGACGCTGGCGATGGCGGCGCACTTCCATGATCTTGCGGCGGGTACGGCGACCCCGCGCGCCTATGAGTTTGCGTGGAACGACGACACCATTGCCATGAACCAGTTCGCGGATGTCCTGAAGAGCGCGACCGAGGGCGTGTCGGAGGCGCTGGATACGAACGCGAAGGGGACTCCCCTGGTGGTGTTCAACCAGTTGAATGTCGCTCGTGAAGACATTGTGCAGGCGAGTCTGCCGGAGGGCGTGGGCAAGCTGCGCGGTGTGCGTGTGACGGGGCCGGATGGGGCTGACGTGCCTTCCCAGGTGAGTGAAGGCAAGGTGATCTTCGCGGCGAAGGCGCCTTCCGTGGGCTTCGCGGTGTATGACGTGCAGCCTGGCGGTAGTGAGGCTGCGAGCTCTTCGTTGCGGGTGACAGAGAACGAACTCGAAAACGAGTTCTACCGCGTGCGGTTGAATGCAGATGGAGATGTTGCGAGCATCTTTGACAAGGCGGCGCATCGCGAGATGCTGAGTGCGCCTGCGCGGCTGGCGTTGTCCTATGACAACCCGCAGCAGTGGCCTGCGTGGAACATGGATTGGGTGCAGGAGCAGGCCACGCCGAAGGAATATGTGTCGGGGCCGGCGAAGATCCGCGTGGTAGAGAACGGGCCGGTGCGGGTGGCGATTGAGGTGAGCCGGGGGACGGATGGGTCGCGGTTCGTGCAGACGATCCGGCTGGCTGCGGGTGAGGCTGGGAAGCGGGTGGAATTCAGCAACGTGGTGGACTGGGCCACGCGCGAGCGGAACTTAAAGGCCGTGTTTCCATTGACCGCTGCGAATGAGATGGCGACCTATAACTGGGATATCGGAACGATCGAGCGGCCCACAGCGCAACCAAAAAAGTTTGAGGTACCTTCGCACCAGTGGATGGATCTGACCGATGCGAGTGGGGAGTTCGGCGCGACGATTCTTACGGATGCGAAGAATGGATCCGACAAACCGGATGACCATACGCTGCGGTTGACCTTGATTCGCACGCCCGGCATTGCCGGTGGGTATGCAGACCAGGCCACGCAGGACCTCGGTCACCATGAATTCTTGTATGGCTTTGCGGGGCACGCGGGGGGATGGCGTCAGGCGCAGACCGATTGGCAGGGGCAGCAGCTGAATGCGCCGCTCATCGTGTTTGCAGCACCCAAGCATGAGGGTGCGCTCGGCAAGAGTTTCTCGATGTTGAAGGTAAGCAATCCGCGCATCCGTGTGCTGGGGATGAAGAAGGCGGAGGACAGCGATGAGGTGATCGTGCGGCTCGTAGAGTTGGACGGCAAGCCGCAGGGAGATGTGCACGTGAGCTTCCCCGCGCCGGTGACCAGCGCGCGCGAGGTGAATGGGCAGGAGCAGCCAATGGGGGAGGCCACGGTGCATGGCGGAAATCTGGTAACGTCGTTTGGGGCCTACCAGCCGCGGGCGTTCGCGGTGAAAATAGGGGCAGCCCCGACGTCAGTGGCGCCGCCAACATCTACGCCGGTGACGCTGAGCTATGACGTGGCGACAGCTACTTCGCATGACGGTCACGTAGCCGGCGGTATGGATGGAAAAGGGGATGCGTATCCATCGGAGATGCTGCCGGGTGAAGTGCACTTCAATGGCGTGAGCTTCCACCTTGCGCCTGCGGGCGGACCCAATGCGGTAGTCGCTAAAGGGCAGCAGGTTGCGCTTCCGGCCGGGAACTATAACCGCGTGTATCTGCTTGCGGCGGCGAGCCAGGGCGATCAGAAGGCAGCGTTCCAGGTGGGTGGTCAGCGGGCTGAGCTGAACATTCAGAACTGGGATGGCTTTGTGGGGCAGTGGGACGATCGGGTGTGGAGTTCGGCGAGTGTAGCGAACGACAACTATGGCGAGATGGTGGGGCTCAAGCCGGGCTTCATCAAGCGTGCCGACATCGCCTGGTGGAGCGACCATACCCATGATGCGGCTGGCAAAAACGTGGCCTACCGGTATGCGTACCTGTTTGCGTATGCCATCGACTTACCTGCGGGTGCGAAGACATTGCGGCTGCCGAACAACCCGAATGTGCGGATCATGGCGGTGTCTGTGGCCAGGGAAGGCGCGGCGTTGACGCCCGCGCAGCCGCTCTATGACATGTTGCCGGCGACAGGTGCGGGTGCGCCCGACTTTGCGTTGTTCGCTCCGAAAGCCGCGCAGGTCTCCGAAGGACGGTCGGTGATCGCGAGGGTCTTTGTGCTGCCTCGTGGAGCTTTTGATGGTGCTGTGAAGTTGAGTGCAAGTGGATTGCCCGCAGGCCTCAAGGCGACGTTCGCTCCCGCCTCAACCACGGGTACGAGCACCATGACGCTGACAGCGAGTGGCAATGCGACGGCGGGCAAGACCGACATCACGGTGACCGGTGTTTCCGGTGGAGTGACGCACACGGCCACGGTCCCTGTGGAGGTTACACCGATCCTTGCCGGGACGGTGCCCGTGGATCTGGCTGCGGCATTCAACGTGACGGGGATCTACAAGAAAGGCTCGAAGTTCGACGAGAGTGCCAGTTTGGATGGCGGTGGATTCGCCTTTCCAACAGAAGGGCTCACGCAGGACCCGGTCGGTGCCGAAGTTGTCTTTCATCTTGGGCCTGCGGGTGCGCCCGATGCTGTGACAAGCAAGACTGTCGATCTGCCGGCGGGTCGATATGCGAGCCTGCGTGTGCTTGCAACCGCGATCGAGGGTGACCAGACGCGGCAGACGTTCTCCGTGAACTATGCGGATGGAACGTCGTCAACAGTGAACCAGAGCCTCAGTGACTGGGCGGGAACGGCGCGCTACCGAGGCGAGACGGACGCGGTGGCGTTGCCGTATCGCGTGGTCGGTGACGGTTCAGTGGATGGCAATCCCTTCCATCTGTGGGCGTACACGTTTGCTCTGGATCCGGCCAGGGTGGTCAAGAGCGTCACGCTCCCAGGCAACCGCAACGTGGTCGTCTTTGGCATGACCCTGGTGCCGGCGGGCAAGTGAAAGCGCAGGAAAGAAGAGAAGTCATGAAGACCCTGAAGAGCACATCGCGTTGTGTGGGCGCCCTTCTGTTTGCACTTACGTCGTTGCCTGCCATGCGAGCTCACGGGCAAAAGAAAAGCCCGCTTGATTATGTGAACGGGCTGGTGGGTACCGCGCCTTTGGATCAGCAACTGCTGATTGGCAATGCGCCGCCGCCGGGGGAGCAGTTGTATTCGGGATTCACCTCCCCAGCAGCAAAGCTGCCCCATAGCGCAACGGAGATCGGGCCGATCAATGCGAACCTCGACGTGAACTACCCAGCAGGCGTCAGGGCTCCGTACTTCTACCTGAACCGGACGATGTATGGCTTCTCTACGGGCGCCGGCGATAGCCCTACCCTGATGCCGGTGGTAGGCGACTGGACGGTGCCGCCGGAGCGCACCGGGTCCGTGTATGACAAGGCGCGGGAGAAATCTTCAGCTGGGTACTACAGCGTGTATCTCGACGACTTCCAGACGAACGTGGAGATGACAGCGACAACGTGGACCGGGCTCTTTCGGATTACGTTTCCAAAGTCAGAGAAGGCAAACGTGCTGCTGGATCTCGGCCGTGATGGCGGGACGGTGGAGGTGGTGGACGACCACACAGTGCGTGGAACTTCGCAGAACGGGAAACACTTCTTCGTCGCCGAGTTTTCGCGGCCTTTCCAGAACTATGGTGCCTTCAGGCAGAACCCGCCGCATGATCCACGCGACCCCCTGATCGGGTTCGATGACGTGATGCCCGGAGACAATCATGTAACGGGACATTTCGCCGGAACCTACCTGCACTTCGCAAGTGCGGGTGCGAGTGAGCCGGTGCTGGTGAAGGTAGCTTCCGGCACGAGCTACGGGGTGGCGCACGCGCGGTTGCAGCAGGAGGAGCCAGGGTGGGATTTCGGCAAGGTTCACCACGAGGCTGAGCAGGCGTGGGCGGGCAAGCTGGATGCGATCGAGGTAAAGGGTGGGACGGAAAAACAGCGAATGCTCTTCTATTCGTGCCTGTACCACTCGTTCTACAGCCCGCAGTTGCGTGCGCGCAAAGGCGAGCCCTTTACCGGGCGCAAGGGCGAGCTCGAGACTGCGACGTATGACCACTATGGCCCGGTGCCGCTGTGGGATACGGGGCGCAATCAGATCGTTTTGCTCACGTTGCTGGAGCCGGAGACGAAGGTGAACATCCTTCGCTCCGAGCTGGATGATGCGCGTGAGCATGGGTATATGGAGACGTCGTTCCATGGGGACAATGCAGCATTCATGTACCTGGGGGATTGGGAGCGGGGCCTGAACTTCGATTGGGCCGGCGCGTATGTCTACCTGCGAAAGAATGCAATGGATCCTGCAGGGCCGCGCGGCTATCTGGCGGAGTACATGAAGCAGGGATGGATCTCGGATGTGATCCCGAAAGGCAATCCGAGCCCGCCCTATGCGGACGGTAAGGCCGGCGCGGCGACGACACTGGAATACAGCTGGGACGACCATGCCATGGCGCTGTATGCACAGAAGCTGGGGAAGGCTGATGACGCCGCCGTGTTTCTGCAGCGGGCGCACAACTACCGGAACGTCTTCGATCCGAGTGTTGGGTTCATCCGTGGACGAACAGAGGATGGCAACTTCATTTCGCCCTTTGATCCGCGTGAGCCTTACTACAACTTCATGATGAAAGAAGGATCGGGCTGGTCCACGCTCTGGCTGGTGCCGCATGATGTGCAGGGACTGAGTGATCTGCTGGGCGGGCGTAAGAACTTTGCGGCAAAGCTGGACGAGTTCTTCTCA
Source organism: Verrucomicrobia bacterium Tous-C9LFEB (assembly GCA_964657685.1). Lineage (GTDB taxonomy): Bacteria > Acidobacteriota > Terriglobia > Terriglobales > Acidobacteriaceae > Granulicella. Next base: position 7,843 of record CAZZWG010000006.1, on the reverse strand, counting down.
ACGCCCTACACAGCCAAGGGAATCTGTCGCGATTGCACTGGCGTGATCGGGCAGTATGTGCAGGGCAATCAGCCGGACCAGCAGGCAGCCTACTTCTATGACTGGGCCGGGCAGCCATGGAAGACGCAGGCCTTGACGCGCAGAATCATGAGTTCGCTCTATGGCAGTGACCGGTATGGGCTGGCGTTCCCGGGCATGGATGATCAGGGGTCTACCTCGTCCTGGTACGTGATGAGCGCGCTGGGTTTTTATCCTGTCGATCCCTCAAGCCCGGACTACATCCTGGGCAGCCCGCTGTTTGACGAGGCTACCCTTCATATGGGCAACGGGAAAGATTTCAGAATAGTTGCGCGAGATAACTCGGCGGAGAACATATACATTCAGTCGGCTACGTTGAATGGAAAGGTTTGGGATAAGCCCTGGTTTAGCCACTCGGATATTGCGGACGGCGGTGTGCTCGTGCTGACCATGGGCGCCACGCCGAACAAGACGTGGGGGAGCCGGCCGGAAGACGCCCCGCCCTCCATGACGCCGCGGGGAAAATGAGGGTTGAGCCTTGACTGGACAGGGCGTATGCGCCTGCCTTACAGTCCATCCGTGCTGCGCTGGCACTGTTCCTGCAAGAGAAGGAGAACTCCCATCCAAAGCTTGGATCGTCGAACTTTTCTAAAGAAGGCCACATGGACGGCGGCGGCAACGCGTCTGCAACCCTTGATTGCGGAGGCTGAAAAGCGGTCAAAGAACGACGCCATCCAGCTTGCGTTGATCGGAGCGGGTCTGCAAGGGCAGTCGGACACGCGCTTTGCCCTGCAGGTGCCGGGGGTAAAGCTGGTGGCCGTGGCGGATTGCTATGACGGCCGGCTTGCCCATGCGAAAGAGGTGTGGGGCGCGGATCTGTTTACCACGCGAGACTATCGCGAAATTCTGGCGCGGCCGGATGTGGATGCTGTGCTGATTGCAACGCCGGACCACTGGCATAAACAGGCCGCGGTGGATTCGATGCGGGCGGGCAAAGATGTGTACCTGGAGAAGCCGATGATCCATATCTATCCGGACGGGCCGGAGATCATGGAAGCGGCTGGGGCGACGAATCGCATACTGCAGGTGGGCAGCCAGCGGGTAAGCTCGATCGTCTATGCGAAGGCGAAGGAGTTGCTGGCTTCAGGAGCGATCGGTAAGTTGAATACGGTGAGTGCGCGTTGGGATCGCAACTCCTCCATGGGGGCATGGAACTATTCAATCCCGCTGGATGCATCGCCCCAGACCTGCGATTGGGAACGGTTTGAGGGCACGGCGCCAAAGAGGGCTTTCTCCCCGGAGCGCTTTTTTCAATGGCGCAAATGGAAGGATTATGGGTCGGGTGTAGCAGGTGATCTGTTCGTGCACCTGTTCAGTGGGACGCACTTCATTACGGGGGCGCATGGGCCTACGCGCGCGATGGCCACAGGCGGACTGCGGTATTGGAAGGATGGCCGGGACGCCAATGACGTGTTGCTGGCGTTGTTTGATTACCCGGAAGGATTCAACCTTAGTCTGCGGGTAAACTTCGTGGATGGCGGCGAGGAGAGTGAAGGTTTCCTCTTTACGGGATCTGAGGGACAGATGGAGATTGTGGGCCGCACCAATACGGTGACGGTCACGCGCGTGGCCCCGGCAAAGGAGCCTGGCTATACAGTGGGGACCTTTACCGACGCGATGCAGAAGGGCTACGTCGAGCAATACCGGAAGAAGTATCCGGTAGAACATCCAGGCGGGCCGGCGTTACAGGATGCGCAGAGTTTCACGGCGCCGAGTGGGTATTCAGACAGCTATGACCACTTCAGCAACTTCTTTGCAGCGGTGCGTAGCCGCAAGCCCGTGGTGGAGGATGCGCGGTTCGGGTTCCGTGCCGCAGGGGCTGCGCTGTTGAGTAACTTGAGCGTCGAAAAAGATAGTGTCGTGCACTGGGACCCCGAGGCGATGAAGCTGATGTAATACAGACCGTCAGCCTGCCAGACGATCCATGTTGGAATCAAATCAATCGGAAGCACGGGCGCAACACACTCTTCCTAACAACCCGGAGAATCCATGGCCACTGCCGCTGATGCCGAGCTCATCCTGAAGCATGCTGCAGGCGCGCTACTCAGGTGCTACACCCGATCCAAATCCGGCCGCCACTCCGTAATCGCCTGCTTGATCGCCTTCGGTTCCATCCCCTCCGTCATCGCCCGCCGCACCAGCCCCGGCAGTTCCGCATCCGACGCAAACCGCAGCGCAATCACCTGCCGCAAACCAAGCCTTTGCGTCATCGCCAGTTCGTCCGGCCCCAGCAGCCGTTCGTACCGCATCTTCTCCTCCAGCCGAATCACCCGGTCCTGTGCCCGCAGCGCCGACGCCCGCGCCACGCCCGCCGTGGCCACCAGCGCGAGCGACAACACCACCAGCCATCCATGCAACAGCAACTGTTCCGGCCATCGGTGGATCAGCACACCAAGCGTCACAAGGACATTCATCAACAGGATCGGTGCTGCAATGAAATGAAACGGCGGATCCAACCGCGCGTGATTGCGGTAACTCTGTACAGCAGCCATGCCAAAACCTCACACCTTCACCCTACATCCGCATCCCCGCGCTACCCTAAACAAATGCCCCGCAAACGCATAGGCGTCCACCTTGGCACCTCCGGCGGTTGCCACACCGCTGTCCAGCGCGCAGTGGAGGCCGGCGCCAATACCTTCCAGATCTTTTCCTCCAGCCCCCGCACCTGGAAAGCCGGCCCCGTCAAACCCGAAGACGCCCGCCAAATGCGCGAAGGCCTCGCCGCCCACGACATCGAGCCCCTCGTCATCCATGCCAGCTACCTCATCAATCTCTGCTCCCACAGCGAAACCGTTCGCGCCAATTCAACCGCTGCCTTCCGCGACGAAGTCGACCGCGCCCTTACCCTCGGCGCCACCTACCTCGTCCTCCATCCCGGCTCCTGGAAAGGACTCACCCGCGAAGAAGGCCTCCGCCTCGCGGCAGACAACATCACCCGCGCCATCGACACCCTCCCCTGGCCCGGAACCGCCTTCAAGATCCTCATCGAAAATACCGCCGGCGCCGAGTTTTCCCTCGGCAGCACCTTCGAGCAGGTCGCCGAACTCGTAGCCCTTCTAAAAGCTCACGGCGCGCCCGCAGGCGTCTGCCTCGACACCTGCCACACCCACGTTGCCGGCTACGACATCGTCTCAACCGAAGGCTACGAAGCCACCACCGCCCAGATCGCCCGAACCATAGGCTTCGACAACATCCGCGTCTGGCACTGCAACGACGCCAAAGCCCCCATGGGCTCCAAACTCGATCGCCACGAACACATCGGCGAAGGCACCATCGGCGCCGCCGCCTTCCGCCGCCTGCTTCACGACCCCCGCTTCGGTCACGCAGCCTTCATCGCCGAAACCCCGGTCGACGACCCCGCCGACATCCAGCGCAACGTCACCACCCTGCGCGCGCTAAGCTCACCGGGCTCCTAAGCTGACTTCCGGTGCGCCGCCTGCAAATCAACACCCCCACGCTCATCCCCCGCAGGCCCGGCATACGAAGAAGGCACCCGCGCCGTCACAAACCCACTCGTATCCTTCATGTTCGCAATCGCCCGGTCATACCGCCCCCGCATCGAGTTCGACCGGATCTCCACCATCTCCTTCAGCATCTGCGACCCGTCCCGCAGATAGCTGATCCGGCTCCGCTCATCATGCCCCCACGTCACCGGTACCTCAATAATCTTGAAGTCCAGCTTCTGCGCAATGAACAGGATCTCCGGATCAAAACCCCATCGCTCAATCGTCTGCAATGGAAAAATGCACTGCGCCGCCCCTCGCCGGAACGCCTTGAATCCACACTGCGTGTCCTTGTACGGCAAACCCATCACCAACCGCGTCAGCGCGTTATAGCAACGCCCGAAAAACCGCCGGTACATCGGCTGGTGCTTTGTCTGGCGCTGCTTATCCAGCCACCGCGACCCGATAGCCACATCCGCTCCCGCCTCAATCGCCGCAAACAGCCGCTCTGCCTCTTCAATCGGCGCGGAAAGATCCGCATCCGTAAACATCACAATCTCGCCCGCCGCCTGCAGCAACCCATTCCGAACCGAATACCCCTTCCCCCGGTTCCCAGGATTCTCAAACAGCTGCAGCTGCCCGTGTTCCTTCATCCAGGTCTGCACAATCTCGGCCGTGTCATCGGTCGACCCATCGTCAACCACCAGCACTTCAGCATCCCACCCACGCTCATTCACGCACGCCAGCACCCGCCGCAACGCACTCTCAATTCGCGCGCCTTCGTTGTAGGCCGGTATAACGATGCTGATCTGGGGTGAACTCATCGGGAACGAGAACGCGCCTTTCTGCGCTCCAGCGCATTTTATATCGGATGCGCAAGTTCCGGCTGCGTCGCAAGCGCTGACAACCTGCCCGCCGCACAGCCTATGCTGGAGGTGCCCATGAACTCTTCTCCAACGGCCGGCAGCTCCATGCCGGCAATCCCCCAGTCTTCACAGCAGTTCCCGGCTACTCGCATCCTTCGTGCGCTCACCCTTCTGGTCTTCGTCGCCGCGACCGCGTTCTACATCACCTTCTCCATCCATTGGCGCATGATGATCGACACCCCCGTCATGCACTACGTCATCTTTCTCATCCATCACGGTCTCCGGCCCTATGTCGACATCACCGACAACAACATGCCCGGCGCCTACCTCACCGAGGCAGCCGCCATGCGCCTCTTCGGCCCCGGCGACCTCGCCTGGCGACTCTACGAGTTCACCCTCCTCGGCCTGATGACCGCCTGCCTCGCCTTCCTTGCCAAACGCGTGGACTGGATCGCAGGTCTCCTGGCCGCCGGCGTCTTCCTGGCCCTTCACGCGTCCGAAGGTCCCCAGATGGCCGCCGAAAGGGAACTCGTCGTCACCGTTCTTCTCCTGCTCGCCTGCGCCGCCCTCACGTACAGCCTCGAACAGGGAATCCCCGCAGCCATGCTCGTCACCGGCCTCGCAGGTGCGCTCGCGGCCAGCATCAAGCCAACGTACATCGTCTTCCCCCTGGCCCTCCTCGCCATCGCGGCCTACGTGCTCCGCCAAAGCAAAAACAGGCTCCTGCCATCTCTACTCTGGGCCGCCCTCGGCATGCTCCTGGTTGCGCTTCTCTGCCTCGCTTTCCTGCTTCACTTCCACGCTCTTTCCAACTTCCTCTTCATTCTCACCCGCGTCCTGCCCGCCTATGCCGGATTGACCCCTCCCCCCTGGCCCGCCATCGTCCGCGTCGCCATCCCCAGGTCCCTCCTCGTCTTGGCCGTTCTCACGCTCCCACTCGCCTTCACAAACCGGAAGCATCGCGCTTCCCGCCCCTACGAAACACTCATCCTCGCGCTCGGAGCCGCTTTCGGCCTCCTGAGCTTCTTTGCGCAACGCAAAGGCTTTCCCCATCATCGCTACACTTTTCTCGTCTTCCTTCTCCTTCTCCTTGCCATGGAGCTCTTCACCTCTCTCCAGCGCACCGGCTGGCCCCGTCTCTGGGCAGCAGCCCTTCTTCTTTGTGTCCTCCTCGGCTTCATCCCTCGCACGGTCCATAGCGCCGCCAGGATCCCCGCCCAGTCCGCGCTCTATACCGCCCTCCGCACCGACCTCCACACCCTCGGCCCCGCCCAACTCCAGCAAAACGTCTTCTGCTTCGACCTCGTCTACGGCTGCCTCAATGCCCTCTATCACGAGGGCATCGTAGAAAACACCGGCTTTACCGGCGACCTACTCTTCTTCTCCCCCCAGCCCAACTTCGCCACCACCTACTACCGCAACCGCTTCTGGGACGCGATGGCCCGCAACCCACCCGCACTCCTCGTCGTCAGCAACGAAGACCTCATGGCATCCAACAGCTTCACCCGTCTCCAGCGCTGGCCTCAGCTCGACGCCTGGCTGCGCGCCAACTACGTGGAAGTCGTCCGGCGCTCCTTCCCCCACCAGAAGTTCGGCGTCTACCAGGCCCAGACCCAGGCACCCAGTGATGGGGACGCTTACATCCTCTTTCTCAGAAACACCTCACCCCTGCTTGCCAAAACGCTCCAGTGGACGAAGCGACAGCCCTGCCTCAGCGCCCCGAAGCAAACCACACCCGGTCCAGCTCCTGGCACTGAAAAGCATCATCCGTTTGCAGGTACCCCAACCACCAGGCCCCCACAGGGCTGCATGCCCGATACATCGGCTGCAACACCACAGCCGGGTTCCCCGTAAGGCGCAAACTGTTCGCCAGGCGCGAACTCCGGTCCATTCCCGTCGGCAACACCACGTAGCGAATCTGGTGCTCCCGCAGGTATTCCGGCACCCGCCCCGAAGCCAGATACGCCGCATACCCCGGATCCGTAAGCCCTCCAAGATCGATAACACTCCCCCGATAGCTATACCCAATTCGCCCGATATCGAAGACCGCCAGCGTCTCGCCCGGCACATGCTCATTGAGGAACCCCACCATCACCCCATGGCTTCCTTCAATGTGAGCTACACCGGACCGCAGCGTAGCCCGCCAAAGCCGTAAGGAGAATACCGCAAACACTACCAAAGCCACTGTCGTCACAGGCATCCGCAAGCCCCTGCCTAACCCCGCCGCTGCCACCACGCAATACAGCCCCCGCGCACACAGCGGCACCAGCAACAAGAGCACAAACGGCTGATAGCGCCCCCCATGTCCGGAACTCGGCAGCATGACCAGGTACAGCAGCGAGTGCAGCAGCCCCCACCCACACACGGTCAGCGTTAAACGGCACCGCTCTCGCCATAGCGACCACAATCCCGTCGCCAGCAGCCAAAACAACCCAGAGCTACCCAGCAAGTAGCCCACCCGCGCAGCCGGCCCGGATAAACCCTGGGGCGGCGCCTTCACCGCATACAACGCCCGGTGGAACCACCCCGCAAACATCCTCGCCCGCATCCCCAGCGAAGGGTTCGCAGTACCCAGGTAGAGCCACTGCCTCCCCTTGAACGTCAGCGGCAACAACGTATGCGACGTATAAAGATTCACCCCGAACGGCACCGCCGCAAGCACCGCAGCCGGCACCACCGCCCGTAGGACATCGCTTCGCCCCCGCCCAGCCAACCCCGGCGTAAGCAGCAGCGCAAACCCAAGGACAACTCCCTCCGGCCGCGTCATTGCGAGCAGACCCATCGCCACGCCCGCCCACACCGCAGACACCCCTTCAGCAGCCCAAAGATCAATGCTTAGCAGCGAAAGAAACACAAACAGCACGTGCTCCATCCCTGTAAACGCCAGCCATACAAAATTGCCGTCCGCCAGCGGAGCCACAGCCCAGAGCAGGGCAAACGCAGCGCCCATGCGGTCCCGCAGCGCCATCCGCAGCAGCAGCGCCACCACGCCCAGCAGGCACAGGCCATTCACCATCAGCGGATACAGAACCACGCTCATCCATGGCCCCGCAACATACTTCCCCGCCAGCACAATCGTCCACAGCAAGCTCGTCGACCCGGATGACCGCTGATGCGGCAAGTACCCCAGCGATCCATACTCGGCCAGATTGCGCGCCACACTCTGATGAATCCAGGAGTCATCGAGCGGAAAGCCCACCCTCTCCCGCAGCGCACTCCCTAGCGCTACGAGCGCCAACAGGGTACACACCACCGCAGCCCCATAGGTACGCCGCCGGGTCGCTGCTTCGGCCACGCCGTTAGAAATTTCAGGTGTGGCCATCCGGGCTGAGTTTAGCAAGAAACGCGCCGCAACCCTCTTCCCCGGGTCTCGCCCTGACGCCCTCCCATCCCTGCTTCCGGGCAGCCCGCATAGATGGCACGATGCATTGCCGGCACGCTAGCCACCAGCCAAGT
>CAZZWG010000005.1:45715-46951 GCA_964657685.1 Verrucomicrobia bacterium Tous-C9LFEB | reverse complement strand
CCTCGCGGCCCGCACATCACGGGCGACCCCTTCCACATGCACCCTGCTTCCGCGCCCGGTTTAGGCGTCTTGGCTAAGTCAAAATGCACGTAATTGGCCACCGCGATATCTAGCTTCCCATCGCGGTCATAATCCACAAAGGCACACCCCGTTCCCCACTCCTTCCCCGTACCCGCCACCCCCGCACTCTCCGCTACCTCCTTGAATCTACCTTTCCCCTCGTTATGAAAAAGCCTGTTCCGTCCATAAGCCGTAACAAACAAATCCGGCAACCCATCGTTGTCATAATCCCCAACACAGGCACCCTGTCCCCAAAAAGTCTCCTCCAACCCCGACCCCTTCGTAACGTCCGTAAACGTCCCATCCCGGTTGTTATGGAACAAATGACTCGAGGGCTGCTCCTTCCCCACAACCCCAGGCAGCGTACTTCCATTCACCAGAAAAATATCCGGCCATCCATCATCGTCGTAGTCAATCACAGCTACCCCGGATCCAGTCGACTCCACAATGTACTGCTTATTCGTATCCGACCCATTCACATTCCGCACCCCCACCCCAGCCTGCGCAGCCACATCCACAAACCAAGCCGGCCCCGGATGGCTGACCGTCGCGGGGTACGGATGCGCTTGTGCTTGCGACCTAAGCGCATTCAAAAGCGCGATCGCCAGCAGAATCGTAAGACGAACCCCGCCACAGCGTGATCTGATAGGGGTCTCTCGGCCCTTCGCCCCCATCACAATAGAGTTTCTTCTTCCTGGAGCACACATCTTCGCACCATGCTAGGGTGCTTTGGGAAGCACGTCCAATGCAGACTCCTAAGAGATCCAACAGCCCTTTCATTCGGGGGTGGACCGTAGCCGGGATCATCCTGCTGATCCCGATGCTCCTCCTGGTAGTTCGTTTCGTCTTGGAGGAGACCTGGTTAACATTGGGGGACGGACCTCAGATGGTCGGCTATTCGTTTGCCCATGGCTACTACGCGCTACTTATCCTCGCCCCATTTCTGCTCATGGCTTGGTTGCTGGTTTCATGTGCCGCCATTGTCATAGCCCTCGTGCAAGGCAAGCAGTCCTGGAAAATCCTGCTTCCAACAGCGGCCGGCGCTGTCTTTCTGCTGGCTGTCATCAGCCTTCCGCCACCCTTCTGGCAACGGCTGTTCATTTCGCACCTTTGCTCGCAGCCCCACGCCCCCGACCTGATCACCTCCGTCGCGGCCGAAGGGTATACCCGCACGGT
>CAZZWG010000005.1:43714-45615 GCA_964657685.1 Verrucomicrobia bacterium Tous-C9LFEB | reverse complement strand
AACCTCCTGGCGCTCAAACTACTTGCATCCCGCGGCGCCGACCTGAATGCAACAGACCTCTACGGAGATTCTCCTCTGCAAATAGCAATCGAGCATCATGCATGGGCGGCCGCGGACTTCTTGCGCCAGCACGGGGCAAAGGTAGCGAGGAGCAACGCCGGGCAGCAACTCACGCCATCGTGAGTAAGGCCATACGGCGGATGCCTCCACCTTGAATAGGAAGACACGCCCGCCCTAATTCTCAAACCGCCGAAAAAAACTTGTCTTCAGATACCGCGGCCGCGCCGCGTTATCCGCCACCCGCATCGCCAGATCCCCAAAGAACCCATCAAACTGCGCCGCCGCACTCAAGTCCATCGGCTGCGACAAATTGTCCTGCGTCGAGTGATACCTCTCCGCCAACCACCCCCGCCACGCCTTATACTCCGGCGACCCCGCCGTCCACCCAAACTTCATCGCCAGCGCCGGCACTCCCGCCTGCACAAAACTGTACTGATCCGTCCGAATAAACGAGTTCCGGTCCGGCTCCGGATCCACCGCAATCTCAATCCCATGCGCCGTCCCCACCGCCCGCGCATCGTCTCCCAGCGTCGACTCCGCCAGCCCCTGCACATGCAACTTCTTCAGCGGAAACAACGGCATAAACATATCCATATTCAAATCCGCCACCACATCCTTCGCCGGCACCGTAGGGTGCCGCGCAAAATACCGCGACCCCAACAGCCCCTTCTCCTCCGCCGTAAACACCACAAACAAAATACTCCGCTTCGGCCGCTCCGGCGCATGACTCAACCGCTTCGCAATCTCCAGCACAGAAGCCACCCCGGAAGCATCATCCATGGCCCCCGCATAAATCGTGCTGCCCTTAATCGGTGCCCCTACCCCCAGGTGATCCAGGTGCGCCGACACCAGCACACACTCCTCCTTCAACGCGGGATCCGACCCCTCCAACCGCGCCACAAGATTCGGCGAAACCACCTGCGAGTTCTCCGTAGTCACCTTCGCCGCCAGGGCCTTCTTCAACTCAAAATGCGGCAGCGGCTTCCCCGCATCCGCCAGCGCCAGCACCTCCGCAAAACTGTGCCCCGACCCCGCAAACAACTTCTCCGCCTCCGCCGGATTAAACTGCGCCGAAAGCATCGTCGTATGCAGATCCGCCAGCGCCGGATGCTTCGCCGCCACCGCCGCATCCCCCGGCTCCACCGCCAGCCGCATTCCCGGCTGTGACGCACTGCTGGCCACCCGATCCCACCCAAAATCCATCGACTTCGGCGTAGGCACAGTGATCACCCCAACCACTCCGGCATCCGCGAGAGCCTTACTCAATGGCGCAGTCCGCGCATACGACTTCAACGCCCCCGATAACTCCGCAGGCCCGCCATTCACCACCACAACAATCTTCCCCTTCAACGATCCCCACGGCACCTCCGCCGAGTCGAAATCGTCATAGTGCGCCTCCGGCAAATGCAAACCATAGCCGATGAAAACCAACGGCGCCTCCACCGTAGCGGGCTGCTGCCCCCGCGCGGACAAAATCGCATCCTGCCCCAGCACCAGCGGCGTCCGCTTCCCATCCACCACCAGTGCCATCGACGACTTTTCCGCAATCACCCGCGTCACATCAAACTTCACCGGCTGATAAAACCCATCCACCCCCGCAGGCTGCAAACCATCCGCCTTGAACTGCTCGACAACATAAGCCGCCGCCCGCAAGTAGTCATCCGTACCCGTCAACCGCCCCCGCATACCATCGTTCGCAAGCGCCTGAATATGCGAAAACCACGTCTTCCCCGCCGCCTCATCCGCAGCGGTAGCAGGCACACCCTGCGCCATCGCAAGGCCAGATGAGGCCACCAGAAATACAGCAACACGCCACAACATCTTCATGAGGCCTACCTCAA
>CAZZWG010000005.1:5077-43614 GCA_964657685.1 Verrucomicrobia bacterium Tous-C9LFEB | reverse complement strand
TTGCTCATAGCCCCCAAAGGCATCGTCTTCAAAACCTTCCCACCCTCCTGCACCACATAAAGCTGATTCGCCGCCAACCCCTTCAACGAATCCTTCGCCCCGCTAGGCCACGCAATTTCCACATCCCCCTTCACCGCCTGGTCCAAACCAAACCTCACCCGCATGTCATTCTGGCTGTAATAACTCCCCCCGGACCGCACCTCTTCAATCTGCTTCATCACCTTCCCCGGCTGGTTCTCGGCCGTAACTGTAAGTCGCGCCCCAATTCCACTACGATTACTCTTCACTCCCACAGTCCTTACATAAATCACATTCCTCTTAGGTGCATCCGCCGTAGCCTCACACCGCAGTAACTGCGGGTACGTGTTCACGCAATTCACCACCACATCCACCATCCCGCTGTTCATCACATCCCCAAAAGCACATCCCCGCGCCGGCGCCGCATCCGTAATCCCAGATCCTCCTATAGGAGTAACCTCCTCAAACTGCCCCGTCCGAAGATTCCGGTACAGATACTTGTGCTCCGCATAAGGTGCCTCCAAATGAGAGTTATCCACCTCCGGATACACATGCCCATTACTGATAAAGATATCCAGCCACCCATCATTATCCGGATCAAAGAACCCCACACCCCACCCCAGATACCGCGTATTTACCCCCAATCCCGACAAATACGTATGGTCCTCAAACGTCCCATCCCCCAGGTTCTGATACAAAGAGTCCGTATCCCCCGCAAAATTCGTCTTCACAATATCAAGGAGACCATCTCGGTTAAAATCCCCCACGCTAACTCCCATGCCAGCCTGCGGTTTTCCGTCCGGCGAGTACGCAATCCCACTCTCAATCGCCTCATCCTTGAACGTCCCATCCTTCTGATTCCGATAGAAAGTAGCCGCCGTAGAATCATTCGCCACATAGATATCCGGCCACCCATCGTTATCCAGGTCTGCCACCGTCACGCTAAGTCCATAAGTCCCTACGGTCTCCAGCATCCCCGCTTTAGCACTCACATCCGTAAACGTCCCATCACCATTGTTCCGGTAAAGGATATTCTTCCCACCCTGCAACCCAGGCGGCCCACAAGCCACCTGGATCCCCTTATAAGAACACCCTGCAGCCTCCGGCAAAGGCGCCGTCTTCGGATCGAAATCGATATAGTTCGCCACAAACAAATCCAGGTGCCCATCCTTGTCATAATCCAGAAACGCACACCCCGAGTTCCACCTCGTTCTACCCTGCAACAACCCTGCCTTCGCCGTCACATCCGAAAACGTCCCATTCCCGTTGTTCCGCCAAAGCACGTTCTCCCCGTAATAACTCACAAAAAGATCGTTGTGCCCATCGTTGTCATAGTCCCCAACGCAACAACCCTGACCCCATCCAGCTCGCCCCAACCCAGCTTTCAGTGTCACATCCGTAAACGTGCCATCCCGATTATTCTTGAACAATCGCGAGATAGGAACCTGCTCTTTCGCCAGCCCAGGAAACCCACCTAGCCGCGATCCATTCACAAGAAAAATATCAACCCAGTCATCCCCGTCATAATCAAAAAACGCCACCCCACACCCAGTAGTCTCCAGCAGATACCGGTTCTTATGCTCATCCCCGTAAATGGTCTTCGTCAGCAAACCGGCCGCATGCGCTTGGTCGACATAGCGGTAACCCAGCGGCGTTCCCGACACCGGGGAAGGCAGCGTCTTCGGCGCAGGTCGGGCCGGCGCACTGTAGGTGTCCCGGTTCATCCCGGAACCCGCAGTCTGCTGTCCACGCGCAGATTCAGCGAAACCAGCAAACCCAAGAATCTCCTGCAACGGCAAAACCAGGGCAGTACGGGACAGTGATTGAAGAAGTCGGCGACGCGTCCAAGCCATGAGGCTGCTTTCTCGGGTCCGCAGCGAAACTCTGCTGGGCGCCGTCAGACCATGTTACTTCTCAGGAGCGTCTGTGCGCCTCGCGGAAGCGCAAAGGAAACAACGAGGAATGGAACCCGGCCCGATCGGCCCAACAGCGGCCAGCAAACTCCGCGCAAGCCCGAAGACAGGGTAGCCCGGCAACCCGGCCTACCCTGTCCCCTCCATTAGAGCGAATCACTGAGGCCAGTAGTTCCCCAGACCACAGTCGTGCCCCACACAACCGTGCTGCCCCAAACCACCGTCGTTCCCCACACAACCGTGCTCCCGTTCAGTCCGGAACTCGCCTGGTAGCCGACCGCCGGAAGGTAGCTTGCCAGTTTCTGCGGTTGGCTCCCCCACACAATCTCCGAACCGTGCGCATCCGTGCCGGAAAACACACTCGCTCCATAAAGAGACGGCGTGCCGTGCACCAGAACCACCTGCCCGCTGTCGTTCAGGCCGACGTTCGGCGAGGCCGCGCTCCCGGCGGACGGCGAAACCGTTGCCTTACTCGCAAGCGTCGCGCCCACATCCAGGTACCCGGCGCCCACCGTGAAAAGATCGGCTTCCTCCTGGAATACCTGTCCCGTTGTCGCGTCTGTCGTCGAACTGGTAGCCGTCAATGCTTTGTTTGCGGCGCTCATCAAGCGGAACTTCACCTGATCAGGTGTCAGACTCGGATCCTGCTGCAACATCAAAGCCACCGTCCCCGTAACGAGCGGCGCAGCCACGCTGGTCCCACTTAGAGCAATGTAAGCCGGCGAAAGCCCGAATCCACCCATCCGCTGGTACAAATTACTAGGAACGATGCTAGGTGCCTCCGTCAGGGCAAGAGTCTGCCCCGCAGCATAGAGGGAAATCAACATGTTCCCCGGTGCTACAAGATCCGGCTTTGACACCCAATCTCCCCAACTCGGACCCTTCGATGTATAAGATGTCGGAATGGCAGACTTGATTGACGCCGAGTTACGTCCATTCATCGCGCCCACCGTAATCACGTAAGGATCATTCGCCGGGGAAGCAGTCGTTAGGTAACCATTCATCCCCAGAGCATTGTTTCTGCCGAAGTTCCCGGCCGCGCTCACCACAACAATGCCCGCCTTCCATGCCCGCTCCGCTGCCTGGCATAAAGGGTCAAGCTGGTAACTCTCGTACACTCCACGGCCAAGCGACAGGTTGATCACCCGGATGTTGTAGGTATCCTTCAACGCAATCGCCCGGTCAATCGCCGCGATCACCTCGGAATCAGTGCCATCACCGTTCTGATCCAGAACCCGCAAGTTAATGAGCCGAACGTTCGCCGCAATGCCTTTTAGCGTGTAACTGTATTGAATTCCCGACGACGCGGATCCATTGCCCGCAACCAGGCCCGCAACAAAAGTCCCATGGCCATACTGGTCAACGGTGCTGCCGGAACCCGTAAAATCCTCGCTGTAAACAACATTCTGCTGATTCAAGTCAGAAACAGGAGCAATGCCATTGCTGGGTCGGCCGAAAGGCACACCATTGAAGTTGTAAGGAGTCAGTGGCGCAAGTCCGCTGTCAATGACAGCTACACCGATGCCGCTTCCATCATAAGGGAGATTCGCTGGCAAATTGATTGACTCACGATGACGATCCAATCCAACAACCTGCCCCGCCGCGGGCGCCGAAGAAGAACGGAGAGGACGATCCGGAGATACATAAAGCACTTCAGGGTCGTTCGCAATCGCTGTCAGGTTCGAAAGCGGAACCGTGTATGTGGCCCCTGTGCCAGAATCAAAACGGCGATTCAGATGACCGCCCAAATTCGATACGTTCTGCTGCGATGCCGTCGAGGGAGCATGCCTGTACTGAACAATCACTCGGGCCTGGCCGGAGCTCGGCAACGTCTGCACATCAGGTGAAACTTTGTTTTGTCCCAGAACAACCGCCGGGGACAGGAAAAGTGGACAGGAGAGCAAGGCGGTCTTGCCCCATGTGGCGCTACGTCGTGAAAACATCAGTCTAATTACCTTCCTAAGTGCTCGCTTAAAGCGCAACACTGAAACAACAATCCATCTCAAAATCAGCAGTAACTCGAGTCCCATTCCTCATCACACATGGGCCACTAATTAAACCCGGAAAAGTGAGCACCGAAGCCTGGATCCATCACTCACCTCTCCTTGTCGATCTCTAGACTATCCACTAAGCGATCATCTGAAATCACGCGACAGGGGAACCTCACCGCGACAAAGGTGGCGGTCACGTGACGTATTTGTGTCGCAATAACTTACTTAGGTATCTCTCTACGTTATCTACACCGACGCGTAAGTAACAACTTCGATAACAAGTGTCCAGCTACAGGACAAGTAGAAAGAACGGACGACCATCCGGGAAGCAGGCAGAAACCCACGCACCTCACCCCTTCCCTATCGAAGCCCCGCACCGCCCACAACACCGCATCCCCTCCCGCCGGGGATCCTCCACGGAGCGAGGCCCAACCCCTTACCTCGCTCCCCACTATCCCGCTGACGGCCCAGCTACACCCGCCCCGCAAACTCCCGCGTCTCCGTAACCACCTTGATCTTCTCGCCTTCCTTCACAAAAAGCGGCACCCGCACCACCGCCCCCGTCTCCAGCGTCGCCGCCTTCGTCACCGACCCCGAAGACGTATCCCCTCGCACCGCCGGCTCCGTGTACGTAATCATCAACTCCACCTGCTGTGGCAGATCCATCCCGATAGGATTGCCGTTGTACTTCATGATCTGCACCAGCGTCCCCTCCAGCAGCATGTCCAGCCCGTCCCCCACCTTCGCCGCATCCAGCTGCAGCGTCTCAAACGTCGATTGGTCCAGAAAGTACGACCCATCCCCATCCGAGTACAGGTAAGAAGCCTCCACCGCCTCCAGATCCGGCTCGCGGAACTTGTCTTCCGCCTTGAACGTCTTGTCCAGCACAGCGCCGTTCAACATGTTGCGCATCTTCACCCGCACCAGCGTCTGCCCGCCCCGCGCCGTCGGCGTGGAAATATCCTTGTCCAGGCACCGGTACGGTGTGTTCTCCAACTCAAAAAACATCTTGCGCTTCACGTCAATTGCGGCAATCAGTTCAGCCATGGGTTCCTTCTGCAGTAGATTTCGGGAGCGGGAGCGTGCCGGCCACGCGGCTCGCCAACGCTGGCCACTGTCTCAGTGTAGTGGCCGGGACTTTCGTGTCGTAGGAACCCTCGATTTCTGCGGGATCACACCCCGCACCACGCAAAAGCAAGCCCCTCGCGCATCATCCAAACGGTCGGTCTGGATGCCGCGCCAGGGGCAGCTTCTTGGTTTAAGGGAAAACAGCCTTACGCTCGCGCGAAGAGCCTGCGCCTGGCGACACCCACTGTCCCCAGAAGGCCCGTCAGCGTCATCACCAGCGATGTCGGCTCCGGCGTCGCGGCCACGGGGGTCGGATCGTTGAATTCCGTATCGGCATACGCACTCACGGCGATATCGTACGGTTGATTGAGGCCATTGGCCCCTCCAAGTGTGCTGTTCACGAGAAGGACAAGGTCATCTCCCGTAGGCAAAATCACCTGGAAGTCCCGCGGATCGCCGGGTAGGCCCGTGAAGAACGTGATGTTGCCACTCGCTCCTTCATCTCCCAGCCAATTCGCGCCGCGGTTCGCAGGGTTATAGCTCACGGCAAACGCACTTACGAAAAAGTCCGCAGTATTGTTCTCATCGTTCACAGAAATGTCAACATACGGTGCGCCAACAAAGTTGGAAGCCGCAATGTCATAGGTCGTGTAAAAGTAAGTCGTCCCGGGATTCACCTGCCCGGTATAACTCTCGTTGCCGAGCCACGTCTGTGCGTTGTTGCTGCGCGAAGCGCGGCCAAGCTCGGTCGGATCGGACGACGTAAGCTGGTCGGTAAAGTAGGTGATCTGCTCGGCACGGGCGACACTGGAAAGCAAGGCAGCAGCGACAGCAGAGCTGAAAAACAATGAGCGCAAGTTCATAAAGTCTCCTAAAGTTGAACAAAGTCGAAGGCGAGGGCCCCGCAAGGCCCTCACCAGTCCAGGCCTACTGCAGGCTCTTGGCCGCAGTCACCGCGTTAATGGCAGAAAGAATGCCGTAACCGCTGTCGCGGTCAATGCCCGGCTCCATGTTGTCCAGCGTGGTGCTATGCAGGACTTGCAGAATCTGCGTGTTCGTCAGCGACGGACGGGCCGACTTCACCAGCGCCGCAATAGCCGCCGCATGGGGTGCCGCCGCCGAGGTGCCGAAGAACGGCAGGAACCCAGGCGTCGCCGTGTACACACCATCGGCAGCCGCAGCATCCGGCTTGATCAGCGTCACACCCCCAAACGTCGAGAACAGGTAATTCCCCGGCGAAATCGCACTCCCATCGGGGTTATAGAAAATCTTTCGCGGACCATCCGAGCTGAACAGCTCATCAGCATTGCTCGGTCCTCCCGTGAACGGAATCGCTCCACGATGCGCCGAGTTCCAGTAAACCGCCGCCATGCTGAAAGTGTTCAGCCCGGAGTTATGCCCAAAGGTGGCGCCGGATGTGCCAATCGACACAGTGGCGCGTTCGGTATCGATATGCAACGCCCGTTGCGCGCCGTTATACAGCGCCACCACGATGCGATCCCCAACAGCCGGGCAATACCCCGACGGCGCCGAAGTAGAACACGTACTGCTCGGATAAACATACTCAAGTGGGTCCTGCGTACCCGTCTGAGATGCCGCACTGAACCCCTTCACGGCGGTCCCGGTGGAGTTCAAAATGAACAGGTCGTAGTCATTGCTGGAAGCCCCGTTGGGGTCAGACCAATGCAGCCAGACACCACTGTTCGCCGCGCTCGTCAGGGTGTCATACGTCTGCGGAGCACCCACCGTCCCGAAGTTGTTCAGAGGAGCCGGAATGCCCTCAAAGCCCGTCACCAGGGAGTTGGTGCCGCCGTTCGTAAAGTCGCCCTCCCAGGTGCCGGAGGTCCCGGACGTCAGATTGCCGGAGTTCGCAGCAGACGAGAAATACATCCCGCCGTCGGCAACAACATCGTTCACCGCGTCCGCAACCGTACCGTCCTGAAACACCGACTCGGCAAAATAGGAGTAGTCGTCAACGATAATGTCACACCCATAGTTGAAGCGCAGGGCACGAATATTCGTGGCAAACTGCGCCTGGCTCGGGTTGGCGGTGGCAAAGAAGATCTGTGCCCCCGGTGCCATATCGTGCACAATCTCCATCATGGCCGCGCCCTCATCCTCGCCACTGCCGGCCTGGCCAGGAAGCACAACGGTGTTGGCCGGCAGATCGCCCGAGGCAATCAGCGCCGCAACCCGCGCCGCCGAGGCACTGTCCGACAGCACACCAACCTTGATCCCCGCTCCATTGATCCCGCCCGCCAAAACCGCGTTCGCGCGATGGGCAACATAGCCCTGCGACGTCACAGACCCCACGTTGGTGTGGCCTCCAAGCGCCTCGGAAATGTGCTTCACATCCGTATGCGAGGCAAGCTCAAGCAGTTGCGCCTCCGTCACCCGCGTCCGGATCTTGCCCGTCTGAAAAGCCCCGATCGGCGTAGATCCATTCACCTTTTCGGAGTTCTTCATCACGGCGCTCGAAAGCAGAGACGGCGTCATGTAGCCCGTGACCTCAACCTCCACGCGACCCGCGCTGTCATGCGCCAGCGGCGAGACGAACTGCGCGAGATTGCCGATATTCTTGTGCGCGGCCAGCCGGTAGTTCAGCGCAAGATTGGAAGACATCTTCTGTTCGGCAGGGGAGAGTGTTGCCTTGAACGCATAGATCTCCTGCATCTGCTTCGCAGCCGAGGGAGCGATCTGTGCAGCGGCAGGAAGGGGCGGCAGAAGAACCGAAGCTACAAAGCTTAAAGCTCCGAAGCAGCGCAAGAGAAAGGCCTTGGAACAAGGCACAGTGGAAAGCGGACGCATAACGACTCCTTGAAGAACCAGATTGCGAGCGATTGACGTGGCATGCACGAGAGCGCAACCCTCCCGTGTCAGAACAGCAAATCCCTTTGGCCTTGGTTATGCGAACGAGTCTAACCCGAACAGGGGATTGACCAAAGAAATATTCCACGCCTTCGAATTCACCCTTGATCCTGCGCCGGAGCCTCGGGGGCGACACCCTCTGCCTAAAATCAAACCATGGCCGCCAATCTCCACACACTGCAAGCCGACGTGGTCGTCCTCGGCGCCGGCGCGGCAGGCCTCATGGCCGCCATCGAAGCCGGCCGCCGCGCACGCCGCGTCCTCCTCCTCGACCACGGCGATCGACCCGGCCGCAAAATCCTCATCTCCGGCGGAGGCCGCTGCAACTTCACCAACCTCGGCACCCGCGCCGAAAACTTCGTCTCCGAAAACGTCCACTTCGCCCGCTCCGCCCTCGCCCGTTACACCCCCGCCGACTTCCTCGCCCTCGTCGAAAAACACGGCATCCGCTGGCACGAGAAAACCCTCGGCCAGCTCTTCTGCAACGACTCCGCCAAACGCATCGTCACCATGCTCGAGCACGAATGCGGCGAAGCCGGCGTCACCCTCCAGTGCGGCGTCCGCATCCTTACCATCACCCAGCAAACCGACAACACCCCCACCCGCTTCTCCGTCGAAACCACCATCGGCCGCATCGATTGCGCCTCCCTCATCGTCGCCACCGGCGGCCTCTCTATCCCAAAACTCGGCGCAACCGGCTTCGGCTACGATCTCGCCCGGCAGTTCGGCCATACCCTCGTCGAGCCCCGTGCAGCCCTCGTTCCCCTCGTCCTCTCCCCCAACGACGCCGCAAACTGGTGCGACCTCAGCGGCGTATCCACAGAAGTAATCGCATCCGCCGCCCCATCCAACAACCAAAAAGCCCGAACCCGCCCCGCAACCGACTTCCGCGAAAAACTCCTCATCACGCACCGCGGCCTGAGCGGCCCAGCGGTCCTGCAAATCTCCAGCTACTGGCGCCCCGGCAGCCCCCTCACCTTCGACCTCGCTCCAAACCAAACCATCCTCGCCCCGCTCTTCGAAAAACACGCCCGCCGCGACCCCGCCGCCCTCCTCTCCGCCCTCCGCACCATCCTGCCCGCCCGCCTCGCCGAGCGCTGGGCCACCCTCCAACTCCAGCAATCCCAAGACTGGACCAACACTGGCCTCAACCGCCTCGAACAAGCTCTCCACGCCTGGACGCTCCACCCAGCCGGCACTGAAGGCTACGCCAAAGCCGAGGTCACCGCCGGCGGCATCAACACCCACGAACTCGACGCCCGCACCCTCCAAAGCCGCCGCATCCCGGGCCTCTTCTTCATCGGCGAAGTCGTCGACGTCACCGGTTGGCTCGGGGGCTACAACTTCCAGTGGGCCTGGGCCAGCGGGGTAGCCGCCGGAGCAATCGCCTAACCTCCTCCACCTCTTCTCTCATGCCCAACGTACCCCTCCAGATTCACCCCCACCCCTTCCCCGCCCAAATAGCCGACACTAATCTCGGCATGTCATCCTCTTTTGCAAACACTTCAAGCATCCCCCCCAAGAAACTCCGCGTCGGCATCCTCTTCGGCGGCAAGTCCGGCGAGCACGAAATCTCCCTCCGCTCCGCCCGCTCCATCGTCAAGGCCATCGACCGCACCCAGTACGCCGTCGTCGAACTCGGTATCACCAAGACCGGCCGCTGGCTCCCCACAGAAGACTCCGCCCTCCTCCTCGAAGGCCACGCCCAGCCCGAAATCCACTCCGGAACCACCACCACCGCCCTCACCGTAGCCTCCACTGCCGCCGATCCAGCCTCAGGCTCTCCTATCGACATAATCTTCCCCGTTCTTCATGGCACTTTTGGGGAAGACGGAACCATTCAAGGTTTGCTCGAACTTGCCGATATACCCTATGTCGGCTCAGGAGTCCTTGGCTCCGCCGCCGGCATGGACAAGGACGCCATGAAACGTCTCTTCGCCTCCGCCGGACTCCCGCAGACGCCCTACCAGACGCTGCTACGCTCCGACTGGCGCCGAGACCCCGGGTCCGCGCTTGCGACCATCGAAGCCAAACTGCACTACCCACTCTTCGTCAAGCCCGCCAACCTGGGCTCGTCCGTGGGTATCTCCAAAGTTCACGACCGGAGCGAACTTGCTCCCGCCCTGGACCTCGCCGCAGGCTTCGACCGCAAACTCATCATCGAGCAGGGCGTAGGAGGCCCCGGCATCAAACCCCGCGAACTCGAAATCGCCGTCCTCGGCAACGACCACCCCGAAGCCTCCGTCATCGGAGAAATCGTCCCCGCCAAAGAGTTCTACGACTACGAAGCCAAATACGAACTGGACGGCCCCGACGAATCCCAATCCCTCATCCCGGCCCCCAACCTCACCGAGTCCGAACAGTCCCAGATCCGCCAGATGGCCATAGAAGCCTTCCGCGCCTGCGACTGCGCCGGCCTCGCCCGGGTCGACTTCCTCATGGCCCCCGCCCTTCCACCCTCCCCCGAAAACCCCCAGGGCCACCCCGCCCAGATCGTCCTCAACGAAATCAACACCATGCCCGGCTTCACCACCATCAGCATGTACCCCAAACTCTGGGAAGCCACCGGCCTCCCCTACCCCCAGCTCATCACCCGCCTCCTCCACCTTGCCCTCGAGCGCCACAACGAAAAACACGAAACTAGCTTCACCCGCTAGAGGCCGTTTTCCAGGGAGGCCCGTACTCCCCGGAGCAGCCTGACCCTGCATCTCCTGGTTACGCCAGGCACGCGCCTCGTCACCCAGGCACCCTCTCATACATGACAATAGGGAAAGGTATGCAAAACAATCCCCCTGACGCAGTCCGGGCACTGCCAAAAGAGTTTCGCCTGTTTCTGAAGGTCCTCGTTGCAACCATCCTTCTTAGCTTCCTGGACGCCTTTGTGCGTTGGCCTCTACAGGGTGCGCCGGTTGCGTTCAGCGCTCTACTCCTAAGCACGCCCTTCGCAGACATCAATTGCTATTGGACACGCTTCCAAACACTGCACAGCATCGCCTTCTTTCAGTTTCCCGCGCAGGCCTGGACCTATCCCGCGCCCGCCGCCATGATTTATCGATTCATCTACTCCCTTTCCACCTACGGCACCTTGCGTGAGGTCTATCTTTGGCTCGGGATAGCTCTGCTGGCGATCGCCGCTGCCTGCTTCGGCATCGCCCTGCAGCGCGAAGGTCTTGTGCGGAAGAAGGCCGTCCTTTTCTCTTTGCTGGTCTCCGTTCTTTCTTGGCCTATCTACTTCTCCTTCGAGCGCGGAAATATCGAAAGCTATCTTTGGTTGATGCTTGCGTGCGCCCTCGCTCTTTACATCAAGGGCCATTGGCGCCTCGCCGCTGTCGCCATAGGCTTCGTAGCTGCCTTCAAAATCTACCCCATCCTTTTTCTCGGTCTCTTTCTCCCCGCTCGCCAATATCGCGCGATGGCTGAAGCACTCGTTAGCGCAGGCCTCACCACCCTGGTAGGGCTCCGCTTCCTCAACAAGCACCTGCGCCTTGCCGCCCACTTCACCAACGACGGCATCAACTACTTCGTGCATAACGTATCCGCTAGGTACCTCGCCGACGTCGCCGGATACGACCACTCCCTCTGGGCAATCCTGAAACTTCCATTGCACGCCCAACCGGCCCGCATCGAACACCTTCTCCACGCCTACACCCCCCTGGCCGGCCTCGCATCCCTCATCTTCTACTTCACCGTTCTCTGGAAGGCACCCCGCTTTAACCAGCTGCTTGCCATCTGCATCCTTATGGTCATCCTTCCTCCCACGTCCTTTGACTACACGCTGCAGGCCCTGTACATACCCTTCGCCTGGCTCTGTATCATCACCGTCCGCGCCCATCGCGTCGGGCATACCTTGCCGGGAGCCAACGCCTATTTCATCGCTTTCGCACTGATCTTTGGTCCGCTCGTCTTCATTCGCACCCGCATCTTCACCTTCGATGGCCAGGCCAAAGCATTCATCCTGCTGGCGTTCCTGTACGTTCTCGCCCGCTTTCCTATTCCCGACCTGAACGGACAGGCAAAAGCAAATCGCACGGAATTCACCAGTTTCCGCCCCGCGTGACTTCCAACCCAACCCACCCTTCGGCTCTCGGTGCTTTGGAGCTCTGAGACATCACAGCCAAACGTGATCGAGCCCGACGGGTTTGTGTCGCACATCGAAAAGAAGCTATGCAAAAGAACTTCCCCAACTCGGTCCAGGCGCTGCCGAAAGAGTTCATCCTCTTCCTCCAAATCGTTGCCGCCACGGTTCTGTTCAGTTTCCTGGACGCTTTTGTTCGCTGGCCTTCACAAGGACCAGTCACCGCCTTCGGTGCCCTCTTGCTGAGTGCTCCGTTTGCAGACATCAACTGCTACTGGCCACGCTTCACAACCCTCCACACGATGGCCTTCTTCGATTTCCAGGGACTGAATTGGAGTTATCCCGCGCCCGCCGCCTTCCTCTATCGATTCCTCTACAACATCTCGACCTACGAAACCTTCCGCAAAGTCTATCTCTCCTTGGGCATAACTCTGCTCGCGGTCGCCGCCTCCTGCTTCGGTCTCGCCATGCGGCGCGAAGGCCTTGTTTGGAAAAAAGCCCTTGGCTTCTCCCTTGTGGCCTCCGTCCTTTCCTGGCCCATCTATTTCTCCTTTGAGCGAGGAAACATCGAGAGCTATCTCTGGCTGATGCTCGCCTGTGCCCTCACCCTCTACATCCGGGGGCATACACACGCGGCAGCCATCGCCATCGGCTTCGTAGCTGCTTTCAAAATCTACCCAATCCTTTTCCTCGGTCTCTTTCTCCCCGCTCGGCGCTATCGGGAGATGGCAGAGACCCTCTTGAGCGCAGGCCTCACAACCCTGGCAGGACTTCTCTTCCTAAGCAAACATCTGCGGCTCTCCACGCAATTCGTACTGAATGGCATAAAGTTTTTCCTCAGTAACTACTCCGCCAGGTTCCTTGAAGACGCCAATGGATACGATCACTCCCTGTGGGCCCTCCTGAAATACCCAATGCGTAATCATCCCGGTCGCATCGAGCATCTTCTCTCCGCCTACACGCCCATTGCCGGTCTCGCTGCCCTCATCTTCTACTTCGCTGTGCTCTGGAAAGCTCCGCGCTTCAACCAGTTGCTCGCCATCTGCATCCTCACGGTGCTCCTCCCGTCAACGTCCTTCGACTACACCCTCCAGGCCTTGTACATTCCGTTTGCCTGGCTCTGCGTCGAAACGGTACGCGCCCATCGCCTCGGCCACACCCTCCGTGGAGCTTCAGCCTACTTCATCGCCTTCGCGCTGATCTTCGGCCCCCTGGTGTTCCTCAGGGCCCCCGTCCATACCGTCGATGGCCAGGCCAAAGCACTCATCCTGCTCGCGATGCTCTACCTGCTCGCACGCTTTCCCCTGCCCGAGCTGGATGCCCAGCAGGACCCCGAGCGCGCAACCCCGCTTCACGCTTCCCTAACGTGACTCCCAGCGAAGCGTATCCTCCAGCCCCTGCTCCCTCGACATCTTCGGCGACCACCCCAACAGCCGCTTCGCCTTCGCATTGTCCGCCACAAAAAATTTCTGATCGCTCTGCCGCCAGGGCAAATGCTCGTACCGCAACCCCACCTCCAGCCGCCGCTCCAGGAACTGCAAAAGCTCCATCAACGACATGCTGTTCTCCAGCCCACCCCCAATATTGAATGCCTCTCCCCGCGCCTCCGCAATATGCTCATACGCCGCAAGGTAGGCGTCCACCGCATCCGACACATGCAGCAGATCCCGCACCTGCTTGCCATCCCCCGAAACCGTGAACGGCGCGCGCTCGGGCTCCGCCTTTGACTCCAGCGCCTGTCGGCAGAACCAACCCACCCACCCCTGGTCATACGTCGCAAACTGACGCCCGCCATAGATCGTCGAATGCCGAAACACCACCGTCCTCAACCCAAAGCCGCGCGCATAATCCAGCATGTACTGGTCCGCAGCCCCTTTGCTGCACCCATACGGCGTATGAAACTCAATCCCCACCGCCTCATCCACGCCCTTCTGCATCGGATCCCGCGGCTGGTACCGCGTCGCCGTCTCCACCAGATCTAAGTGCCCCAGGTTGCCATACACCTTGTTCGAGGACGCATACACGATCGTCGTCTCCGGCGTGTACTGCCGCACAGCTTCCAGCACGTTGATCGACCCAAGCACATTAATCTCAAAGTCCCGCCGAGGACTCTGCATCGACGTCGTCATCGCCACCTGGCCCGCCAGGTGAAAAATCACATCCGGCGCCCCACTCTGAATCACCTGCTCCACATCGAACGCGTTCCGTATATCGCCGTGAACAAAATTCGCAAGCCCCAGCGAACGCAGCCACGCCAGGTTCTCCGACGCGCCATGACGCGCCAGCGAGTCAAACACCGTCACATCCGCCTTCTGCCCCAACAACCTCGCCGCTACATTCGAACCGACAAACCCGGCCCCGCCCGTAATCAAAACCTTCATCGCAATGCACTCTCCTGCCGCGCAGACTTCGCAAAAGTGCGCATACGCTGCAGCGTCTTCAAATACCCAAACATAAACTGAACCAGCTTCCGCTTCGACTCCCCGGCCTTCCTCCGCCCAAACGTCACCGGAACCTCCCCCACCCGCGCCGGCGGCTTGCGCACCACCACCTTGATCAGGATTTCCTCCAGAATGTCGAAATCGTCCGACTCCAAACGCAACGGCGTCAGGATCTCCCGCCGGTAAAGCCGGAAACTGTTCGTCACATCCTTGGCCGGAATCTTGAACACCACGCGAAACGTCAAATTCAGCACATACGACATCCAGATCAACACCGCCGGATTCTCCGTGTGCCCGCCCGCCGTATACCGTGACCCGATCGTGATGTCATACCGCTCGCGCTCCGCCCACATCGCCGCAAAGTATTCAGGCCCATGCGATCCGTCCGCGTCCATATTCAACAGAAACTTCCCCCGCGCCTCACGAATGCCCGTGCGTGTCGCATCGCCATACGAGTTCCCGCCCGTCCGCCGCACGTGCCGCACACCATGCTCCCTGCAGATCGCCTCCGTATCATCCATCGGCTCCTGCGTATCCAGAACCACCACCTCGTAGCGAGGCGTCAGTGCCGCGGCAGCCGCCTTGATCGCCGGCAACATCACCGCTAAATTCTCCGCTTCGCGATACGCCGCGATGGTTACGGATAAATCCAGCATGTCCCCGCGCTCCGCCGACCCTTGTGTCTCCCCCGGCGGCCCGGGATAGTTCTTCATCATCGATACTTCTCCGGCTCGGTTACAGCCAAACCAGGAAAGCTCACCCTGGCCAACTCCCATACAGCATACGCAAGATTCACCCGTGGCCTCCACCCCAGCGACTGCGTCCGCGAGATGTCCGCAATCAGCTGCGCCGGCTCCAGCGCATGAAACGCACGCGCTCCCAAACGGATCTCAACCTGCAACTCCAGCTGCCGCACCACCGACTGCACAATCCGGCCAAGCGATATCGAAAGTCCACTGCCCACATTGAAAATGTCACGGCTCGGCAGATCGCCTTCCTCCAGAATCAGCGCAATGGCGTCCACCACATCCTGAACTGCGCAAAAATCCCGCAACTGCGTTCCGGCCGACATCGCAAACGGCTCGCCCTGCTCTGCCGCCCGCAAAAGCGACGGAAACAGCCGGTCCCCCCCATCATGCATACCCGTAAAGGAAAACGGCCGCACAATCGTCAGGTGCCGGCCAAGCCGCTCCGCCCCCGCGCGCAGCAGGCAATCCGCCGCCGCCTTCGAAGCCCCATACGGATGCAGCGTGTTCACCGGATCGCCTTCCCGGCAAGGGCGCTCCTGCGATCCATACACCAGCCCCGTGCTCACATGAATAAAATGGCAACCCTCAATCTCACACGACGCCTGGAACAACAGCAGCGTGGACGAAACGTTCAAATCGACGAAATCGAAGTAACTCACCTTCGACGGACGTACGCCCGACGCCGCACAATGAATAATCGCGTTCGGCTGAAACTCAACAACGGCCTTGCGTACCTCTACCCCGTCAAGCAAATCAACCCGCCGCGTCGCAACCGCCGCAAACTCTGAAAACAGCGTCGCATCAGGATTGCGCATCAGCACCAGCAGCTGGGTCCCGGGCTGCGTCAGGCCCAGGTGCCGCACCACGTTGTATCCCAGCGTCCCCGACGCACCGGTGATCAACACTCGCTCAAGATGGGGACGCAACATCGTTCCGAAAAACCCTCAAATCCTCACCCATCAAAGCACAGCCCCGCCCAATCGTCCAAAGTCGGCCAGCCCGGAACGGCCATCACACCCACGTCACCCCGCACTCCGCAATCCCACACGCAATCCCACAAAAGATCACCGCCTCCCCCATCTGGTTCCTTGACCCCACCCCCCATTCCTCCCTACCCTGCAAACACTTTCTCCGAAAGAGACATCGCCGGCCCCTCACGCGATTGCCAGGTCCTTCATGAGCTGTTTCCCGGCCCGTCTTCTCCTCTCCTCCGCGTTCACTCTGCTCCTCGCCGGCTGCGGCGCCACCCTCCCCCACATCGCCTCTCCCTCACCTGCCGCCACCTTCAACGGCCGCGTTCACGGCGGCGAGCAGCCCGTCGCCGGCGCCCTCATCCAGCTCTACACCGTCGGCACCACCGCGGACGGCTCCCCCGCCACACCCCTCCTCACCGCCACCGTCACCACGGACGCCAACGGCAACTTCGCCATCACCAGCCTCTACTCCTGCTCCGCCGCCACCCAGGTCTATCTCGTCGCTTCCGGCGGCAACCCGGGCCTCGCTGCCCCTAACCCCAACCTCGCCCTCATGACCGCCCTCGGCCCCTGCGCCAGCCTCTCCCCACAAACCTTCATCGCCGTCAACGAGCTCACCACCGTCGCCGCCGTCTACGCCCTCCAGCCCTTCTTCACCGACGCCGCCCACATCGGCTCCGCCCCCACCGACGCCCCCAACCTCGCCGCCGCCTTCACCCTCGCCAACCAGCTCGTCAACCCGTCCACCGGCACCATCCAAACCACCGCCGGCAACGCCGCCCAGCTCAACACCCTCGCCGACATCCTCGCCGCCTGCATCAACACCAGCGGCGGCACCGCCGGCGACACCACCCCCTGCGGCCACCTCTTCACCCTCACCACGTCGTCCGCCAGCCCAGCCCCCACCAACACCCTCACCGCCCTCCTCAACATCGCCCGGAACCCCACCCTCAACATCACGCCCCTCTACAACCTCATCCCCGCCGCCGCCCCCTTCCAACCCTCCACCCCCACCCCACCTCCAGACCTCGCCCTCACCCAAACCCCCTCCGCCAACACAGCCTCCGGCCTCCACATCGGCCCCCCTACCCTCACCTTCCCCTCTACCCCAACCGGCACCACCGCCCCCTCTCAAACCGTCGTCATCTCGAATCCCAACTACAGTCCCGTCACCCTGAACAGCATCACCCTGACCGGCTTAAACCAGGCCGACTTCACCCAGACCAACACCTGCATCGCCACCCTGGCCCCCTTCTCCTCCTGCACCGTAAACCTCACCTTCACACCCGGCACCAACACCACGCGCACCGCCTCCCTCGCCGTAGCCTCCGCCACACCCGACTCCCCGCAACTCATCAGTCTTGCAGGCACCGGCGCAGTTGTGCCCACCGGCCCCCATGCCGCCGTAGACCATCCCATCGTCCTCATCTACCCCGGCGCGAGCTACGACGTAACCCTCTCCAACACCGGCACCACCCCCCTCGCCATCTCCTCCATCGCGCTCGCGGGCACCCCCTTCAACAACCAAACAAATGACTGCCCCGCAAGCCTCGATCCCTCTTCCTCCTGCACCGTATCCATCCATTCCATCGCAGCCGGCGCGGATCAGCTCACCATCCTCACCAGCGACGCAGGCTTCCAGTCCAACATCCCGATCCTTCAGCCAGCGAACGCGCCGACGGCAGTATTCACTCCCTCTGATGTCTTCTTTGCCGACTTGGCCGTAGGCTCTAGGAGCAACGGTTACACCTACACCTACAACCTTGGTGCAACTGTTACCCCAACAATCTCCGGCCCACAAGCCTCCGACTTCACTGCGACGGTACCAATCTGCCCAGGCAACACTTACTCATTTGGACCTGAAGGCTGCACCTTCATCATTAGTTTCAAGCCCGCGGCACCCGGACTCCGATCAGCCCATTTGGCCCTGGACAGCTCCGGGAATTACATACCCCTGGCAGGCAGCGGAACCAGTGGTACACCCAACGCCATTGCCACTCTTGGCTACGGCGCGGGGAACAATGGGTTTTACCCCTACTACCCTGTCCCGCAGCAGGTTGCCCTCACCAACAACACTACAAACGCCATTTCTTCTGCCAACATCAGCATTCAAACCTTGACAGGTCCCTCAGAATTCACCCAGACCAACAACTGCGGCGCCAGCATCGCACCGCACGCGTCCTGCGTGCTCACAGTGATCGAGACGCGCCTCTCGGAAGGCGGGACGCAGTCCCTGCTCACCGTCAGTGCAGGTTTAGACCGCTCCACCATGCTCCTGGACGACTCCCTCTACCATGTCATCAACTTCGGCGACACCGCCTACAGCAGTGCGCCGGCCGGCACACAGGACTCGTACCCCCTGGTCTCTCAGGCTTCCGGCTTCACTCACATCAGTGGCAGCATCGCCGAAGGTATGTCGACCGCCTTCACCATCTCCCAATGCACAGCCCTCACCGGCACCTGCCTTGCCGAGATGAACTTCACCCCCACACAACCGGGACCCCAGACCGGCAACGTCGCCCTGAATCCCAACTCGGGCCTAAGGGCTACGCAGTACATTGTCGTTGGAACGGGCGTCGCTACTGAACCCGCCGCTAAGCTCCTTCTGAGTCAAAGCGGCTTCACCTCCGGCCTTACACCGCTACTGCCTTCAAATGGATATGGCGGGAGCAGTCTCACTCTCATCAACCCAGGCCCTCATACCATCAACCTCACTGGACCGGCACTCAGCGGTCCCGACCCGCAAAACTTCATCTTCGGTCAGCCAACCTGCTATCAACCAGCCGCCGCCAACAGCACCTATCCCGCCGTCGCCAAAGGTTCCCAGTGCACCATCCCCTTGAGCCTCGCAAACTCGCAACCCGGCTTCAGCACGGCCACTGCCACCTTCACTGACACTGTCTCCGGCCTCACCTTCAGCACGCCTCTCTATCTCACTAACCTCCCCAGTCCCACCCTGTTTCCAGCCTCACTCACCTTCACCCCCACGCCCACCTTCTCCGTAAGCGTTCCTCAATCCATCACCGTTACAAGAGACGTCACCCACCCGGTGACGTCCACCCCCTCCGGGAACCTGATCGCCGTTAAGGGCGCCTGTGCCGCGGGCGAGACACCCTGCATCCTCACCTTTGCCTTCGCACCCACCAACATCACAGATCACCCGGCCGTCACGATCACTGACGCAACCTTCGGAACCTCGGCTTCCCCGACCATCACAGGAACAGCCGAAGGCATAACGGTCTACTCCGGGCAATACATCTACCCCTACTCCCTCACCTTTTATGGGCAACAGATTGGGACGTCCTCCACGCGAACCGTCACCCTCACCAGCACAGGTCCAAAGCCACTCGACATCTACTCCATCGTCCTATCGGGAACAAGCGCCGGCCACTTCACCGAAACCAACAATTGCCCCGCAATCTTGGCCGTATACGCAACCTGTACTCTCAGCGTCACGTACGCGCCCACAGCCTTGGACTATGGATCAGCAAACCTGGTCATCAGTGACTCCGCAGACCCCGGCGAGCCGCTCACCATACAAATCACCGGGCAGACACGGTGAGTCCCGCCGAAGGCCAAGCTGAAACTTCTGTCTCATCAGGGATCTCTCACATCGGCTGGAAAGCTCTGCTTCATCATCGCCTCACTCTAAAAGCTGTTCAAACCTCGCCCATCAAGGCCCAACCTCACACACTCCCGCAAGGCTCTGTTCGTCAGGGCCCGGCTTTAGCCGAGCCATACAGGTTCACCTCAAACACGGCTTCAGCCGCCGAGTCTTGCCTCATCAACGCCCACCCGCACACACCTCCCGCAAGGCACTGTTTCGTAGGTCCGCTCCAGCCGGTCCACACAGATCAGCCTGAAACACGGCCTAAGCCACCGGGTCTCGCCTCATCAGGCCAACCGCACACACTCCCGGGTCTTGCCTCATCAACACCCAACCGCACACTCCCGCAAGGCCCTGTCCGTCAGGACCCGGCTTCAGCCGGGCCACAAAAGATCATCCTGAAACACGGCTTCAGCCACCGGGTCTCGCCTCATAGGCCACCGCACACACTCCCGCAAGGCCCTGTTTCGTCAGGGCCCGGCTTCAGCCGGCCACAAAGGTCAGCCTTGAAACGCGGCTTCAGCCGCCGGGTCTCCCCTCATCAACGCCCAACCCCACACACTCCCAGGAAGCCTTGCTTCGTCAGGGCCCGGCTTCAGCCGGGCCACAAAGGTCAGCCGCAAACACGGCTTCAGCCGCCGGGTAAGGTCGTCAGACCCGAAACCACTCCCGACGGCACCCTGCCGCGCAAACACACGATCGCCCAAGCCCCGTTCTAACCTTCCCCGTCAGCACGACGACACCACCTAAACCGCTGGCTTGGCTTTCGTCACAGGAGACACAGCACTTCCGCTCGGAACCCGCGATGAATCAACAGAGACATCCAATGAATCGGGCTGCGCAGCAACAGCCGGAACTGTCTCAACACCCGCCGCAACATGCCCCGAAACTAGATGATGCTTCGGCCCTGAACCCGTATACAAATGATTCTTCACATCAGAATTTCTGAGGAATGTCATATCCGCTCCTGCGTACCCGGTTGCCTGATTGAACGTGGCGTCTGGAGCGAAGCTGATTCTTCGGAGGAGGCGAGTAGAAAGCGATCTACTGCCGCCAGTCTACGCTCTCTTAAAACAAAGCCCCCTTGCGTACTAATTCGCCCAACGCTGTAGTCTAAGAAGTAAGCACTCCGCACCCAATCCTGCCAGCAGACCCTAACTCACCTATTCTGAAGACTTTGCCCGTAACCCGCCCAGAATGAATACTTTACATCGAAAGCTAACGCTATCTTCAACATGGGAAACACTTTGACTACAAAGAAGGGGGGAGTACCGGAGGCGGGGAGAGAGCGGCGAGGCCAAACCAAAGCCTGAGTCCAACGAACCAACCGCATCCAACCCGCAGGAGCCAACCCATGAAAGCATCCGTCCTGCACGAATACGGAGCACCCTCCAAGCTCAGGTACGAAGACTTCCCTGACCCGCAACCCGGACCCGGAGAAGTCCGCGTCCGCGTCCTCGCCGCCAGCGTCAACCCGGTCGACTGGAAGATGCGCTCCGGTGAAGCCAGGCAAATGTTCCCCGTCGAATTCCCGGGCATCCTCGGCCGTGACGTCGCAGGCATCGTCGACGCCCTCGGCGAAGGCGTCACCGGCTTCACCGAAGGCGACAAGGTCTTCGCCCTCGCCTTCGCCACCTACGCCGAACTCTGCATCGTCAAAGCCGCGGACCTCGCCCACATCCCCGAAGGCCTGGACATGGTCACCGCCGGCACCGTCCCGCTCGTCTCCCTCACCGGCGACCAGCTCATCCGCCACGCAACAGAGGTCCAGCCCGGCCAGACCATCCTCCTCACCGGAGCCACCGGCAGCGTGGGCCGCTGCGCCCTCTTCTGCGCCCTCGAACTCGGCGCCAAGGTCATCGCAGGCGTCCGCAAAAAGCAGATCCAACAGGCTCTCGACCTCGGCGCCATCGCAGCCATAGATCTAAGCGACGAGCACGACCTCGCTCGCGTAGGCCTCGTCGACGGCGTAGCCGACACCATCGGCGGCAAACTCGCACCCCGCCTCCTGGCCAAAGTCAAACCCGGAGGAGCCTTCGGCAGCGTCCTCGGACCGCCCGCAGACGCCGCGTTGCACCCGCTGGTCCGCGTCAACCCCATGAGCGCCCATCCCGCTCCACTCACCGTCGTCCACTACGCTGAAGCGCTCCGCGACGGCAAACTGACGATCCCACTCGAAAGCACGATGCCCCTCGCCGAAGCAGCCGGCGCTCACACCATGGCCGAAAAAGGCGGCATCGGCAAGATCGTCCTCGTCCCCTGAACCAGACAAACCTCAGTCCGCCGCTCATCTAGGAAGTGGAGCGGCGGATCGGCTTGGTGCTAAGCGACTGCTTCTCCTCAGGCGCCTGCTCCTGCATCACCGGCTCCGCCTTCCGTTGGTCCTCGCGCTCAATCACAGCCCGCATCCAGTACTGCCCATCCGCATCCACCTCAATGCCATGCGTCTCGCGCTCAAACCCAGGAAAACGGCTGCCGAAATCCTGCATGGCCAGAATGAGCTTCATCACCGGGCTGTTACTGTCACCCAGTCGCTCACCCGGCATACTCATCGGAATCCCCGGCGGATACGGCACCAGCATCACCGGTGCAATGCGCCCAGCCATCTGCTCGAAAGGAATCTTCTCCGTCTCCCCGCGAACGAGCTTCTGGTAGGCCTGCGCCGGCGTTAGCACCGGATCAAAGTCCTCATCACACGCCGCATTCACCAGGTCAGCCAGCTTCATCTCCAGCATCGCCGCATGCATCTCGTCCGAAAGCTCACGCAAGGTCTGGTTGCGGTAACGCGCCGGGAAGCGCTGCACCAGCTCCGGCATGGCTTCCATCAGGTCAGCGTCACTGTCGTAAAGCCGCTTGAACTCAAAGAGGTTCTCCAGCAGCGCACCCCACTTACCCTTGCTCGTCCCCACGGAGAACAGCACCAGCACGGTGTAATCCCCGTTTCGAGCAATCTCTACACGGCGCCCATCCAGGAACTCCACCAGGATCGCCGCCGGAATACCCCAGTCTTCAATTACACCCTGTGCATTCTGGCCCGGCATCAGAATCGTTACCTTGGTCGGATCCAGCATCACGTACCCGTCCGCAATGTCCTCGTCCTGAAAGCCATGCCAGCTCTCGCCCGGCTTCAACGTCCAGCAATGAGAATTGCTGATCAGCAGCTTGTCAGGCGCCTCCTCCAGCACGCACGTCTCCCCTGTCACAGGGTCATGCACCTGCTCCGGCTGATAGATCCGAAAGAACCAACCATCGCCATTGCTCTCCGCCTCGCGAAGCCGGTGCGCAACCGAAGACATCGCCTTCCGGAAGCTCACCGCATCGCCAATCGTCTCTTCCATCAGCGTGTGTCCGGCAGGCTCGTCCATCATCGCCGCAGCCACATCCAGTGATGCAATCAGCGGGTAAAACGGTGACGTCGTCCCATGCATCATGAACGCTTCATTGAACGCGTCGAAATCCAGCGGCGCCCGGTCGCTCAGCTTCACATGCACCATCGAACCCATCGAAAACGCCGCCAGCATCTTGTGCGTCGACTGCACCGCAAACAGTTGCGGACGGTTCGGCATCTCGTCCGGAACGCCCATCGCAAACCGGCCTTCATACAATTCATGAAACTTCGCGTACGCATACCACGCTTCGTCAAAATGAATGCGCGGCACGCTCTTCGCCAACTGCTCCACAACCTTGTTCACGTCATAGCAAAGCCCGTCATAGGTCGAGTTCGTCACCACCGCATAGCTCGGATTCGGGGAGGTCGCACCAGGCGTGAAAGGGCACCTGCTAATCAACTCCTTCACTGACTCAGGACTGAATCGCCGCAGCGGCACAAGGCCAATCATCCCGTAGCCGTTGCGAGTCGGCTTGAAGTACACAGGCCTCGCCCCCGTAACCGTCAGCACATGCGCAATCGACTTATGGCAGTTCGCATCAGCCAGCACAATGTCGTCATTCGCAATCACACCATGCCCAACAATTTGGTTCGACGTGGACGATCCGCCCAGAACATAAAACGTCCAGTCAGCACCGAAGATGCGCGCCGCGTTTCGTTCGGAGTCGCCCGGAGGCCCAATGTGGTCCAGCCACGACCCCAGCGGTGCCGTCGAGATGCCCAAATCCGCGCGCAGCAAATTCTCACCAAAGAACCGGTGGAACTCCATCCCGATTGGGTGTTTCAGAAACGCCACGCCGCCCATATGACCAGGCGCGTCCCACGAGTACGCACCCTGATCGGTGTACTTCTGCAGTTCGCGAAAGTACGGCGGCAACAAGCTCGCATGGTAGCGGTCAACAGCAAAATCAACGCGGTTAGCAATGAATGCCGGCGTATCGCCAAACAGGTGGATGTACTCATGCACCTGCCGCACCACTTCCAGCGGCAGCTCGCTCACCAGCGTACGATCCGCGATCAAAAAGATCGGAACCTTCTTGTTGCGCTGACGAACGGCACGCAGAATCTGCAGCGCCGCGTGCTCCGCAAACTGGTTGTCGCCCTCAAGATCCCAATCCAGCAGGATCGCACTATACGAAGGGTCCGACGTTACCAGCGCCAGACCGTCCTCCGGTGTGGAAGTCCGCACCACTGCATAGCCTTCGTTCTTAATTGCTTCGACGAGGCGCTCCATGGCGCGATCCGAGACCGACTCGGTCCCGCCCAGCTCGCCGGCGATCAGTAATACCCAACGCCGCTCATTCACCCATCCATGCTATCGCTGTTTCGTGAATCGGGAGTGACCGTAGACTCGCACCGACTGCAACGATTTAAACGCGCAGCCTGCCGCGGACGCCTTCACCGTTGTCCAGCCTTGCGGGAATCGCTTCCACGTGCGAGAGAGCCTCTGCACCCCTCGCGAATTCCAGCCCGCGATGCAGCGCACCCGCCCTCATCGCAGCTTTCGCTTCGTTCAGCATGGACTTGTAAACCGTCGCTATCCCACGCGGACTGCTGCCCTCCCGCTCAGCCCAGTGCGCCGTTCCACGCTCCACCAGCCGGTCAAACTCCTCCTGTGCCGCGCCCATAAGCTTGGCAGCCACACTGGGATCTCCATCCTGCGTGGCCAGTGAGCCGAACGCCAGATGCTCGGCGGCGCGCAGCAGATCGGCACCGCCCTTGTCTTCCCCAGCAGCAAGCGAACTCTGCGCTATACGTGTCAATGTGTCGATCTGCGCTAGCGCCTGCGCCGGCAGGCCACCGTGAAGAATGTTCACCCTATGAAGGTGTTCATACGCGCGCCGTAGATCATCGCCCTGCAGCTTCGCGCTTTTCTTTGCAGCTTTCTTCGCAAGCTTAGTCCCGACCTTCTTTGCAGCTTTCTTTGGTGGCATGTCATCCTCTCGTCGACGCTTCCACTATGGATGCGCTTCGCCAGACATGCGGCGAGATAGAGACAGGACCTAGCTCAGCGTCTCCTGCAGCTTACCCAGCGTACGGGCGAGATCCTTGTCATGCCGACGCTGCTCATCGATCTTCGAGATCGAATGCATCACCGTGGTGTGGTGCTTGCCCCCAAACTGGCGCCCGATCTCGGGCAGCGAGGCCTCCGTCATCTGCTTGGCCAGGTACATCGCAATCTGACGGGGAACTACAATCTGACGCGAGTTGTTCTTCTGCTTCAACTCGCCCACACGCATACCAAACTGCTCGGCCACTGCACGCTGGATTGATTCAATCGTGATCTTGCGTACCTGCGTATCGATGAATTGCTTCAGGCATTGCTGCGCCGTTGCAAGTGTCATCTCCACGTGATGCAGACCGCACCAGGCCATCAGTCGAACTAGGGCACCCTCGAGCTCGCGCACATTCGTTCGTACATTGCCGGCAATAAAAAGGGCAACGTCGACGGGGAGACTCGCATTCTCAAGCTCCGCCTTGCGCTGCAGGATGGCCACTTTTGTCTCAAGGTCAGGAGGCTGGATGTCGACCACCAGGCCCCACTCAAATCGCGAGCGCAACCGGTCCTCGAAACCGTTGAGCTCCTTAGGCGGCCGGTCCGACGCGATGACAACCTGCTTCATGCCTTCATGCAACGTGTTGAAGGTGTGAAAGAACTCTTCCTGCGTGCGCTCTTTGCCGCCAATGAACTGCACGTCGTCGATCAACAGGACATCTGTCGAGCGATAACGGTCACGGAAGCCCGTCAGGTTATCGTGCTGATGGCGAACGCTGTTGATCAGATCATTCGTAAACTTCTCACCGGTCACATAGGTGATGGCAGCGTGCGGCAGGCGGCGCTTCACCTCATGGCCGATCGCATGCATCAGGTGTGTCTTGCCCAATCCGACACCACCGTAGATGAATAGCGGGTTGTAGGTGCGCGCGGGACGCTCGGCTACCGCACTCGCGGCGGAGTGAGCAAACTGATTCCCCGGACCCTGCACAAAATTTGCAAACGAATAACTGGGCTTTAGCTGCGCCGCGGAGTTCCAGTCGAAACGGCTCTGCTCCGGACCAGGCGCGGCTGCAGGTTGAGGAGCGGAGGGACGCGCCGGTCGAGGCGCATTCGCCGAGTGTGTCGGCTGAGGAGCAAACGCTCCGTCCTCACGCACACGCGGGGCCGTGGGCTCTGCCGGCGGCGCCTGGAACACCACCTGGTCGATCTCCAGCCCCAGCGTGTCGATGGCCTCGTGGATGTGGTCGCCGTAGCGATCGCCGATGATCTCAAACTCGGGCGTGGGCACCCGCACATACAGCGTCCGGTCTTCGACATGCGAGAAGCGGGTGGGCTTAAACCAGGCTTCAAAGCTCTGTCGTTTGACCTTCTTTTCCAACGCACCGAGGATGCGCACCCATTGATTGAGGACGGCGGTGGGGACCGGGACAAATGACATTGCTTGCTAATTCCTTCGTGTCGTAGACGATCAATTGAGAGCCCAGGGAACGGCAAAAAGATGCCGAAATTTGGACGCAGTGGCCCTGTCAGCCACGGAAGGTGTGCTGCTCCAGATCACCGTTTTACTTGAGCTCAGCCGCGACCGGCGGAGAGAGTGCCGCAAAAGAAGGAGTGGTTCAGTTGCTCAGTTACAGCCAGCCGCCCCTTGTCAGAACGGAGTCGATAGTAGCACGTTGAATGTGGGCCACTGACACGCCCCGAAGGCAAAATTTGCAGGCATCGGGCGGCTTGCACCAGCCTTGGTGAAAGTCTCGATTGGTTGCCCCGCGTGTAGTCGAAGATCACCAGGTACACGTTACCAAAGCTCCCCAGCATTGTCCGTTCGATGGGTATCCGCTATACTCAGGAGTTGCTGCCAGTGTGGTCCAAAGCCATTGTGTGACCATGCTAATCCTCGCGTACAGGACGTCACGCGGTCGGCAGACGTGAGATCAACAGGACAACAGAATGCCCAAGCGTACCTTTCAACCGAACCGTCGCCGTCGCAGCAAAGTTCACGGCTTCCTGAGCCGCATGAAGACCAAGGCCGGAGCCGCTGTTCTCAGCCGCCGTCGTGCCAAGGGCCGTCACAAGATCGCGGTTTCCGCAGGGTTCCGCGACTAACCGGAGTCTCCGCGCCGTGCCAAAGGGAGAGCCATTCATGCAGCGTCCAGTCTCGCTGGAGATCGCATGCGAAGCTCTCCCTCAGCTTTGGGCTCCTCGCATCGTGGGTCGCGTCAATGACCAGTACGTCAAGGTGGCGCGGGTTAACGGAGAGTTTCCCCTGGCACACGCACGCCGACGGAGACGAAATGTTTCTCGTGCTACGCGGCGTTCTTCGCATCGGTCGTGACCCGAGCGACGGAGGTCTCGTCGATGTGCACGCGGGAGAGTTCTTCGTCGTGCCTCGTGGCCTGCGTCACAACACCTCGGCAAGTGAAGAGACTCGGCTTGCCCTGATTGGTACTGTGGTGACGCAGCACACCGGCGACCAACACACTGACACGACACGCTCCATTAGGGAGCAGCTTGAGCCCATCCCCAACTCCGCTGGGTGGTGCGACCGTGCTGCGCAGGTGATCCGCATGTCTGATTCCACACATCATCGTTTGCGCAAACATGCTGATTACCAGCGTGTCTACAACACCAGCCGCAAGGTATGGGCTCAGCAGCTTGCCTACTTCAGTGTGCTGCGTGAGCCTGGTTCGAGTGCGGCCGTACGTAGCGAGACTCCCGGGACACGCGTCGGCCTGACGGTCCCCAAGGCACTTGGGAAGGCCGTCGATCGCAACCGCATCAAGCGCCGTCTTCGCGAGCTCGTGCGGAAGCACCTGTCCCTCGCCGGCGGCTTGCCGGTAGATGTTGTACTCCATCCCAAACGCACTGTCCTGACCGCAGACACCGCCGTTCTCGATCGCGAGATAGCCCAGATTCTGCAGGCAGTGCGCGGCAGGCCGTTTTCCGGCAGTCCACGTCCAAAGCCCGGTCCCAGGCCGGCTTCCGGGTCTCTTCAAAGAGCATCGAGCAGCAAGCCCTCGCGAGGCGCTGGCAGATGAACATGATGCCCTCGCAGACTGCGGAGGGCACCCGGGCCCGGCTTGCCGGAGCCGCCTTCACGGCTTACAGGCGTGTTCTCTCCCCGCTACTCCACAGCTTCGGAATAACACGTTGCAAATACCTGCCCACCTGCAGCGAATACGCCTATGTCGCCGTGCTGCGACACGGCTGGCTGCGGGGCAGTTGGCTCGCGGTGCGCCGGCTGGGCCGGTGCCATCCGTTCTCAGACGGCGGGACCGATCCGGTCCCTTAACCGGGATGGAACCTCAGCGAGCGCGCGAACGTTTACCATCAAACAAGCGTTCCTGCGCGTGGTTCACTCAGCTTTCCGCGCAGGCCTCAAGGAATAGGAAACACTTTGCCAGAGATTCGAAATCCCAATGCGGGCAGCAGCGCCGGCCCAGGCGCCGGCGGCGGCCAGGATAACCGCTCGTTTCTGCTCATGATGTTTGTGATGATGGGCGTGATTTTTGGCCTACAGTACTGGCGCACGCGGCACAGCCCACAGGTTGCCGAGCCCAGCGCAACGGCTGCGATCACGGCGCCGGCAACGCCCAGTCCCGGACGTGACAACACGGCCGCGGGCACAGCGTCCACGAATAACGCCAGCCAGCCGGCTTTGAACGCCGTTCAGGCCTCTGCCGAGAACACCACTGTTGTTGAGAATGAGCTATACCGGATTACGTTCTCCAATCGAGGAGGCCAGGCGACATCGTGGATTCTGAAGCGCTACAAAGACAACGCCGGCCACCCGCTTGATATCGTCCACGAGGGTGCGGCCAAGCTCTACGGGTATCCGCTGTCGCTCTACACGTACGATCACAACCTGACGCAATCCTTGAGCCAGGCCCTGTATGTGCCTTCCGCGACCGGGTCGCTCCAGGCCCCGGCAACACTGAGTTTCCAGTACCAGGCCGGCGATCTGAAGGTGGCGAAGACCTTTACCTTTGGCGCGGACTATGTTGTGCATGCCGATACCCAGGTCCTTCGCAACGGTGTGCCGGTGGCCGCAACGGTCGCGTGGCCGGCAGGCCTCGGAGATATGGAAACAGCACAGGCTTACGCCGGCGGAACGGTCGACACCATGGCCGACGGTAAGGAAGACCACACCGCCTTCAAGAAGATTGTCGGCGGCAACACCGTAGCCGGTCCCTTTGACTGGGCCGGCACGGCGGACCAATACTTCGGCGCGGTCTTTCTGCCGGACCGGCCCGCCGACGCCACCCTGGTCACACTGCACAACGAGATCGACATCACCAAGGTCCAGCGCCGGGTCGGCCAGGGTGCGCCGGCCAAGGGAAGCGCCATGGTCCCTGTCCTGGGCACTGCGATCGGTGACCGCACCAACCATGTCCAGACCCGTCTCTTCGTGGGCCCCAAGGACATCCAGGTGCTCAAGGCCGTACATTCAGCGAGCGGTCACACGCTCGAACAGCTCCTCGACTTTGGCTTTTGGGGCATCATTGGCAAGTGGCTCTTCCTTGGCCTCCAGTTCACCTACGCGCATGTCGTGCGCAGCTGGGGCTGGGCGATCATCCTCTACACCGTGCTGATCAATGCCGTACTTCTGCCGCTCCGCGTAAAGTCGATGCAGTCGGCGCTCAAGATGCAGCGGATTCAACCGCAGATTGACTCCATCAAGGCCAAGTACAAGAATCCCGGACCCACCGATCCGAAAGCCGCCGAGATGAACCAGGAGATCATGGCCTATCAGAAGGAGCAGGGCGTCAGCATGTTCGGCGGCTGCGTTCCCACACTGGTCCAGTTACCGCTTCTGTTCGCCTTTTTCACCATGATGACGAAGGTCGTAGAGCTTCGGCAGGCGCACTTCTGGTGGCTCCCCGACCTTTCTTCCGCCGATCCGTACCATATTCTGCCCATCTTCATGGTTCTGACCTCGTTTGCCGTGCAGTACTTCACGCCCGCACCAGGTGTGGACCCGCAGCAGCAGAAGATGATGGCGTTCATGATGCCGGCGTTCTCGGGCTATATGACCTGGAATTATGCCTCCGGGCTGGCACTGTATTGGAATGTGGGCAATTTGATCATGATTCTTCAGCAGCAGGTGATGAACCGCACGTCGCTCGGCCGGCAAATGAAGGAGGCTCAGCTGGACCGGGCCCGCCGCAAACAGTTAGCCCCGGGCGGCCGGTCGCGCACGATCGAGGCAAGACGCTGACGGGGAAGGTACACTAGTACGGCATCCTGCCGAAATGGCTGCAACTGCATCCCACAGAGAGGCTCCCGCGGGAGCCAAGGACCACCATGCAAGACTTGGCGCAAGCCGCCGAAACCGTTGCCAAATTTATGCGGCTGCTGACAACCACTGGTGGTCTGCGCCTACGTTTTCGCATCACTGCCGGTGCCGGCGCCATAGATCCGGATGGCTTCGAACGCAGGGACATCTACGTTGAATGTAAGGGACCCGATGCCGGACTCTTGACGGAGCGTGAAGGCGAACTGCTGCGTGCGCTTGAACATGTCGTCGCGAAGATCCTGAATCTCGACCCGGAAGAGCACGATCGGGTCTCCTTCGACACAAACGGGTACAAGGCGGAGCGCGCCCGGACCCTGCGCGAAAGTGCTGACCTTGCTATCGAAAGCGTGGAAGAGACAGGCAAGCCCTACAGCTTTCCGCCAATGAGCTCACGCGAGCGCCGGATGGTGCACCTGTTTCTGCGCGACTCCGGGCTGCAGACCGCCAGCTCTGGCGAGGGTCCTCGACGCTTTGTGGTGCTGTATCCAGAAGGTTATCGGATCCCTGAAGAACCTGTGCGCGAGAGCCGCGGCTATGGAGCCCGCAGGGACCGCCCAGGCGACCGCGACCGATCCCGCCGAAGCCGGTAGTCAAAACCGTAAGAACAAAAGACCAGGAAATCAAAGCCACGTTGCTGCCCAGCGACGTGGCTTTCCTTTGTGTGCCGCATAGGGCCGCGCCTTGACAGGGTAGCCTTGGGTTCTTTCGTTTCTTCGAGCCTCTGCATAGGAACATGTAGCCTGCCCTCCCCACCCCGATTTGCTAGGCGGAGCTCATTTCCTCACCCGGACTTTTATGCCTTGTGGAAAGTTGACTCGAAAATATAGCGCGAAAGACGAGGATGCAGCGCTCTTTCGCACATCAGGTGCACCCTCTTCCAAGGACGTCCGCTTTCCCCGTAGTGGAACACGCGTGAACTCAGGCATCAATCTTTTGGCAGTGCACCGCGGGTCCGAGTGTTGCGCTTCTGTACATCCCTCTTTTGGAAACCGGCGATGACGCTAAAGTGGCAGATCATTGTCATTTGCACCGTTTATCCACTTCCCCACGCACAACGACGGATACGGAGAGATATTTACTTATTTTCACTTCTGTTTCTGAAGTACATCCATCGCACAGCGCCTCGCTGGCATACTCTGGACGCCCTCTCTACACCGGTACCGGAACCCCACACAGAGGCGGGGTTTATTCACATCTGCGGAATCCTGCACAAAGGGCCTCCGGTCGCCTAGAATCAACGCAAACGCAGGAGAAACGAAACGTGTCCACCGCTACGCTGACGCCCGATGTCGCTGCAGTTCCTACCGGCAACCTGGAGATCACGGTTTCGCGCGCCGAATTGCTGCGCGAGCTCACCGCCGCCCAGACCGTCGTCGAGCGAAAGACCACCATCCCGATCCTGTCGAACTTTCTCTTCGAGGCCACCACTGGCGAGAACGGCAACGGACGCCTGACCATCACCGCCACCGACCTCGATCAGTCGCTGAAGACCAGTTGTGCGGCCAAGGTGAAGAAGGCCGGCGCCTGCACCATCCCGGCACGCAAACTTTACGACTACATCCGCCTGTTGCCCGACGGTGAGATTTCCATCAAACTGATGGACAACCATTGGGTGCAGATTCGCGCCGGCCGGTCCAATACCAAGATGGTCGGCATGGCCCGCGCCAACTTCCCGCAGGTACCGGAGTTTCCCCAGGGGATCGGCCACAAGATCGCGGCAGGCTCGCTGCGCAACATGATCGCAAAGGTGATCTTTGCGATCAGCAACGAGGAGTCCCGCTACACGCTGAACGGCGCGCTGCTTGTGCTCAAGGCCGAGTCCATGGCAATGGTCGCTACCGACGGTCATCGGCTCGCGCACATTGAGAAACTGGGCGAGAACCTCGAAGGCATCACAGGTGAGAAGAAGACACTCATTCCCCGTAAGGCGCTCGCCGAGCTGAACGGCCTTCTGTCCAACACGGAGGCTGAGCAGATCGACTTCGCTGACGATGAACAGACGCTCTTCTTCCGTATCGGTGGGCGCGTGCTTACCAGCCGCAAGCTGACCGGTCAGTTTCCCAATTACGAGGCTGTGCTGCCCCGTGACAATAACAAATTCGTCATCGTGCGTTCAGAGGATCTGATGGGCTGCATCCAGCGCGTGGCCCAGTTCGCAGATGAGCGTTCAGGCGCCATTCGCATCCGCCTGGAGCAGAACGAACTCAAGCTGAGCGCGCAATCGACTGATTCTGGCGAATCAGAGGACGTGATTGAGACGCCCTACAGCTACGATCCGCTGGTAGTTGGTTTCAACTCAAGCTACCTCATCGATTTTCTCAAGGCCATCGGAGAAGCCGGCGAAGTGCGCATGGAGTTCAAGGACGCGCAGTCCGCCGGCCAGATGCGGCCAGAGGACAACAATGAGGATGTACGTTACCGCTATATCCTGATGCCGATGCGCATTTGATCTGGCGTTGAACCTAGAAGTTAAAGAACTTCTCTCGAAGAGCGCCCTCATAGGCGCTTTTCGCATCTTTCGC
This sequence comes from Verrucomicrobia bacterium Tous-C9LFEB, assembly GCA_964657685.1. GTDB lineage: Bacteria > Acidobacteriota > Terriglobia > Terriglobales > Acidobacteriaceae > Granulicella. Next base: position 10,708 of record CAZZWG010000005.1, on the reverse strand, counting down.
CTGCTTATGCAGGACCTCCTGCCGAAAGCAGGGCCTTGCCACTGGTCGACCTCCGCCTCGTTATGGGTGGTTGAGGCAAGCGCTTCCTCCTCCCGTATAGCGCCAACCCACTCCTCAACCGCTGCCTTGTACCGTGCTTGCATTCCGTCTAGTTCGGCCACGCTGATTGCCATGTGTTGATTCTCCTTAGCAACCGCAATGTAAGGAAAAGGTGTGAACACTGCATGTACATGAGTCCAGATTGATCGTTTCGGCGCTTTAACCGGCCGCCTTGACTCCGAGTAACTCGTTATCTCGTTGGAATGGGCGGGGGAGTGAGTAGACATCCGTGCGGGGCGCCACTTAGCATGCCCTGCATGGTCACTAATTTATCCCGTCGCGCATTGGGCCGTGGCGCTCTGGCGGCAGCAGCAGCGGCTGCCTTGCGACCTGTTTCCCTACAGGCCCAGGGCAATGGAAGCGCGGCTGTCCGCCTTGGCGTGGCAAGCTACAGCCTCAGGAACTTCAAGGATCCGGCCTTTATCATCGCGGCGATGAAGCAGCTGCGAACACCTTACCTGAACCTGAAAGATACCCACTTGCCGATGACGCCGTTGGACGGGGTGAGTGCACTTGCGGCGCAGTACCGCGCGGCTGGCCTGAAGCTTACAGCGGCGGGAACCATTTACTTCAACAAGGATGAAGACGAGGATGTCCGCGGGAAGTTTGAGTACGTCAAAGCGGCAGGCATCTCGCTCATCGTCGGTGCGCCGACGCATCAGACGTTGCCGCGGGTGGAGCGCTTTGCGAAGCAGTACGACGTGCGTGTTGCCATTCACAATCACGGGCCCGAGGATAAGGAGTGGCCGTCGCCGCTGGATGTGCTGAAAGCGGTACAAGGCATGGATGCGCGGCTTGGCTGCTGCATTGATGTGGGCCACACGCTACGCGCAGGTGTGGATGTTGTTGAGGCGATCCGTAAAGCCGGACCACGACTTCTAGACATTCATATGAAGGATCTGGCGCAGGGCACCGTGAAGGAGAGCCAGGTTGCGGTGGGGGAAGGTGTCATGCCAGTACGCGCGATCTTTGCCGCACTAGCAGCGACGCGTTATGCGGGATTTGTGGACCTGGAGTATGAAATCAAGGCCGAGGATCCGCTGCCGGGCATGATCGAGAGCTTTGCCTACATGCGTGGCGTATTGGCGGGCATGGGGAACGTGGCGGCGTCCTAGAGCAACAGCAGACACTTGCGCGCGAAGACCCGGGAGAGCTTACACTTTCGGCTCCCAGCCCTTCTCATATGTGCGTCGCGTCATCGCCTCGGCGTCTTTGTCATCAAGGATGGCGTAGGTTGTGGGATCGGTGTGAAGCTCACGTCCGGTGAAATAGGCGATGTTGGAGAGCTGCAGCATGGTGACCGGGATGTTGCCTTGCTCAACGGGCTGGCGAAGAGGATCTCCGTTGCGAATGGCAGCAATCAGGTTGGCGAAGTGCGCGTCGGTCATAGTGTCCGCGCCAACCAGGTCCGTGGAGCTTGTCTTCGGCTTGTTGGGGACCTTGTACGAAGTTTGGAGCTTGTCTTTCACGTCGTAGACCTCGTAGCCATCACGGTCGAGGATCACGGAGCCGCCCGTACCGTGAACACAAGTGCCGCGCTCCCGGCCGTAGGTGGTTTTTCCGCTGCAGCAGTCGCCCTTCCAGGTGATGAGCTGGTCGGGGTAGATGAAGCTGGTATCAAGCGTGTCGTAGAACTGCCAGTCGTCGTGCGCGGCATAGCGTCCACCTGCTGCGGTGATCTTGCCGGGGAACCCTGCACCGAGCGCCCAGATGGCAACGTCGACTTCGTGTGTGCCGTTGTTCAGGGCCTCGCCCGTGCCCCAGTTGGTGAACCAGTGCCAGTTGTACGGATGCAGGTTGTCCTTGTATTCGCGGCGCGGCGCGGGGCCTTGCCAGAGATCCCAATCGAGTGTGGCGGGCACGGGAACGGGCTTGCCGACGCCTATCGGTTTGCGCCGGTTCGTGTACCAGGTTTCAGCCCAGTAAGCGCGGCCGATCACGCCGTTGTGGATCTTTTCGACGATCTCGATCGAGTGCGGCGAGGAGCGCTGTTGCGAGCCCATCTGGCAGAGCTTGCCGTACTTCTTTTGTGCGGCAACGAGCATCTTGCCTTCGTGCGGGTTTTGCGAGCAGGGCTTCTCGACGTAGACGTGCTTGCCGGCCTCGAGTGCAAGGATCGCCATCGGCGCGTGCCAATGGTCGGGGGTCGCGATGGTGACGACGTCAATGTCTTTCGAGGCGAGAACGCGCCGGAAGTCCTGCTGCGTTTGCGGCTTTGTGCCCGTCACCTTCTCCGTTGCGCCCGCGTACTTCTCCAGAATCACCGTGTCCACGTCGCACACCTGGGCGATGCGCGCCGCGGCCTTGTTGGCCTCTAGCGAAGAGAGATGGGCGTAAGCGCGGCTGTTCAGGCCGATGACGGCAAAGTTGAGGCGCTCGTTAGCGCCGGCAATCTGGGCATAACTGCGGGCCGTAAAACGTGAAGCGAGGGCCGTTGTGCCTGCTGCCACCACAGCATCGCGCAGGAACTGACGTCGAGAGGTCATGCAATCTCCTGTTCGGGGATTACTGTACCGTAGGCGTCCCAGCATCGTCTCTTTGTCGCGCCCTGGATGGGGTGGTGAGTCTTAGAAGCGCAGGACTACACCGCCACCGAACTCCTGCAAGGTCTGATTGCCGCCCTGGTAGGCGTTGATGGTTCCTCCGCCATACTCGGCGCGCAGGTCGAGATGGGGGAGAACCGTGTAGTCTACGCCGCCGTTGATCTGCCAGGCGGAGGAGGTGGTGGTGTTGGGGTTGATGCCGTAGTTGGTGCCGACAGCGCCGACCTCAGCCTGCACGTACGGCTTCAAAGGGATGATGGGCAGTTTGGCGGAGAGGCGCAGGCCAATCAGGCCGCCGTGAACTTTGTTGCCATAGCTGTTGCTGTTAGAGCTGCTTTGCGAGAAGTAGCGGCCGTCAATGCCGAAGTGAATGATCCCGGTCCTGGTGAACTCGTCGTAGGCGCCGATGGTAAAGCCTCCGGAGGAGAAGCCTGCATCGTGCGAGGTACTGCTGCCGGGAATGGTGGGTGTGGAGCCGAGGATGCCACCGGAAAAGAGGCCGTAGACGGCGAATTGGGCGTGAGCTTTGGATTGGGGCAGGACGAACACAGCAAGGGCAAGGACGGCAAACGGCAAGCGAAGGCGCATCGGGTCTCCAGAATTTTTTGTGTCAACAAAGAGTGTCTACGAAGCGCAAAGGAAATGGCGCAAATGTGGCCTATAGCCTACAGAACACGGCTGTGTTTGTAGCCTGCGGCGGTCAAAGCGGCAAGAAGTTCGTCGACCTGTTCGCGTCCGCGGGTTTCCATCGTCATGTCAATGGCTGTGTCGCCGAGGTTTACACCGTAGTAGGCGCGATTGTAGAGGGTGTCGACGATATTGGCTCGATGGCTGGCGATGATGGCGGTGAGGTCGGTCAGGGCGCCCGGGCGATCGAGAAGGTGGATGCGGAGGCGAATCAGGCGGCCATCCTGGACAAGGCCTCGCTCGATAATGCGGCTAAGAAGCGTGACGTCAATGTTGCCGCCGCAGACGAGAACCGCGATGCGGGTGAAGGCGGGCAGGGAGGTGCGGCGCTGCAGGATGGCAGCCAGAGCGGCCGCGCCGGCGCCTTCGGCGAGAGTTTTCTCGCGTTCGAGGAGAGTGAGGATGGCGCTGGCGATTTCGTCTTCTTCTACGGTGACGATTTCGTCGACGTAGCGCTGGACGAGCGGGAGGGTGATGTCACCGGCGCGGCGGACGGCGATGCCGTCGGCTATGGTGGTGGCGGGGTCGAGGGTGACGGGATGGCCTTCGCGGAGAGCCCGTTGCATGCTGGGAAGGCGCGCGGTCTGCACGCCGATGATGCGGATGTCTGGATGCGTGGCCTTCAGGGCTGTGGCGATGCCGGAGATCAGGCCTCCACCGCCGATGGGGACGACTACGGCTTCGAGGTTAGGGACCTGCTCGAGGAGCTCGAGGGCGATGGTGCCTTGCCCGGCGATGACGAAGGGGTCGTCGAAGGGGTGGATGAAGGTTGTGCCGTCTCTTTCGGCGAGACGTGTGGCTTCGTGGCAGGCCTCGTCGTAGTTGGCTCCGTAGAGGATGACTTCAGCGCCGAAGCCCCGGGTCGCCTGGACCTTCACCAGCGGCGTGGCGAGTGGCATGACGATGGTGGAGCGGATACCGGCGCGGGTGGCGTGGTAGGCGACGCCCTGGGCGTGGTTGCCGGCGGAGGCGGCGACCACGCCTCGGCTGGCCTGCTCCGGGGATAAGGTGGCGATGCGGTTGAGAGCGCCGCGCTCCTTGAAGGAGCCGGTCATCTGGAGATTCTCGAGCTTGAGGAAGATGTTCTGGCCGGTCTGGCGGGAGAGGGTTTCGGAGCGGGCGCAGGGGGTGCGGTAGACGGCGTCGCCGAGGCGGGCGCGGGCGGCCTGAATGTCGGCCAGGGTGACGGCGGGCGCGGTGGCGAGGAGGCTCATGGTTGGGTGTAGATCATGCTATCGCTTATTCGGAGGGGGGAGTGGGCCCCCGGCTGTTTCGAGGAAAGTCTTTGTTTCTTTATAGATACGGAAGCAGATTTGCGCAAAGTATTGCAAACAGGAGGTTTAGTGCAAAGTATCTGGAATGAGTACTTTACGCTCACCAGGCCTAAGCAAGGGACAGGCCAGGTTGCCTTGAGGAGGCGCTTCGGCGCAAGTTTGCGCCCTCAGCGCAGTTCCCCCGGCGGCTCTTTTGTGAGGTGTTCATTTCTTAGTGTAGCGATTGCTGTGAATTAGTAGGCAAGCTTGAGCGTAGATAACGAAAGATAACGTTATTGAAGGATCGCGGGCGTTGTTTGAGGTTGCGGGGCGGAGTTGCCGCAAAAGAAAGGGGCAGCCTCGTTGGCGAGGCTGCCCGAAGTGTTGCAGACCGAGGTTATTGCCCGGCGAAAGTGGTTGCTCCCCAGAGGGCAGTGGAGCCGTTGACGGTGGTTGCTCCCCAGAGAGCGGTGGAGGCGGTGGAGGTGCCAGCTCCCCAGAGGGCTGTTGTGCCATCGAGGGTGGAGGCACCCCAAAGGGCGGTGGTGGCCTGCGGTGAGCTGGCTCCCCAGAGGGCAGTTGCGCCCCAAAGGGCGGTAAAGGCCTGCGGGTCGTTGGCTCCCCAAAGGGCGGTTGCTCCCCAGAGGGCAGTGGCGGCGTTGGGATCGTTGGCGGCCCCGGTATTCGCGGCTCCCCAGAGGGCTGTGCTGGCCGAGGTGGTGCCGGCTCCCCAGAGGGCTGTTGCCCCCCACAGGGCTGTGCTGCCGCTGGTGAAGGCGGTGGAGCCGTAGACGTTGGCCGCCCCCCAGAGAGCGGTTGCCCCCCAGAGCGCCGTGTTGTCCTTGACGAGGCCCACACTGCCGCTGTTCGGGTCGTAGACCGCGAGTGGCGTCATGGCGGTGCCAAGTGGGATGAGCCTGGTTTTGGCGTCGCTAACGGCGGCCCCGATGTCGAGATAGCCGGCACCCATGGTGAAGACATCGTTGTGGGCGATGTAGGTGGCGCCGTTATCGGAAACAGTGTGGGTCTGGGGTATGACGGACTTGTTG